>DASXPG010000117.1:0-7523 GCA_036493755.1 Gemmatimonadales bacterium
CGGCGATACTCGGCCTGGAGGCTCGATGAGCGCGGGACAAAGCAGACCGCCTCGTTGACGCTGACGGCACGGAAGCCATGCTCGCTGGCGATCAGCGCGGCCGCGAAGTCGCGGCTCAGCGCGACCGGCACCAGCGACATGTGCAGCGGCTTGCGGATAGCGTAGAAGCATCCCGACGCGCCGACGATGCTCGACACGCTGGTTTCGAGCGACCGCACCCACATCTCGTAGCCGACGTAGCCCGACTCGCCAAGGTTGGCGGTATCGTCGACCCGCGCGACGCTGACATCGCGGCCCGACGCAACACCCACCGCGGGATCGAGGAAAGCGCGGATCAGAGGCTTCAGCGCATGTTTTTCGATGCGCACCGAGGCATCGGTGTTCACCACGATCTCGCCGGTCAGCAGCGCCCGCGCCGCATTTTCCGCCGCCGTCTTCCCGCCGCGCTCCGGCATGCGCAGCAGCTCGACGCCCCGCGAGGCAAATTCGCGGACCATGTCGTCGGTCTGATCGGTCGATGCATCCGACACCACGAGGATCTGCCGGCGGTCGGCGGGATAATCGAGCTCCAGTATCCGCTCCAGGGTAGCGCGAATCGAGCGCTCCTCGTTGTACGCCGGCACGGTGATGCTGATTTGCGGCCATTCGGCCGGCTCGGCGAGGGCCGCGGGCCGGGGCCGGGTACGTGCGACGATCCAGAGCAGCACCGGGTAGCCGAAATAGCTGTAGCCAAAGACCAGCACGGCCGCAGCGAGGACGATTTCCGCGGTCAATTCCATGATCAGCGTGACTGCTCGTGTGATTGGAGCACGTCGTCGTAGAGCCGGCGGTGCCGCTCGATCCACGGCGCGAGTCCGAAATCGCGCGCCAGTCTCGCGCGCGCCGACGCGGCCCGCGCGCGCGACGCCGGGGCGTCGTCCAGGGCCGCGGCCATGGCCGATGCCAGATCCGCGGGCCGCTCGGCCGAAACCAGCAGCGCCTCCTTGGCGGTGACGACGTCAGGGACTCCCCCGACCGACGTTGTGACGACGGGTACCTCCGCGCTCATCGCTTCGAACAGCACCATCGGCGTTCCCTCGGTTCGCGAGCTCATTGCGAATAGATCAAAGGCCGGCATCAGCTCCGCGGCGCCCCTCACGGCGTTATGCCACGAGACCTGGGCGTCGATGCCGCGCGTCCGCGCTTGCTCGCGCAGAGCCGGCTCCATCGGCCCGCGGCCGATCATCGACAGCGACACATCCTTACGCCGCAGCTCGGCCAGGGCGTCGATCATCACGTCGGGGCCCTTCTCGACATCGAGCCGCCCGACCCAGCCGACACGTTGTCCTTCGGCAGGTACGCCGAGCCGCTCGCGCGCCTGGGCACGGGTCAGGGATGGTCCGGCCTCGAAGGCATTGCGGATCATCACGACGCGAGCCGAATCGATGCCCGATGCTTCCATACGCGCGGCGAGCGGCGCCGAGACGGCGATCACGCGATCGAAGCCGCGCCACGCCCACCATTGCAGCTTCTCGTAGAGGCGGTTTTTCCAGCCGCCTCCCGTGGTACCGTGCGCGGTGGCAATCACCGGAACCCGGGCGCGCCGTGCAGCCAGGCGCCCCACCAGGTCTGCATGATAGCCATGGGTGTGGAGGAGATTCCAGCCTCCCTCGCGGGCCATCGCCGCAACATCGCGGGCCTCGCGCAGGTAATGCCGTGCTCCGGATCGGACTTCCCGGACATCGAGACCGTCGGCCCGCGCGGCACTGGCGAATGGATGCTCGCCGCCGATCTGGTTGAGGACCAGCACTCCGGCTTCGAGATCTGCCGCCGATTTCATTCCACGGCCCAGCAGACGGACCACCGTTTCCTGACCGCCCTCGCGCGCCGGAGCCAGCAGATGGAGCACCCGGATGACTCGTTCCGGCGCGCTCACGCGTGGGTTGGCTCGATTACTATTATGGGGTCTCCACCGCTTGAACTTGAGGTCCTTCATTGACTTGCGAGCGCTGACCGAAAAATGTGCGGCATCGTAGGCCTTGTCCACCGCGACCCGGCTCGCCCGGTCCCGGCCCAGACGATCACAGGGCTCCTGGACGCCATCCGGCACCGTGGCCCCGACGACGACGGCATGCTCCTGTCGGGCCAGGCCGGCCTGGGGATGCGCCGGTTGTCGATCATCGACCTCGCCGGCGGGCATCAGCCCGTCTTCAATGAAGACAAGACCATCGGGCTGGTCTATAACGGCGAGGTCTACAACTACCATGAGCTTCGCAGCGGACTCCTGGCGAAAGGCCACACCCTCGTCACCCAGAGCGACACCGAGACCATCGCGCATCTCTACGAGGATCGCGGCGCCGCCTGCGTCGAGCCGTTGCGCGGGATGTTCGCCTTCGCGCTCTGGGATTCGAAGCGGCGCAAGCTGCTGCTGGCCCGCGACCGCTTCGGGATCAAGCCGCTGTACATCGCCGAAGGACCGTGGGGAATCGCGTTCGCGTCGGAGCTGAAGGCACTGGTCGCCGCGGGGCTGACCAATCGCGAGCTGGATTGGGAAGCGCTCGATACCTACTTCCAGATCGGATACATCCCCGCTCCCGGCTCGCCGTTTCGCGATGTCCGCAAGCTGCTTCCCGGGCACACCCTGGAATGGGAAGACGGGAAGAGCACGGTCCGGCAGTACTGGGACCTGCCCCGCGAGCGCCGGGAAGCGCCGCCGGACGTGGAAGAAGCGGTGCTGCACGCGCTCGACGAATCGGTGAAGGCGCACCTGGTCAGCGACGTGCCGGTCGCCGCGTTCCTGAGCGGCGGCATCGATTCGTCCGCGGTGGTGGCCTCGATGGCGCTGGCGGGCGAGGTGCCGCACGCGTTCACCGCGCGCTATCGCGGCGTGGGGGCCGAGGAAGCCGACGAGACATCGCTGGCCCGGCTTCTGGCCGGCCGTTATGGCGCGAAGCTGAGCGTCATCGACATCGACCCCGATGTGAACACCATCATCGAGCCGGTGATCCGCGCGCTCGACGAGCCGCACGCCGACGAATCGTCGGTGCCGACGTATCTGATTTCCCAGGCGGTGGCGAAGGAATACAAGGTCGCGCTGACCGGCACCGGCGGCGACGAGCTGTTCGCCGGCTACCGCCGCCACATCGGGCTGCTGGCCGGCGAAATGATCGGCCGGATGCCGGCGGTGATGCAGGCCTCGGCGAGCGTGCTGGCACAGGCGTTACCCGAGCCCCGCAACGGCTCGTTAGGCGTCGACCGGCTGAAGCGCTTCCTTCGCACCCGCGATACCACGCCACCAGAGCGGCTGCTGGGGTTCGTCAGCCGGCTTCCCGACGCCGCGCGCGGCGGACTCTACGCGGCGCATCTGCGCGAGCGCGTGCATCTGGACGCCGGCCGCCGGCGGCTGACCGAGATCTGGACCGGCGGCGGTTCACCCCGCGGGCTCAACGCCGCGTTGTACATGGACTACAAGGCGTATCTCCCCGACGACCTGCTGCTGCTGGGGGACCGCTTGTCGATGGCGCATTCGCTCGAGGCCCGGGTGCCGTTCGTCGATCACCGCCTCGTCGAGCTGGTCTATCCGCTGCCCGACCGCACCAAGATCGGCCTCTGGAAGAACAAGCGGCTGCTGCGCGACGCCCTCGGCTCGCGGTTGCCGGCCGAGCATTTCCGGGCCAAGAAGCGCGGCTTCGTCGGACCGACGGCGTCGTGGCTGCGTCACGAGCTGCGGCCGCGATTGGAGGAGGCGTTGAGTCCCGAGCGGGTGCGGCAGCAGGGGTTCTTCGATCCCGGCGTCGTGAGCGGATTGTGCGCCGACCACTTCGAGCATCGGCATAACCGCGAAGGGATTCTCTGGGGTCTTTTCTGCTTCGAGCTCTGGCACCGGCTCTATGTCGAGTCGCCGGCCGCGGCGGCCTACAGCGCGCGCTAGGAAGCGCCTTTTGCCTGGCTCCCGCGCAGCCGTGAGAGCAGACGATGCACCACGGGCCGCAGTATCTGGCGCCCACTGACGCAGGTCGAGACGACGCTGCCGAAATCCTTCTTGTAATTGTAGACGCCGTGCTCCGGAGAATCCGGCCGCTGGGCACTGGCCGAACAGCCACCAAGGTTGAATCGCCTGGCTCCTTCTCCACGATAGCGCTTCATCGTCTCCCAGAGCAGGAGCGTGGGAGCCTGGGACTCGAGTCCGCGGGCATCGTGACCCGAGAGGGTGTAGTAGACGAGGTCGCCGAATCGGGTAAAGAAGCCGGCGCTGACGCACTCACCATCGAGCAGCGCACCGACGATGCGGCCGGCCCCGCGCTCGACGAGTATTCGCACCGGATCCGCGTCGGCATCGGCGGCACGGCCGATCTGCGGGCCGCCCCGCCCCGTGATCCGCGCCGCCGATTCGGCCTGGAGCCGACGGAGATCGAGCAGTCCCTGCGGCAACGTCAGATCCGCGACCACGATAGCCCGCTTTTCGGCCTTCCGGATTTTCTGCCGCCGGATCTTGTCCATCGCGCCGAAAATGGCTTCCTCGGGCGGATCGAGCTGGATCTCGAACTCCAGCCGATCCCAGGTCTCGAATCCGAGCGAGCGCAGGTCGACGCCGCCGCGGGTCGAGCCAAAGCTGCCGATGGTGAGCTCCACCGCTCCACGATCCTGGGCCGCGAGGGCGCGGATCAGTTCTGCCGCCGCACCCTCATCTCCGGACGCGGCGACGGGATAACTGTCGGTCCACTGCTCCCCGCTGAACGGCCCCAGCCACCACCGGGAAGACCGCAGCTCGAAGACCACCGCGGCCGCGCGCAGCGCGCCGTCCCGGGATGCAAGCCGGACAAACAGCGGCCGGGATCCCGGCCGCTCGGCCGCGCCGTACGCGGCCCATGCCGAGGTGTGGAAGACGCTGCCGCCGGCCGCTGCGATCTGATCATCCCAGGCGCGTTCGTTAACATGCGATTCGATGGAGAGCAAATCGCTCACGACTGTCTCGTTATCGGGTGAGCCGGGGCGGCGGTACCCGCTCGGACTTCGTCCTCGAGACGGAGTGCGTCGATATAGAATTTTGCCGCCCAGTCAGGCAGCTCGAGCCGGCAATACTCACCGTTGACCGGGAATGAGCCCTTGATACCGCCCCGCAGATCGGGATCGCCGACCACGGCCTGGGTGCGCCGCACCCAGGCATTGGCGGCGTACGCGGCATCGCGCAGCCGGACGTCGCCGGTCTCGACGAACAATGCCAGCCAGCAGTACGCGATCTGTACCGCACCGGTCAGGCAGGACCAACGAGCGGCTGCATGCCACCGCTCGTCGAGGCGGCCGGGAAGAAAGCCTTCCGGGGTAAGCGCACCGCGCAGACCTTCGGCAGTGCGCAGTGCCGCATCGAGGAGCGCACGGTCTGCGCTGAAGCGGAATCCTTCCAGCATTCCCCGCAGCGCGTAGCCCAGGGTGTGCGTCAGGGGCCGAAGCGGATCCGACAGGCAGCAAGCCTCGATCCATCCATTGGCGCGCTGGCGGGAGATCCCCCACGCGATGTTGGCCAGTGCCGCGCGCGACCAGGACTCCCGCGGCTCCACGCGCGCCGCCTCGAGCAACCCCCAGGCGACGTGCATGTCGTAGGTCTTGCTGCCGGCGAGCGCGAAGGGTGACTGCCCCAGGCGCCATGCTCCATCAGCATCCTGGACCCCGACCAGCCAGTCGGCGGCGCGGCGCATCGCGGTCGCGTACAGACCACCCCATTCGCGTGCCCCGCGCGAAAGACCCATGAGTATCTGTCCGGTATTGAAGACCACCCCCACGACCGGCTGCTGGTCGATCATCCCGCCCTGAAAGGAGCCGTCGGGAAGCTGTATGGATACCAGCCAGTCAAGCATCCGGCGCGCGCGATCCCGCAGATCCGCGCGACCCAGCGCTTCCGCGCACTCGAAGAAGGTGGGGATGATATAGCCGGTGGTCTCGGGATACGATGACGACCAGCCGCTGACCAGGCTGAAATGCCGGGCCACGCCGCCATCGACGCTGGATGAGCGATCCTGCGCCCGGCACAGCCAGGCGAGGGCTTCGGCGACGGCGACGACGTTTCCCGGATCATGAAGCGGCAATCCGCTGCGATCGGCGCGAATGGCTTCCCGCGCCTGGGGAGGGAGCATCGAATATTCGCGGGCCGAACGGACCGCACCCAGCACTTTCCGGATCATCCTTGCCGCGTCTCCCCATCCCTGTGTCCCAGCCATCGTCTGAGCGCGAGCGTCACTCGATGACCTCGCCACGTGATTCCCGGGCCCGAAAGATAGGTGGGGACCAACCGATAGATACTGCCGCAGCGCGTCAGCCCTGCCTTCTCGATGCCTCGCTGCGAGGCCGCGTTGGAATCGCGCGTGATCATGAAGACGCGAGTGAGACCTCGTTCCGCGGCGACTCCGCACAGCGAGCGGATCACCCAGGGATAGATGCCCCGGCCCCGAAAGGCCGGCAGCGTGGTGCAGGGTCCGATTTCGCCCTCGCCGGAGCGCAGACGCACGTTGCGGATCCGGTTGTGGCGGTCGCGCTCGGCATCGACCAGCCAGGACACGTGCGCCAATACGCCGCCGGCGAAGACTCCGTACGCGGTATCAGCTCCGAACACCCGGGCGCGATCGCGCAGCACTCTCGTCTCGGGCGCCTGCTGGATCATGGCGGCGAAGTCGTCATCGGTGAGCCGGCGCAAGGAGAGATCGGGGTGGAGCTCAGGGGCCTCGACCTGCGCCGGAGGCGCCGAATAGGCGACGAAATGCTCGACACGGCCGAAGAGAAAGCGACCGAGCGACCCAGGGTTCTCCCTGAGCAGGCGCAATGCGGAACCGGCCTTTCGGCGCCAGCCGGCCGCGAGCGCGAAATACCGGGTCGAGGTTTCCATCCGATCAGTCGCGCAGCCGGCGAAAAGCGCCTCGCGCCAGGTATCGGACTCATCGGCGGCGCCGAGCACCAGGCGGGTCACACCACGCTCGCGCAGCCGCCGCTGCAGCATGCCGAGCAGGAATTGCGATGCGCCTCCAGTCCGCCCGAGCCGAGATGCGCCGATCGAGTGAATAGCGGCGCCTCGTGACGAGAGACAGACCAGCACCGATGCCTCGACGCCATCGCCACTGCCGGCCTGCCAGAGCTCTGCCGCTCCCGCCGACAGCAATGCCGCGGCATTCCCTCGCTCGGACTCGCCGGGCAACACCGACGATCCCGCGTCCGGCGTGGCGGCGTCGCGGACCAGCTCCAGGTGACGGAGTACTGCCGCACCCGGCTCGAGAGTCCGGAGCGCGAAACCATCAGGCCCTTGATTGGCGTCGCCGCCCGACTGGCCATCAGAACCCAGCCTCGCCAGCTCGGCGCGGTATTCAATGCTGCGGTCGATGACCGCGGGGCCCTCGATTCCAGGTGGATCGTCCGAGCATCTTCCCACAATGAGTTGAAGTGCCCGGCGGGCACGCCCGTAGCGCAACAATTCCCGCCAGAAAAGGTCGGGCTCCTTCAGCGCCGGCAAAGCAGGCACCGCAACGATCCGATAGCCCGGACCCGAGCGTTCGCAGATG
>DASXPG010000118.1:0-7072 GCA_036493755.1 Gemmatimonadales bacterium
CGGCGCCTAACGGCAAAACGCCGCCCTCATTGCGGAGCAGCACCATGCCCTGGCGTGCCGCATCGAGCGCGAGAGCGCGATGCGCCGCGGCATCGGCCGGGGCGCTGTCGGGATCGACATACGGATGCTCGAAGAGACCCAGCTCGAACTTGGCGCGCAGTACCCGCGCGACCGCGGCGTCGATGATCCGGGGCGACACCAGTCCGCGTTGCACCGCATTCCAGTACGGCCGGTACTGCTCCCACGACGACTGGAAAACGACGTCCAGCCCCGCCTCCCAGGCATGTTGCGCCGCCACCGGCGTGCTCGGCTCGGTCATATGAAGCACCGTCGCGCCGCCGGTCGCCGCGGCATCCGATATCACGAAGCCGGTGAAGCCCCACCGGTGCTTCAGCACCTCGGTCAGCAGCTGGTGGTTCTGGGTTGCCGGAACACCGTCGACGGAGTTGTAGGCGGTCATGATCGAGCGGGCATGGGCGCGATGCAGCGCGCTTTCGAAGGGCGGGAAAAACTCTTCCGCGAGCAGCCGGTCGCTGACCTCGATCGGGTAGCTGTCGCGCCCTCCTTCGCCCACGTTGGCCACAAAATGTTTGGGTGTCGCGATGACGCCCGATTCCTCGAAGGCCCGGACGAACGCGTCGCCCATACGGGAGACCAGAAATGGATCCTCGCCGTAGGTCTCTTCGACCCGTCCCCAGCGCACATCGCTCGCCACGTTGATCACCGGCGACAGAACCTGCCGGATACCGCGGCGGCGCGTCTCGTCGGCGATCGCGCCGGCGACCCGTTCCATGAGCGCCGTGTCCCAGGTCGCTGCAAGCGCGATGGCCTGGGGGAAAATCGTGGCGCCGGGGCGGGGCAAGCCGTGCACGGCTTCTTCGAATGGGATGATCGGAATGCCGAGCCGGTTATGCAGGGCGAAGTAGCGCTGGATGGCGTTGATCCGCTCGGCATGTGCCTTCGCCGCGCCGGCCGAGCTGTCGCCCGCGGGGAGGGTGTTGATCTGGAGTCCGAAGATGCCGTGCGAGTAGTCGTGGGCCGGGTTGTCGAGATCGCCCGGGATCATGAAGAGCTGCCAGAACTTTTCTTCGAGCGTCATGCGGCGCAGAAGATCCTGCACCCTCACGGCGACGGGACGTGCGGGATCCTGGTAGATCGGTGGGCGGTGGTTCTGGGCCCGCGCGGGATGCGCCGCGAGGGCCAGGGCAACCATGACGGCGAGCGGGCGGGTGAGAGCCCGGCTCGCCCCGCCCATGCTGACTGAAGCTCCTAGCGCTTCTTCTTGCGGTCCGCCTGCTTCACGAACCGCTCCGCCGCCGCGAGGGCCTTCTTCTTGCCGCCATTGCTGGCGTCGCCGAAGAATTTCGTGTGGCGGGCGCGATAGGTGCCCTTCTTGTCCTCGTAATACCCAACGCGCACGAACCAGCCGTGGGTGCGAGTGGATTCCTGGTCGATCCGGCTGATACCTCTCCGGCCCGACGCGGCAGCGCGAGACTTTCTCTTGGTGGCCATGTAAGGCTTACGATCTCCGTACGGGGATTGTTGAATCGCATCGGGACAGGTGAATCGTTAGGATACTGAACAGTCGCCAGGGTGGGGTCCCGATACAAGTGCCGATTCGCGCTTTGGTGACTCAGGGCACGAACCTAACGAGCGGCGGCGTCTTAACGAAAACTTAGCGGCCCCGGTTTTCCGGGGCCGCCGCGTCGATTTCCTTACGCCTTTTTCTGCTGGCCGGGCTGGCCTGGTTGGCCCGGCTGGCCATCGGCTGGCGGCGGGGCATCCTTGCGGGGCTTGCCCCAATGGTTGCGTGCAACCGGCGGCGCCGCGCGGCGCGCCAGACGATTCATGTGGTATTCGAGGATGCGCGTCCGGACCGACGTCTGCGTATCGCCGCGGGCTGCCTGGAACGGCGCATAGCGGTGCCCATCGCCACTGACGATGAACCACCACCAGCCGTCCATGATGGAGCCCTTCTGACGTTCGATCTTGCAGGAGTAGGTGCGGCCACCTTCTTCGAAATCGAATGCCTCGACCATGTATGCTCCGAAAAGAGTCACGAAACGTAGCTAACTCGCTCTCACAAAGCAACTTCCATCGTTTCTGACGCTATACCATTACCGGGGTCCTATTTCGACCCATGATGCGCACAGAAGGCCGGGTTGCCAGAACGACAACGCCCCATTTAATTCAGCACTGAACGATCCCTCGGGGATGGCCTTGCCGTACCCGAATAAAACCCGTAAGCTCTGCGGCCCGGAACTGTCGAACCCGGGATGACTAGAACGATTACCGCCGTGATGAACTGGAGAAGCTCGTGTTACGCTCGAACGCCGCCCTTCCGCTCCCCCGCCTGATTCTCTCGCTGGCGATCCTCTCGATAACCGCTTGCAAGAAGCAGCAGGGTTTCGTGATGCCGCCGCCGGAAGTCACGGTCGTCACCATCAAGCCCCGGTCGGCCGAGTTGCCGGTGGAACTCATGGGCGACGTGCAGGCATCGCGCAGCGTCCAGGTGCGCTCGCAGGTCACCGGCGTGATTCTCGAGCGTCCTTACGTCGAGGGCTCGATGGTGACCGCGGGAGAGGTGCTCTTCCGCATCGACACCACCCAGTACGCCGCCAACTACCACAGCTCCCAGGCCCAGCTCGCCGATGCGCAGGCCCGCGCGGCCAACGCCGAGCGCAACATCGCGCGGCTCCGGCCCCTCCTCGCCGACAACGCCGTCTCGCGCAAGGACGTGGACGACGCGCAGGCCGAGCTCGATCGGTCACACGCGGCGGTCGAGGCGGCACGCGGCCAGGTGGATCGGACCAAAAAGGACTACGACGACACCATCGTCCGCGCGCAGCTTGCCGGCCGCGCCGGCCGCGCGGCATTCGTCGTCGGATCGCGCGTCACCGGCTCGGCCGACATCCTGACGACCATCGACGCCCTCGATCCCGTCTACATCACCTTCCGGCCATCGGCCCAGCAGCTCCTGGCCTGGCGCCGCGATCCGGCCATCGCCCGCGCGCTGGCGCCCGGGGGTAGCGCCCGGGTGCAGCTCACCCTGGCGGACGGCTCGGTGCTGCCGCGCACCGGGAAGATCGATTTCATCGACCCCGTCGCTGATTCGCAGACCGGTACCCAGGCCTGGCGCGCGACGTTTGCCAACGCCGACCACGCGCTGGTCCCCGGGCAGTTCGTCCGGGTGCGGTTGCAGGGCCTGGTCCACGCCAATGCGATCTTCGTCCCCCAGCGCGCCGTCACCAGCGCCATGGGACGGCAGAGCGTCTACCTCGTGCTGCCTAACGATTCGACCACGGTGCGGGACGTCATCACCGGCGACGTGCAGGGTTCCGACATCGAAGTCGACTCGGGCCTGGCCGCCGGCGACCGGGTCATCGTCGACGGTCTCCAGAAAGTGATGCCCGGCCGCAAGGTGAAGCCGACGCCGCTGGCCGACAGCGGCGCGGCCACGCCGGCCCATCCCGCGGCTCCGGGAGCCGCTCCGGCGCGACCGTCGGCCGCACCTGTCCGTCCGGCTCCGGCGCGGCCGTCAGCCGCACCTGTCCGTCCGGCTCCGGCGGCCCGATGAGTCACCCGCCCGAAAATCCCGCCGCGCCCGATCAGCGCGGCGAGTACTTCTTCATCCGCCGGCCGGTTTTCGCCGGCGTGATCTCGATCATCATCACCATCCTCGGCATCTTCGCGCTGCGCACGATGCCGATCACCCGCTATCCGCAGATCACGCCGCCGGCGGTGCAGGTCACGGCCGTCTATCCCGGCGCCAATGCCGAGGCGGTGGCCCAGGCCGTCGCCGCGCCGATCGAGCAGCAGCTCAGCGCGCTCAACGGACTGCTCTACTTCAAGTCGTCGAATTCATCCGACGGCGTGATGAACCTGCAGGTCTACTTCGATATTTCGCGCAGCCAGGACCTCGCCGCGGTGGACGTGCAGAACGCCGTCAAGCTGGCCGAGCCGCAGCTGCCGCAGGAAGTGGTCCGCAACGGCATCACCATCACCAAGGCCCAGACCGACATTCTCCTGGTCGGCGGCCTGGTGTCGGACGATCCTCGCTACGACATCGCGTACCTCAACAATTACGCCAAGCTCTACGTCGAGGATGAGCTGCGCCGCATTCCCGGCGTCGGCAACGCGCAGGTTTTCGGCGGACGCGAATTCTCGATGCTGCTGAGCCTCGATCCCGACAAGATGGCGCAGCTCGGCATCACGGTGCAGGATGTGGCCAACGCGGTGCGCGAGCAGAACGCCACCAACCCCGCGGGCCGCCTGGGCCGCGAGCCGGCGCCCGCCAGCACCGAGCTCACGTTGCCCGTGACCTCGGCGGGACGGCTCGTCAGCCCCGCGCAGTTCGACAGCGTCATCCTGCGCGCCCGGCCCAACGGCTCGATCGTCCGGCTCGGCGACGTCGCCAACGTGCACCTCGGCTCGAACAGCTACGATGCCATCGGCCGCTACAACGGCCAGCCCATCGCGCCCTTTCTCGTCTACCAGCGGCAGGGCGCCAATGCGCTCGCGGTGAAGGAGCTGATCGTCAAGCGCATGGCGGAGCTGGGCCGCAACTTCCCGCCCGGCATCCGCTTCGTGATTCCCTTCGACACCACACCCTTCGTGCGCGAGTCGATCCGCGAAGTGATCATCACGCTGCTGGAAGCGATGGCGCTGGTGACGCTGGTGGTCTTCGTCTTCCTGCAAAGCGTGCGGGCCACGCTGATCCCGGTGCTGGCGGTCCCGGTCAGCATCGTGGGCACGTTCCTGGGACTCAGCGCGCTGGGCTTTTCCATCAACGTGCTGACGTTATTCGCGCTGGTGCTGGCCATCGGCATCGTGGTGGACGACGCCATCGTGGTGATCGAGAACGTCGAACGCATCATGGCCGAGGAGCATCTGAGCGCCCGGGCCGCGGCCGACAAGGCGATGCGGCAGGTCTCGGGGGCGCTGATCGCGATCGTGATCGTGCTCTGCGCCGTGTTCATACCCGTCGGCTTCGTGCCGGGCATCACCGGCGCGCTCTACAAGCAGTTCGCCATCACCGTGGTGATCGCGGTGGTGCTCTCCGGCCTTGTGGCGCTGACGCTGACGCCGGCGCTCTGCGCCGCGCTGCTGCGGCATGCGCCGGGAACCGGTGAGGGGGCTCAGGAACCGGGCTGGGCGCGCCGGTTCAACCAGTGGTTCCACGGCGTCACCGGTGGATACCTGCGCCGGGCCGGCCATATGATGGACCGGCCCCGGCCGTTCCTGGCGGGCTTCGCGGTGCTGGTGGTGCTGGCCGTCATCCTGGCCCAGCACGTCCCCGGCGGGTTCCTGCCTAACGAGGACAAGGGATTCTTCGTGGTCGGCGTCCAGCTTCCCGACGCGGCGTCGATCCACCGCACCGAGGCGGTCACCGGCCAGGTCGAGCAGATCATGCTCCACGACCCGGGGATCGAAGCGGTCGTGGCGCTGGTCGGGTTCGACCTGCTGACCGGCTCGAACCAGACCAACAGCGCGACCCTGTTCGCGCGGCTCAAGCCCTGGGACGAGCGGGGCAGCAAGAACAGCCTGGACCGGATTCTCCCGCGGGTGAACGGCGGCTTCTTCCAGATCAAGGAAGCGCTGGCCTTCGCCTTCAACTTTCCCGAAGTGCCGGGGCTGGGCACCACGTCGGGGCTGGAGCTGAATCTCCAGGCCCGCACCGGCATGGATATCCGCCAGTTCGCCCAACTCGCGCAGCAGTTCGTGCAGGACGCCAACCAGCTCCCCGAAGTGCAGGGGGCCGCGAGCTTCATCCGGACCAACGTTCCGCAGGTGTACGTGGACGTGGACCGCGAAGCGGCGCAGGCACGTGGCGTCGGGCCGGCGGCGATTTTCTCGACACTCCAGTCGATGCTCTCGACGCTCTACGTCAATGACTTCAACATGTACGGGCGCACTTACCGGGTGCAGATCGAGGCGGAGTCGCAGTTCCGGCAGCGCCCCGAGGATATCAACCGGTTCTACGTGCGCAACAACAGCGGCGAGATGGTCCCGTTAGGCACCCTGGTCCGCACCCAGATGCGCACCGGGCCGAGCATCGTGAACCGCTTCAACGGTTTCACCTCGGCGCTGGTCACCGGCGCGCCGCGGCCGGGGCGCAGCTCGGGCGAGATGCTCAATGCCATCGACAAGCTGCTGGCCGACAAGTACGCCCCGCTGGGCATCGGCGGCGCTTACAGCGGCCAGTCGTACCAGGAGCGCGCCTCGGTGGGGCAGAGCGGTTTCGTCTTCGGGCTGGGGATCATCATCGTCTTCCTGGTGCTGGCGGCGCTCTACGAGAGCTGGTCGGTGCCCTTCGCCGTGCTGCTCGGCGTCCCCTTCGGGATCGCGGGCGCCTACCTCGGCATTTTCCTGCGGGGCCAGCCCAGCGACGTCTACTTCCAGATCGGCCTGATCACCGTGGTGGGTCTCGCGGCGAAGAACGCGATCCTGATCGTGCAGTTCGCCAGCGAGCTGCGGCACAAGGGGATGTCGATCCACGAGGCGGCCGTCGAGGCGGCGCGCGAGCGTTTCCGGCCGATCCTGATGACGTCCTTCGCCTTCATCCTGGGCGTGAGCCCGCTGATGATCGCGTCGGGCGCGGGCGCGGCCAGCCGCCATTCGCTGGGCACCGGCGTCTTCGCCGGCATGCTCGCGGCAACCATGGTCGGCGTGTTCTTCATCCCGCTCTTCTTCGCGGTGATCCGCAAAATCTCCGAGCGCGGCAAGGCGACAGCATGAGCATTCAGACACGGGGGCGCTTCAGCGCCTGGCTTGCCGAGAGCGGGCTCTCAGCCCGCGGCACCGCGAAACCAGCACTGGCTCTGGTCTTGCTGGTCGCCGGCTGCGCGATCGGCCCTTCGACGCATCCCCGGCTTCAGCCGCAAGGCGACGCCCGTTCGGCCGCGCCATCCACCGCCGACCGGCCGTTTCTCGACTCGCTGACGGCGGCCAGCGGCGTGGCCACGGCGCCGCCGGCGCTCGACACTACCGGCGCCATGGCGTGGATCCAGGTCCTGCGCGATACCCAGCTGGTGTCGCTGGTCCGCATCGCGCTGGCCAACAACCGCGACCT
>DASXPG010000119.1:0-9393 GCA_036493755.1 Gemmatimonadales bacterium
CGATGCACACCAATGACAGCGTCTGCATCTACAACACCGGCGTGCATTTCCACAGCTCCGTTGAAGTGGGCGGCATCATCACCGGCAAGCCCTACGGGCAGTTCGACGCCGGGTACACCGAGCACGGGACCATCATCCCCATGCCGACGATCACCCAGCTCAACCTGCTCCAGAATTACGCCAATGCCGGCGGCATGTCGTACACCGAGCCGGCCGGCGGCACGCTGCGCCGTCCCCGGTTGCGCATTCAGTTCGTTGCCCTCGACCTCGACGGCGACGGCAAGGTCACCGGTCCCGACGAAGGGTTCTACCGGGTCTACCAGGATACCGGTGTCGTGAACACCGATTACGTCAGCGCCGACCGGATCAATCGCCCGGATACCAACTCGTACAACTGCGGGCACTACCATGGCTCCGTCTTCTTCACGGCGCGGCAGCACTTCAAGTCGAACCTGCTGCTGACCTACGGCCTTGGTGCGGCCCACACCGGCTCGGCAACGCCGAGCGCCGCGGCCGGGGTCGAGTCGTTGACCAACACCAACACCGGCGCCTACCAGTGCTGGCTCGGTGGCGACGATCACCTCAACGTCGCGGCGGCCATCATCGGTACCGCGCCCCTGCGCAACACCTTCGTCCCGGCCGATCAGTTCGGGAAATGGCTGCTGTACACCAACACCCCTGATGCGCGGGTGATCGCGGGCCTCAAGAACATCGCGTCGGGTACGGCCGACACTTCGGTGGCCAACCGGACGCTCCAGGCCAACTATCTCTGGCCGCTGTCGCGCTCGATGAACATCAATACCAAGGGCGTGCTCTTCATCAACGGCCGGGTGATGCTGAGCGGCGTCCTCGATGCCAAGCTGACCATCGCCGCCACCGGTCAGATCATGATCGGCGACAACCTGAAGTACGCCATCGCCCCCGGCTCGGCGCCCTGCACCGCCGCCAACATTCTGGGGCTGATCTCGCAGGACTCGATCCTGATGGCCGACAACACCATCAACGCGCCATGGGATTATTCCTCCGGCAATGCCCTCGATCCCTCTTCCACGGCGCGGAACTACGGCCGCACTACGGACGAGACGTTACAAGGCGTGCTGCTGACGCTCGCCTCGTTTTCCGCCGAGAACTATGGTAACGGCGGTACGACGCAGCAGCCCTGCGCCGGTAACGCCTGGGGTCGTGGTTGCCTGGCGCTCACCGGCGGATTGATCCAGCAGATGCGCGGTGGTGTCGGTACCTCGGGCCAGACCGGCTATACCAAGCGGTACGCCTACGACATCTGCGCCTTCCAGACGCCGCCTCCGTATTTCCCGACCACCGGGCGGTATGACCGGAACCGGTACTACGAGATCGACCCGGTCGGCTTCAACGTCGCCAACTTCTTCACCTCGCTCCAGCCATAAGACCAGGCGGGAGAATCAGAGATCAGTATTCTGATTCTCCCGCCTAGTTTCCCAGAATCAGCACCGATCCAGTGGCGCCGGCATCCTTGCCCAGGGTGACCGG
The DNA here is from genome assembly GCA_036493755.1 of Gemmatimonadales bacterium. GTDB lineage: Bacteria > Gemmatimonadota > Gemmatimonadetes > Gemmatimonadales > JACORV01 > DASXPG01. The sequence continues at coordinate 1,510 of DASXPG010000119.1, forward strand.
CGCCAGTCGGCCATCCCACCAAGGTTGCATCTGGTCCCGATAGTGCCTTGATATCGGATTGCCCGATTCACCACTGGTAATGATCATCCCCGCGCTCGCCGGATTGGCCAGATCCACGACCTGCCGAAACGAAGCGGCGTGGGTATTGACGAAGGGTGGCCGGGCGCCGAAATCAGCGACGTCCACGGTGTAGAGCGAGCCGGCACGCGGCGCCGGGCCGATGTTGAGCCGCAACAGCATCTCGAGCGGCGCCACCGAGCCCAGGGCGTGGTCGGAGACGGTGGTGTGGATCGCGCCCCAGCGCCGGCCGTGGGCTTCGATGATCGCCGAGCGCATGGCACGCAGCGAGAGAGCGGCAAGATCCTCGTGCGCCGGAGTGCGCAGATCATCGAACCAGGGACTCGCGCCGGCGCGCAGCCAGGACTGGAATACGTTGCCGGGGGCATAGGTCCCGCCCAGATCGTCCTCGAGAGTGGCGCGCTGAAGGTTGCGATACCAGAGCCAGAACACCGTCGGCTCGGTGCGATCCGACCCCATCGTCGCGTCCCACGCCCGTAGTTGCCGGCCGACGTCCGCTTGCCCCGCGGAGTCGGCGGCCTTCGCCGCGAGCTGCTTGGCCCACCGCGCGAAAACATCCACGGTGTCCATCTGCATGGATTGAACGTCCTGCGTCGTGAGTCGCGCGGCGTGCGTCAAAATCAGCTCACGGATTCTCGCGGCGCGATAGCCGACTTCCCAGTCCGCGGTGACGGCGAATGGATATTCGGCGCCGATTACCCGGTTGTTGGCGGTGACGATGAATCCTTCGGGCGGATTGAAGGTCCTGGGCAGCTCGTCAAAATCGAGGTACCGATCCCAATGGCCCTCGTCCGTCCAGCCCGGGGTCGGCAGCAGCCCGTTTCCGTTGCGCCGCACCGGCACGTTGCCCGTAGCGGTGTAGCCGATGTTGCCATCTACATCGGCGTAGATCCAGCTCTGCTCCGGCGCCTTGAGCAGCCGCGCGGCGGCGAGAAATTCGTCCCAGGTGCCGGCGCGGTCGAGCATCAGCACCGCGCTGGCCTCGTCGCTGGGATCGTGGGCATTCCAGCGCAGCGCCAGCAGCCGCACCTCGCCTGACGCCGCCGTCCCGGGCTGGGGTGACGCGCCGACGATCGGCCCGTGGGCCGTGCGCCGCATCGTGAACGGCACCGCGGCGGCGCCCTTGACCATGATCGAGTCACGCACCACCTGGACCGGCCGCCAGCCGCCGGTGGTCAGCACCTGCGACGTGTCGGCGTTGAAGCGCTCGATCACGTAGTCGACGTCATCGGCGCCCAGGTTGGTCCACCCCCAGGCGATGCGGCGGTTGTGGCCGAGGATGACACCGGGAAGTCCCGGTATCGTCGCGCCCGCGACGTCGAAGCCCGGGCTCGCGATGACGGCCAGATACCAGAGCGACGGGGCGCGCAGGTCGAGGTGTGGATCATTGGCCAGGATCGGCTTCCCCGACGCCGTGCGGCTGCCGCCGATGACCCACGAGTTCGAGGCGCGGCTCATTGCCGCCCAGTCCAGTATCCGCTCAGCCAATTCCGGAACGACCGGGATCTCTGACGCGGCGAGGTACGAGGACGGCGACACGAGGAGAGGGGGGCTTCGGAGAGTCGCTCGGCGAGCGAAGTCATCTCCGGCATTCTGCCTCCGAGCATACTCTCCTGCGCCCCCCTCCTCTCGCGCCGCCGTCCTCGAACGCCGAGTCCCCTTCCAGGTGCCGGTGCCCGGCTGAATGATGGTTGGGCCAGTAGAATCGTTAGGTGGAAAGAGATCGCGAATCCGGTCAGGACCGATGCGCGCTTCGGCGCGCGCCAGGCGCAGCTCGGTGGTGCCGGCCTGGAGATCCCACGCCATGATGCGGGCGATCTCGAAGCACTGCCGCGCGATCCAGGGCTCGGGGACGTAGCGCAGGATGCGGAACTCGGGCGGCAGCGGCCGCGTGGGTGAGGCGATCCAGGCGTTGATGCCATGCACGTAGGCATCGAGGAGCGCGCGGGTAGCCGGCGGCATGGTGGCCAGGCCGGCATTGGCGGAACGGACGATATCGAGCGACCTGAGATACCGGTCCGACTCGATCGTCGAGCTGCCGAGGACCTCGGAGAGTCGCCCCTCGGCGGCGCGTCGCAACAGATCCATGGACCAGAGCCGTTCGCGGGCATGCAGGTAGCCCAGCGCCATGAAGGCGTCGGCATCCGACGCGGCGGCGATGTGCGGAATGGCGAGGGTATCGAAGGAAACGGTGACCGCGGAACCGAGACCCGGCAGCTGCTCGCGGCCGGAGAGCGGCGCGACGGAGCGGCACACCGAAAACAACAGGGCCGCGATCCCCAGCAGGAGCACCGCGGCCACCACCGACGCGACTTTCGCCCAGAGCCTCATACCCTGCCACCCTTTCTCACTTTTCTTCCCTTTCTGCCTTCCCTCCTTCTAGCATTCGATCAACTGCTCGCGCCTCGTCCCCACGCCGACATACCGGATCGGCACGTCGGCCTCACGCTGCAACCGGTCCAGGTAGCGACGTGCGTTGCCGGGGAGATCGGCGAGGCTGCGTGCCGCGCCGGTCTCTTTCTCCCATCCCGGAAGAGTCTCCAGAATCGGCTCGACTTCTTCCAGCGCGGCGACGTTGTCGGGCAGCTCATCAACGGGCTCGCCGCGGAGCCGATAGCCGGTACAGATCGGCACCTCGGCGAAACTGTCGAGGACGTCGAGCTTGGTCACGGCGAGGTGGGTGAGACCGTTCACACGCGCGGCGTAACGCACCACCATCGAATCGAACCAGCCGCAGCGCCGCGGGCGTCCGGTCACGGCGCCGTATTCTCCGCCGACCTCGCGCAGCCGTTCCGACGTCTTCTCGTTGGCCTCGGTGGGAAGCGGTCCGTTCCCGACGCGCGTGGTATACGCCTTGACGATGCCCAGTACCGCGTCGATCGCGGTGGGGCCGATACCCGCGCCGATCGAAGCCCCGCCCGCCGTGGTGCTGGACGAGGTGACGAAGGGATAGGTGCCGTGGTCCACGTCGAGGAGCGCGCCCTGCGCCCCTTCGAGCAGCACGCTTCCGCCCTCGCGCAGCGCGCCGGCGACGAGGCGGCCGGCATCCGTGGTGAAGGGCAACAGCCGCGGCGCCATCTCGCTCAGCATCGCGGTGATTTCGGAGGCGTCGCATCGGTCGTTGATGCCCGCGAGGGCAAGCATGGTGTTGGCGCGCTCGGTCCCGGCCTTTACCAGCTTGGCCACGATCTCGGGATAGCGCAGGTCGCCGACCCGGACGCCGCGCCGCCCGACCTTGTCTTCATACGCCGGCCCGATGCCGCGCGAGGTGGTGCCGATTTTCTTCGAGCGCTCACTCGAACGGTCGAGGAGCTTGTGGTACGGCAGCACCATGTGGGCGCGGTCGCTGACGGCCAGGCGCTCGCCCATCGCGATGCCGCGTCCGGCGAGCTTGTCGATTTCCTGGAACAGCGTTTCGGGATCGAGGACGACGCCGTTGCCGATCACGCAGCGGCAGCGCGGATGCAGAATCCCGGAGGGGATCTGCTGGAGGATGAACTCGCCCTGGTCGGTGTCGACGGTGTGGCCGGCGTTGGCGCCGCCCTGGTAGCGGACCACGAAGTCGGCGTGCTCGGCGAGCGCGTCGACCACCTTCCCTTTGCCCTCGTCGCCCCACTGGGCGCCGACCACGACGAGACAGCGAGTCTCAGCGTCAAACATGGGATGCGGTCAAGCGGTCAAGCGGTCAATCGTCTTCACGCCGCGGCGCGAAGGCCGGCGGCCGCGAGGGTATCGATGACGCGGGCCCGCTGGCGCGCGTCGAGTTCGGTCAAGGGCGGCCTGACGGGGCCGCAGGAAAGGCCGATGATGTCCATCGCGCACTTGATGCCGGCGGGTCCGAAGGCGCCGACGATGTCGCGCGCCGCGGGATTGAGCCGCTCCTGCATCGCGCCGGCGGTCTGCCGGTCGTCCTTGAGGAAGGCACGGTAGAGCGCGGCGCATTCCTCGGGTGCGAAGCAGGCCATGGCGAGCACCCCGCCGGCGCCGCCCATTTCGAGCGCCGGATAAAAAAGGTGGCCCGCGCCCATGAAGGCGGCGAGCCGCGGCGCCGCGGCGCGGAAGGCGCTGAAGATCTTGAGGTCGCCGGACGAGTCCTTGAAGCCGATGATGTTCTCGTGATCGGCGACGGCGCGCAGCACCGCGTCCTGGATCGGCACGTGCGCGTACTTGGGAATGTTGTAGATGATGACCGGGACGGGGCTCTCGTCGGCGATCTTCGCATAGTGGTAGGCGAAGGCCGAGGGCGACAGAATGCCGCCGAAGTAGGACGGCGGCCGCACCAGCACGGCGTCGGCGCCGGCGGCGCCCGCGGCCTGCGCGGCGCGCACCGTGGCCCGCGTGGACTCGGCGCCGATCCCGGCGATCAGCCAGCGCTCGTCGGGGACGACTTCGCGGAGCCATTCGACCATGCGGATCTTCTCGCGCTCATCGAGCAGCTCACCCTCGCCGGTCGAGCCGGCGACGGCGATGCCATCGAGCCCCGCGTCGAGGAGCGCGCGGGTCACCTGCCGCAGCGCTACCGGCGCAATCTCACCTGATTCGACATCGAAGGGGGTCGCGACGGGCGCGATGACCCCGCGCAGCTCGCGGGTCACTGAAGCATCGACGAGAGGTCGTCGGTGAAACCCATCGGCTTGTCTTCCTTCGGCTTGCCGCCGGCGGGGGTCGAGTTGCGCGCCGATCCGCCACCGGAGCTCCGCTGGGGCGCGGGGACGGCCTTCGAGCGGCGGCGCAGCGTCTTCATCTGCAGCTCGAAGTCGGACGGGTTGCTGGCATTGGCCATCGCGGTCGAGAAGTCCACGACTTCTTCGGCCACCAGGTCCATGAGGTGCTGGTCGAAGGTCTGCATCCCGTACTGCTCGCGTCCGTCGGCGATGTAGTCGCGGATCTCGGACGTGCGCGCCGGATCCGCGATCAGGTCGCGGATCGCCGCGGTCACGACCATCACCTCGAGCGCCGCGGCGCGGCCATGGCCGTCCTTGCGGGGCAGCAGCCGCTGCGACACCACGGCATGGAGCGAATCGGCCATGCGTACCCGCACGATTTGCTGCTCCTCGGGCGGGAACATCGCCACCACGCGGCTGATCGTCGTCGTGGCATCGGGCGTGTGCAGCGTCGAGAGGAGCAGATGCCCCGTCTCGGCGGCTTTCATCGCCGTGTCGATGGTCTCGGGATCGCGCATCTCGCCGATCAGCACCACGTCGGGATCCTGCCGCAACGCGGCGCGCAGCCCCGAGCGGAACGACTCGGTGTCGGTGCCGATCTCGCGCTGGGTCAACGAGCTGTTGACGTCGCGGTGGAGAAATTCGATCGGATTCTCGAGCGTGACGATGTGCTTCTGCGCCGTGCGGTTGATGTGATTCACCATCGCCGCCAGGGTGCTGCTCTTGCCGCTGCCGGTTACGCCGGTGACGAGGATCATCCCCCGCTCGCCCGCCGCGACCGTCTCGAGCACCGCCGGAAGCTGGAGCTGCTCGAACGACGGCACCTCGAAGGGAATCACCCGCATGACGATCATGAACGAGGAGCGCTGCTTCAGAATGTTGATGCGGAAGCGGCCGATCCCCGGCGCGCCCCACGAGCAGTCGTAGTCCTGAATCCGGTCGATCCGGGCCCGGTCTTCCTCGTTAGGTATGAAACGGAGGGCGATCGCCTTGGTCTGTTCGGGGGTCAGGCGCTGCTTCGTCAGGGGGACCAGCTTGCCGTCGATCCGGGCGCGGAATACGTCCCCGGCCTTGATGTGCAGGTCGGACGCGCCCCGCTCAACCGCCGCCTGGATGATCTTTTCCATGGAGGGTGAAATCTACATCGTGGCGGGCAGGAAACCCATGATTTCCCTCACTTCGGCCAGCGTCTGGCCGGCCAGGCTCCGGCAACGCGCCGCCCCCCTGGCCAGCACCGCGCGGACCTCGTCGGGGTTCCGTTTCAGCGCTTCGGCCCGCTCCCGGATCGGGGACAACGCGGCCACGATATTGTCGGCCAGCACCCGCTTGCAATCGATGCAGCCCCAGAGCGCGCCCCGGCATCGCTCGGCGACCATCGTGACCTGCTCAGGCGTGGAGAAGAACTTGTGGAGCGCGTAGATGTTGCAGATCTCCGGCGTGCCGGGATCCTTCTTTGTCTTGCGCGCCGGGTCGGTCATGGCAGGACGCAACTTTTCCCAGATGACCTCGGGGCTGTCCATCAGGCCGATGGTATTGCCGAGGCTCTTTGACATCTTCGCATGACCATCGAGCCCGACAATCCGCGGAGCATCGGTGAGGAGCGGCTTGGGCTCGGGAAAGATCTCGCGGCCGAAGCGGGCGTTGAAGCGCCGCGCCACCTCGCGCGAAAGCTCGAGGTGCTGGACCTGGTCCTCTCCCACCGGCACCAGGTCGGCTTTGTAGAGGAGGATGTCGGCGGCCTGGAGGGTCGGGTAGTTGAGCAACCCGGCGGGGACGCTCTCGAGCTTCGACGACTTATCTTTGAACTGCGTCATCCGCTCCAGCTCGCCGAGCGGCGTCACGGTATTGAGCAGCCACATGAGCTCGCTGTGCTCGGGAACGTGCGACTGCACGAAAAGCGTGGCGCGCTCCGGATCGATTCCGGCGGCGAGCAGTCCGATCGCCATGTCCAGCGTGCGCTGGCCGAAATCGGCGGTCTCGTAAGGCTGCGTAATGGCGTGCAGATCGACGATGCAGAAAATGCATTCGTACTGGTCCTGGAGCCGGACCCAGTTGCGGACCGCGCCCAGGTAATTGCCGATGTGCAGGTCGCCGGAAGGCTGGATACCGCTGAAAACCCGAGACATGGGCCGCAAGGTAAGGATCAGCGATTGACGAATCAAGTAAATGACGCAGCTCAACTGCTTTCTGCAGCACAACTTGCGGCCTCGCGCGCGGCCGCCTTTCTGCGCGAGCAGGAGGGCCGCATGCAGCCGGCGCAGTGGGCCAGCAAGGGCCGCGCGGATTTCGTCACCCAGGTCGATCGCAAAGCGGAGGAGATGATCGGCGATACGCTCCTCTCGGCCTTCCCGGATTCCATCGTCATGGGCGAGGAATTGAATCCGACGGGCATGCCGTCAACCGTCGACCGTCAACCGTCAACCGTTGTCTGGGTTGTTGACCCCCTCGATGGCACGACAAACTTCCTGCATCGATTTCCGCAGTATGCCGTTTCCATCGCCGCGCTGGTGGATGGCGCCTTGACCGTCGGACTGGTGCACGATGTGCCGCGGGGCGTGAGGTTTTCGGCCATCAGGGGCAGCGGCGCGTGGATGGACGGCAAGCGGATCGAGGTCTCGCGCAACACCGATCCATCGCTCGCCCTGATCGGCACCGGCTTCCCTTTCAGCGACATGACGCAGTGGGAGCGGTATCGCGGCCAGCTCGAGCGGATCTCCCAATCGGTTGCCGGTATTCGCCGGCCCGGGTCGGCGGCGCTCGATCTGTGCGACGTGGCCTGCGGACGCTTCGAGGGATTCTGGGAAGCACGGCTCGCGCCGTGGGACGTCGCGGCTGGTGCACTGATCATTCGTGAGGCGGGGGGCCAGGTTTCGACCTTCACCGGCGAGGCCGATGTCCTCAAACACAGCTCCGTTGTCGCCGGCAATCCGGCCATCCACGCCTGGCTGATGAAAGCGATCAACACGCAATGACTCAACTGGTCGAATGCGTTCCCAATTTTTCCGAAGGCCGCGACACGAGCCTTCTCGATGCGCTGCGAATGGCGATAACCTCGGTGTCGGGCGTGCGGCTCCTCGACGTGCAGACCGACGCCGATCACAACCGCTCGGTGTTCACCTTCGTCGCCGCTCCGGACGCCGCA
>DASXPG010000120.1:0-9309 GCA_036493755.1 Gemmatimonadales bacterium
GTGCTCATCAGGCGCGTCAGCAGGAAAGCGGCCAGCAGACCCGCACCGATGCCGCCGGCGCACAGCATCATCCCCTGCCCGATGATCATCTTGAAGATCCCGCCACTCGGCGCGCCGAAGGTCATGCGGATGCCGATTTCGGCGGTACGCTGCCGCACCGCGGTGGCGAGCACCCCGTACAAACCGACCGCCGCAAGCATCGCCGCGATGACCGCAAAGCTCCCGATCAGTACCAGCGCGAAACGGGTCGGCGCCGTCGAGCGGTCGACCAGGTCGGTCATCGGCTGCAGCTCGGAGACGGGAACGGTCGGAGCGAATCGGGCCACCTCGCCGCGTACCGCCGGCGCCAGGTCCATCGGCGTGCCGCCGGTGCGCACGATCCAGCGCGCGGCCGCGCCAAAGAAGGCGAAGGCGTCGGTGACGTACAGCGCCTCTCGGCCCTCCTCGGCGATCGAGTTGCTGCGCTGATGCTCGACGACACCGACGATATCGATCCACTCCGGCACGCTGCTACGAACCCGAACCAGCAAGCGCTGGCCTACCGCCGAGCGGCCGGGAAAAGCCCTGGCGGCGAAGAGCCGGTCGATGATCATCACCGCGCGGGCGGTATCGACGTTGTCGTCGTCATCGAGCAGCCGGCCTTCGAGGAGCCGCGTCTTCATGATGCGGAAGTAGCCGGGCTGGACGATGTGTACATCCGCCTGACGGAACTTCGCTGGATCAGCGGCCGCATCGGCGGTGCCCCAGCGCGCATTCGCCGTGCCGCCGTCGAGCGGCAATGGCGATGCGCCCGACACGGCGGTGACGCCAGGCAGTACCTCGAGCCGCCCGCGCAGATCGCGCATCCACGCCGCGCGTTGCGCCGCGGCCCGCAAGTTGTTGGGCGGGCCGGCCAGGAAGGTGAGCAAGCCGCGTGCGTCGTATCCCGGATCGACCTTCTGCAACGCTACGAAGCTGCGGATCATCAGCCCCGAGCCGACCAGCAGGACGAACGACAGCGCCACTTCCACGACCACGACGGTATTGCGCAATCCCTTTCCGGCGGCGAGTCCAGCGGTGCGGCCGGAATTGCGGAGCACCGCGCCGGCGTCGGGACGCGAGGCACGGAGGGCCGGCACGAGGCCGAAGATGACGGCCGCCCCCAGCGCCGCGAGAATCGCGAACGCCAGCACCGGCAGGTTCATGCCGATGAGATCGACTCTCGGAAGCGTCGGCGGAGCCATCGACTTGAGCAGCGTGGTGGCGCCGAACGCGAGTGCGATCCCCAGCACCGCTCCCCCGCCGGCCAGCAGCAGGCTCTCGGCAAGCATCTGGCCGATCAGGTCGGTGCGGCCCGCGCCTAACGCTGAACGCACGGTGAGCTCGCGCTCCCGCGCCGCGGCGCGAACCAGCAGCAGGTTGGCGACGTTGGCGCAGGCGATGAGCAGGACGAAGACCACGGCGCCCATCAACGCCAGGATGCCGGGCTTCACGCCGGCGACCATGTAGTCGTGCATCGGCTCGACCCGCCAGCGCAGGCCCGCCGACTGCTTGATCGAGAAGCGGCTCTTGAGGTCGGCGACGATGCCGTCGACCTGGCCCTGGGCCTGCGAGGCGCTGACCTCCGGCTTGAGCCGCCCGACGAAGCGCAGGAACACGTTGATGCGCGAGGCGGTCGAGGTGTCGCCGAAGTTGACCCGGAGCGCGACCCAGACGTCCGGCCGGCGCTCCACCCCAAAAGACGGCGGGAAGAGCAATTCGGTGTTGGGCTCCAGAACGCCGACCACTTCGGTACTGCCGCCGCCGAAGCGGATGATCTTTCCCAGGACGCCACGATCGCCGCCGAAGCGGCGGTGCCAATACTCGTAACTGAGTACGGCCTTTCCGGGAGGCGGCGCGGGCGCCGCCGTTCCCGCCGTGACGGGCGCCGGCGGCGGCACCGGCGTCGCGTCGTCCTCGATGAAGGTGCGGCCCAGCACCGTCTTCATCCCCAGGATTCCGAAGAGACCCGGCGTGGCGGCGGCGCCGGCGATCCGCTCCGGCGGGCTGCCGTCATCCGCGAGCAGCGGACCCCGGAAGGTGCTCACCGCCGCGACCGACTCGAAGAGCGAACCGCGTTCGCGCAGGTCGCCGAAGTCGCTGGGCGGCATGGGGAAGTCATTCACGTTTCGCGCCGTCATGTCGCTGGTGACGTAGACCAGCTTCGAGGCGTCGGGATAGGGCAGCGGCCTGAGCAGCACCGTCTGCACCACGCTGAAAATCGACGTCGTCGCTCCGATGCCGAGGGCGATGGTGATCAGCGCGGTGGCGGTAAACGACGGAGACTTGCGCAGGCTGCGCGCGGCATAGGCGAGGTCGGTACGCAGACGGAGCACAGACGCCTCCAGAACGGAAAGGCAAATTTCAGGGCTGCCCTACGATATCACTGAGACGCTCGCTTCGCCCCTTTGGTTGCCGGCCGAGGCTTGAAGAGGGACCGGGCCGCCCGTTTCCCGCTGGCAATTGCCGCGGCCACCGTGCCGATCTGCTCGGCGTCGGTGTATTCGCCCGCGAACGCCAGCGTTCTCTCCACCGGCTTCGAGAGCGCCGCCTGCGCCGCCGCCGCACCGACCCCCGGATAGGAATACGCGCCGCGGCTGAAGGGATCCGCCTGCCAGTCGTGCATCGCCCAGGATTCGAGCTGATCGTCCAGCAGGTTGCGCGGAACGCCGAGGGCCTCGGCAAGCGCGGCCAGGCTCAGGTCGACCTGCGTGTGCGTGTCCTGGGCCAGCATCGCCTCGGCCTTGGGGCCGCCCGACCATCCGGTGAGCAGCGGAGCGCGGGAAGGAAGCTGGGTCCACCAGGTCGGCAGCTGCGTGCCATGCGCGTGGATGAAGTTGATGTCGGCGGGCTTTGCCTTGCGGCTCTCGAGGCGCTGCCGCACGAAGCCGTCGCCGAACCAGAAGGCCTCGCGGAATCGCAGCAGGATCTTGAAGACCTGCCCCACTTCGATACAGGCGATGGCGTGCTGGATGCTTTTTACCCCGGGCCGAACGCGCAGCGCGCCGGCGCGGAGCAGCGCGTGCGGAACCGCGATGATGGCGCAACGCGCGCGCAGTGCGCGGAGATCAGCTCCCAGACCGTTGATGCATTCCAGGGTCACGGCCCCGCGTTTCCAGCGCAGCTCGGTAGCGATGGCATTGAAGCGGATCACGGTCCGGCCAGGGGCGAGGCCCGCGTGCAGCCACTCGATTACCGCGTCGTAGCCCGCGGCGATCCGGAATTGCGCATCGCCGCTGTCGTCGTCACCGGCGCCCGTCGCCATGACGCGTGCGCTGACGCGATCCAGGTGCGCGGCATGATAGCCCTCGACGAAATCCTGGATGAGCTGGGCGCGCTGGGGCGAAAGTCTGGCGCGCGACAGGTAGTCAGCGAGGGAGAAATCGCGGCCGCGCCCCCGGGCCAGCCGGCGCGCGATGCCGCGTCCGACCTCCTCGGTGACCTCCCAGAAATCGCCCATCGGCGATAGCGTGCCGCGGCGCGAGATGTAGTGATCGTCGGGGAGTCGTTCGGCGGGGAGCGAGGCGGCCCGCACGATCGCGAAGGTGTCCTCGGCCTGGCCGTGGATGAACTCGGCGCCCAGCTCGAGCGGCACGGCGCTGCGGGGATCGTGGATGGTGTGGATGCGTCCGCCGAGCCGTCCGCGCGCTTCGACAATAATGACGCTGAGACCCTGCTGTGACAGCTCGCGGGCCGCACTCAGTCCGGCGGCTCCGGCACCGATGACCAGGGCGTCCGCCGTGGTCCGATCAGCCGTCGTCAGGCCTGCCCGCCGCCGGTCCGTTGCGGTAGTGCGTCGAGAGGCAGAGAGACGACGACACTCACCGTGCCGCGTTCATTTGCCAGGTTCAGCGTGCCGCCCAGCTTCCGGATCCGCTCGCGCATCCCCGCGACGGCGATGCCGATGTCGCTGCGGCTCGAACGAATATCCGACATGGATACACCGGCGAGGTCATCGCCCTCGATCGAGAGCGTCAACACCCGGCCCTTCACGCCGATGCGCAACGAGCTCTTCTTGCCGCCGGCGTGCTGGAAGATGCTGCTGAAGGATTCCTGCACCGTCCGGAAGAGCGCAATCTCCGCGTCCCTCGGCAGCCGCTCCAACGACGCGGGAAAATCCACGTCGATCTTCAGCTCCTTGCTGTTCGAAAGCTGCTTCACGTACCAGCGCAGGCTGGCGAGCAGTCCGCTCTCGTCGAGGAGGGGCGGATGCAGCAGCGCCGCGACCGAGCGAACGGCGCTGCTCGTGGCGTCGGCATTGGCAATGGCATCGTCGAGAATGGCGAGCAGCGTGGCGTCGCCGCGCACGCGCTGCTTCGCGGCGTGCAGCCGCGACATCAAGCCGGTGAGCAGCGGGCTGGTATTGTCGTGCAGCTCGCGGGCGATGCGGCGGCGCTCGTTGTCCTGCATCTCGAGCAGCCGGCCGGACAGCCCCGCGAGCGCGAGCTCGGTTTCGCGGCGCTCGGTGAGGTCGCGCGTGACTTTGGCGAACCCCTGAAGCGTGCCCTGGTCGTCACGCAGCGCCGTGATCACCACGTCGGCCCAGAAGCGCGTACCGTCCTTGCGCACGCGCCAGCCTTCGTCCTCGACGCGGCCTTCCTTCTGCGCAAGAGCCAGCAGCGCCGCCGGATGGCCGCGCTCTCGATCTTCGGCGGTGTAGAAGCGGCTTATCGATTCGCCGAGGATCTCGTCCTGCTCGTACCCCTTGATGCGCTCGGCGCCCTCATTCCAGCTCGCGACGCGGCCCTCGGTATCGAGCATGAAAATGGCGTAGTCCTTGATTTGTGACACCAACGTGCGGAACCGGTCATCGCCGGCTTGCGACACGGTCTCCGCCGGCTCCTCGTTCGGCAGGCGGTCACTGGTGTTCAATACGGCTTTGGGCACGCCACTCTCCTACAGGGGTCCCTGCCAGGTTGTTCCCTAAACGGGGGGGGAGCCTCGCGCCCACCCCACCCTTCCATCTTAGCCCAGGCATCCTAGTCCACAAAGGACCAAAGCAGCCGCTGGCTCTGCCTATCGAGTTTTTCCCTATCCGCCAGGTAGTACAGGTCGCCGGCCACGTCGCGGATCAGCAGTCCGCCCCGTGGCAGCTGGCGCGGCCACTCATCGAGCCGGGTCTGGAACGACCGTTGACCCTGCACCGTCTCCGCCGTCCAGTGGCGCACCTCGACTTCCTCGTCGATATCGAGGACGCGAGTGAGCTCCAGCACGAAGCCCGCGACCACGAGCGCCCCTTCCAGGGCGCGGCGCGAATCAGGATCGAGATGGTCGGCGCTGTCGACCATGGCGAACTCTTCGTCGTCGGCATCCCGCAGCGACAGAAAGCGCGACGACTCGGTCCAGGGAAAGGATTGACGGAGCCAGACCAGGCGACTTTCGTCGCCGCGCCTGGCCAGCAGGCTGCCGTCGCTTCGCAATTCGAGCTTCAGCGCCGCCCCTGCCGGCACTGAGACATTCAGGCTGGTGCTCATGACTTCCTCCTGGTTACCACTTGGCGTCTGTGCCGTCGGCACACTACGGCGCACCGCATCACTGCAGCTGCAGCTGCATCTCGAACAGCCTCCGATACGTCCCATCCATACTCTGCACTAGCTCCTGGTGCGTCCCGCTCTCCGTCAGGCATCCGTCCTCGATGACGAAGAGGCGCGACGCCTTCCGCAGCGTCGAGAGCCGGTGCGCGATGGCGAACACCGTGCGCCCGGCGATCAGCCGCTCGAGCGCTTCCTGAATTTCCCGTTCGGTCTCGGTGTCGACGCTGCTCGTCGCTTCGTCGAGCACCAGGATGCGCGGATTGTGCAGCACCGCGCGCGCGATCGAGACCCGCTGCCGCTCGCCACCCGACAGCGTCTGCCCCCGCTCGCCGACCACTGTGTCGTACCCGTGGGCCAGCTTGCAGATGAAGTCGTGGGCGTTCGCCGCCCGCGCCGCCGCGACCACCTCGCCTAACGACGCGCCGGGAAGGCCGTAGCGGATGTTCTCCAGCACCGTGCCGTGGAAGAGGTACGGATCCTGGAGCACCATGCCGATCTGCCGGCGGTAATGCCCGCTGTCGAGCCGCCGCACGTCCACGCCGTCGACCAGCAATCGGCCGCCGGTGACGTCGTAGAAACGCGCGATCAGGCTCACCAGCTTGGACTTCCCGCCGCCCGACGGACCCACCAGGCCGATCAGCTCGCCGGCGCGGACGTCGAACGAGACGCCCTTGAGCACCTGCCGCACGCCGTCGTAGCCGAAGGTCACGCTCTCGAAGGTCACGCGGCCCTGCACCGGCTCGAGCCGCACCGGCTGCGCGTCGTCCCGGACTTCGGGCCTGGTGTCCAGCACCTCGAAGACCCGGTGTGCCGACGTCGTGGCGCGGTTCAGCGTCCGGGTGATCTGCCCGATCATCTCGATCGGACCGGTGAACATCGTCGCATACAGCAGGAACGAGACGAACGTCCCCGTCGACAGCGGCGCGCCATGCCCCAGCAGCCGCGGCGCCGCGAGGGCCCAGACCAGGACCACCGTTCCGTAGACGCCCAGCATCAGCGCCGGCCAGAAGGTGGTCCACAGCTTGTGGATCTCGTTGATCTCATCGGTCGCGTCGTCGTTGCGGACACCGAACCGCCGGACCTCACGCCGCTCCTGGTTGAATGCCTTCACCACGCGGATGCCCGGAATGGTGTCGGAGAGCAGATCTGTGACCCGCGACCACTTCCGCCATACCCGGAGAAAAATCCGGTTCATCGCCTCGCCATGCCGGTAGATCGCATAGCAGAAGAGCGGCACCGGCAGCGTCATCGCGAGGCCGAGGCGCCAATCGAGCGTCAACAGCACCACGCTGAGCCCGAGGAGCATCACCAGCGACAGCGACACATCCACCACGCCGAAGGCCAGGAAATCCCAGAGCCGATCGGTGTCCGCCGTGACCCGCGTGATCAGGCTGCCGGTGCGCTTGCGCGAGAAGAACGCGAGGCTGAGTCCCTGCATGTGCTCGTACAGCTCGGCACGCAGGTCGCGCGCGACGAACTCGCCGATCACCGTGAGAAAGCGCAGCCGTACCACCGCCGCCGCCTGGTGCAGCAGGTAGAGCACCGCCATCGCCGACACCGTGAGCCATGCCAGTCTGAGCGCGGCGTCCGGCGCGAGATGCCCCTGCTGCGCGGGCCGGATCACCTTGTCGAGCAGGTGACCGGCGAGCCATGGCGGCACCAGGCTGAGCCCGGTGATGACCACCGCCGCCGCCATGCCGATGCCGAGCTGGCGGCGGTACCGCTTGAGGTAGCCGAGGAGCCGGACGAGGACCGCGGTGTCGCGGCCCGATACCAGCGCCTGGGCATTCCGGATTGGACCCGCCACGCCGTCGGCGTAAGCGACGTCGGCATCGGCGCGAGGCGGCGTCCGTCCCTCGAGCGCCTCCTCGAGAACGAAGCGGATGTTGGCCATCGCGCCGCGCTGCCGGTTGGTAAACCGCACCACCGCCAGCGGCGCCGCGCCGTTTGCTCCCAGGATCGTGAGCGTGCTGGCGCTGAGCCCCGGCGACTCATGCACGCCGGTGATATCGCTTCGGTCGATCAGGCTGACCTTTGCTTCGGCGCTGTCCGCCAAAGGCTCGCTGATGGCCAGGTACTTCGGTCCCAGCGCGACCCACCTCGAGGAGAGACGAAGCGCATCGTCGAGGTCGGCGAAGGCGTACAGCTCCACGGCGAGGCCGCCCCAGGCGGCTTCGATGCGGTTCTTGAGATCGGGCGGCAGCCGGCCCGGCTGGCCCGTATAGCGACCGATGAGATCGCGATTGATTTCGAGTGCCGTCGCATCCATGTCCGTGATCCTCTTTGAGTTACAGAAAACAAGAACGCCCCCCCCAGGTCCTTACCGGCTCACCTGAGAAGGGCGGATCACGACAGCACTCAATCCGATGCTTCTAAGGTCGTCGGCCTCTCTTCCCGATGTCGCCGGTCATCAGCGACTGGCATGGACGCACGGCGCCCACGACCACGCTGAAGCGCGCGGCCATGGCGGTGCGAATGAGGTAGCTCGTCAAGCGGATACCGATCCTTTCGAGGAATCACCGATGCTGCTTCCACAACTTAGGAGTTGAGGAATCGTCAGGCAAGCCCCGCGCGAAGCTCGTTTCAGCGGGAATCCCACGATCCTCCGAGTGCCTTGTAGAGCTGAACGACGCTGGCGAGGTACTGCCGCTGCGTCTGGGTCATCACCAGCTGCGCGGCGAAGAGCTGCCGCTCCACGTCGAGCAGATCGAAGTAACTGGTGATGCCGCTTTCGTAGCGGCGCTGCGCCAGCTCGAGGGCGCGGGTCAGCGCCCGCACCTGCGTTTCCTGCGCGGCGACTTCGTCGCGGCTGAGGCGCACGCCGGCCAGCGCATCGCTGGTTTCCCGAAGCGCCGACAGCAGCGTCTGCTCGTAATGGAGGCGTGCCTGCTCGGCCCGTGCCCGCGCCGCGGCCTGCTGATCGACCAGTTTGCCGCCGGTGAAGATCGGCACCGAGATGCCGGCCTGGATGGTGTAGATGGCCGCATTGGAGATGAAGAGGCTGTCGAGGCCGGTGCTCTGCCGGCCGTACTGCCCGGTGATGATGACGCGCGGCAACCGCGACGCTTCGGCGACACCGACCCGCGCGAGCGCCGCCGACCAGTCGTGCTGGGCCCGCAGCACGTCGGGCCGCCTGACGAGCAGCGAGGACCGCACCGAGTCCGGGGGCGTTACGGCGAGGACGACATCCGACAGCTTCATGCCCCGATGGATATCGCCGGGCACCTGGCCCAGCAGCAGACTGATCTGGTTCTCTTTCTGGGCGCGCAGCCTGGTGTATTGCGCGACGCGCGCCGCGGCTACTCCCACCTCGGCCTCGAACTGGCGCACGTCGAGCTCCGAAATCACGCCCTGCGCGAAACGATCGCGCGCCAGCTTCAGCGACTGCTGCCGCGAGATCATCGTCTGGTCGGAAATCACCAGGTCCTCATCCAGCTCGCGCAGCTCGAGGTACGCGGTGGAGACGTCGCCCACCAGCGAGAGGAGCAGCGCGCGCCGGTCGTCGTCGCGGCCGGCCCAGTCGAATTGTGCGGCCTCGGTCGAACGCCGGATGCGGCCGAAGAAATCCAGCTCCCACTGCAGGTTCGCGGTCACCGCGAACTGGTCGAAGGTAGGGATGACCAGCGAACCGAAGGTGGTCTTGGTCCGCGCCGCGGAGGCGCCGGCCGAGATCTGCGGAAACAGATCGGCCCGCGTGGCGCCGTAGGTCGCCCGATACTCCAGGACCCGCGCCGCGGCCGACTGGAGGTCGCGGTTG
>DASXPG010000121.1:0-25756 GCA_036493755.1 Gemmatimonadales bacterium
TCGCACCGGCCACCGACGCGCCGCCACCGATCACCGATGCCGTGACCGTCACACCCGACTGCGACACGGCGTTCCCGCTGATGTCCAGCAGCTGCACGACCGCGGGCGGCGCCAGCGCGATGCCGCTCTGTCCGGCGGCCGGCGGCTGCGCCGACAGGCCGATCTGGGTCGCGCCGCCGGCCGAAATCGCCGTGGGCGCCGCCGCGTCGATCTGCGTCAGGCCGGTCGCGGTGAACCGCCACGTATAGCTGCCGACCAGCCCCGTGATGGCAAGGCCGGAGAAGGTCGCGATGCCGGTCGCCACGGTCGTCGCCGCCGCATTGGCGATCGTCACGCTGCCGCTCACCACCGTCGCGCTGATAACCACGCCCGCCTGGCTGACGTTGTTGCCCGACACGTCGACCAGCCGCACCGCCGGCTGGGTGGCCGGGGACACACCGTTGACCGCCGCCGTCGCCGGGGCGGTCTGGATCTTGAGTCCGGCGGCGGGGCCCGCGCTCAGCGCGGTGACGTTGGCGCTGTCGGCCGGCAGCAACGGCACGCTGAAATGGACGCGATAATTCCCGATCAACCCGGTGATCGCCAGGCCGGCGAAGGTCGCCTTGCCGGTCGCGTCGGTCGTGGCCGTCGCGTTGCTGACGCCCGCGTTAGGCACCGATGCGGTGACCACGATGCTCGGTTGCGCCACCGGGTTGGCCGACTGGTCCACCAGCTGGATCACCGGCTGGGTGGCCAGCGCCGCGGCGTTCTGGACGGTGGTCGAGGGTTGGGTGGCGATGCTGAAGCGCGTGGCCGCGCCCGGCGTGAGGGCCGTCGCGGACGACACCACCGACGACAACACGCCCGACGCGAAGCGGATGGTGTAGTTGCCCACCAGACCGGTGATGCCAAGCCCGCTGAAGGTTGCCTTGCCGGTCGCGTCGGTGATCGCCGTATCGCCCGCCAGCGTCGAGCCGTTGGGACCGCTGACCACCGTCGCCACCACGATCGCGCCCGCTGCTCCCGCATTGTTGCCGAACGCGTCCTTGATCTGGACCACCGGCTGCGTCGGAAGCAGTGTCCCGTTGGAGACGGTCGTGGACGGCTGGACGGAGACCGAGAGCTGCGTCGGCGCGCCCGCCGCGAGGGCGGTGGCCGCCGCCGCGAGGGCCGGCGTCAACGTGCCCGAGGTGAACCGGAGGGTGTAGTTGCCGGTGTTGCCCGACAACGTGAGCCCGCTGAAGACCGCGAGTCCGGCGCTGTTGGTGAGCGCCGCGCCGTTCGAAATGACCGGCGTCCCGCTCACGATGCCCGCCACGACGTTGACGCCACTCTGCGCAACGAGGTTGCCGGAAACGTCCTTCAGCTGAATCGCCGGCTGCGCCGCGAAGGGCGTGCCGGCCTGGGCCGTTGTCGATGGCGCCGTGGTGACGCTCAGCTGCGTCGGGACGCCGGGCGTCAGCACCAGCGCCGACGCGTCGACGGCGGTGAGCGTGCCGGCCGTGAAATGGATGGTGTAGGTGCCGACCGCGCTGGTCAGCGACAACCCGCTGAAGACCGCGGTACCCGATGCATTGGTGGTGGCGATGGCGCTGCTGAGCACCGCGCCACCGGTGACACTCGCGGTGACGACGATCCCCGCCTCGGCCGTCAGTCTTCCGGCGGCGTCACGAAGCCTGATTTGCGGCTGCTGGGCAATCGCGGCCGCGTTCTGCGCGGTCGCGGAGGGCTGGACCGCCACCGACAACTGGGTAGGCGTAGTAACGGCGGGAGGACCGGCCGAGTCCTTCCCGCACGCGGTGACCGCAAGAGCGGCCGCCGCGACCCCGTAGAACAATTGTCGTCGCATGGCGAACGACAAATATAGCAAGGAGTTGCGCGATTTCCAACGTGATAGATGACACGAAAAATAGGGGAGAAATGGGAGAAGGGGAAGAAAAGGAAGAAAAGGGTTGGGGAGGAGCGAGAAAACAGGGGACAAAAGCGAGTTCTCTCACCCTTGTCCCCCTCGTTTCCCCTGACCCCAACCCCTTCTTCCCTTTCTCCCTTTTCTACCGCTTTTCGATTGGCACGTACGCCCGCCGTGCTGGACCGGAGTATATCTGGCGGGGCCGGGCGATTTTCTGCTCGGAGTCCTGGAGCATCTCTTCCCACTGCGCCAGCCACCCCGGCAGCCTGCCTAACGCGAACAGCACGGTGAAGTAGTAGGTCGGGTACCCCATCGCCTGGTAGATCAGCCCGGAATAGAAATCCACGTTGGGGTAGAGTTTCCGCGAGATGAAGTAGTCGTCCTTCAGGGCGATCTGCTCGAGCTCGATCGCCATCTCGAGGTGGGAGTTCATGCCGGTCTGCTCGAACACATCGTACGCCACCTTCTTGATGAGCTTGGCGCGCGGGTCGTACGACTTGTAGACCCGGTGCCCGAAGCCCATCAGGCGGCCCTCGCCGCGCTTCACCTTCTCGATGAACGCCGGGATCCTGTCGCGCGTGCCGATCTCGTCGAGCATCCGCAGCACCGCTTCGTTGGCGCCGCCATGCAGCGGACCGTACAGCGCCGCGATGCCGGCCGAAATCGCCGAGAAGGGATCGACGTCCGAGCTGCCGACGGCGCGCACCGCGCTGGTCGAGCAGTTCTGCTCGTGGTCGGCGTGGAGGATCAGCAGGATTTCCAGCGCCCGCTGGAGCACCATGTTGGGCTCGTGCTTTCCGCCGATGCTGAAGGTCATGTTGACGAAGTTGCCGATGTAGTCGAGATCGTTGCGCGGGAAATCGTACGGCAGCCCGCGATTGTGGCGGAAGCAGAAAGCCGCGATGGTCGGCAGCTTGGCCATGAGCCGCACCCGCTGGATGTAGCGGTTGGCCGGGTCGCGGATGTCCTTGGCGTCGGGGTAGAAGGTCGACAGCGCCCCGACCGCGCCGAGCAGCATCCCCATGGGGTGCGCGTCGTAGCGGAAGCCTTCGATGAACTTGATGATGTTGGTGTGGACGTAGGTGTGGTAGCGGATGTCGGTGGTCCACTTCGCCAGCGCCGCCTTATCGGGCAGCTCGCCGTTGGAGAGGAGGTAGGCTACTTCCAGGAAGCTTCCCGACTCCGCCACCGCTTCGATGGGATAGCCGCGGTACTCCAGGATGCCCTTGTCGCCGTCGATGAAGGTGATCGCCGAACGGCAGGCGGCGGTGTTCATGAAGGCCGGATCGTAGGTCATCAGGCCGAAGTCGTCGGCGCCGGTCTTGATCTGGCGCAGATCCATGGCCTTGATGGTGCCGTCGGTGATCGGCAGCTCGTACGATTTGCCGGTGCGGTTGTCGGTCACGGAGAGGGTCGAAGCGGGACTCGGCATGGCCTTCCTCTATTGTGGGTCTGCGCTGATGCGTAAATATATCGGATGATCCCACCGGGCGCGCTCGCGCGACTGCTCGAGACCGCGCTCGGCATTCGCGCCGGCGAAGGACGGCGCACGACGCTGCTCTTCCTGCATCTGCTGCTCGCCTCCGCGGTGTTTTTTCTCGGCCGGACCGTCCGCGACACGCTGTTCCTGAGCCGCTATCCGCTCAGCGCCCTTCCCTGGCTCTTCATCATCTACGCCGGCGTCTCGGCGGTGGTAGCGACCGTCTACGGCCGTTTCGCCGACCGGCTGCCCCGCCAGCGGATGATCGTGGCCTCGTGCATCGTCGGCATCGTGACCTACCTGGGCGCCTACGCCGGCATCCGCGCCGGATTCCGACTCGTCTATCCCGCCTTTTACGTCTGGACCGAAATCGTCGCGAACCTCTTCATCGTCCAGTTCTGGACCCTCGCCAACGATCTCTACGACTCGCGCAGCGCCAAGCGGCTCTTCGGCCCCATCGGCTCGGCGCGGCTGCTGGCTTCGGTCGTGGTGGGACTCGCGACCGGCGCGGTGGTGCGCGCCATCGGCACGCCGCAGCTCATCGTGGTGCTCGCGGGGTTGATGGTCGGCGTCGCCGGGGTCGCGGTGGTGATCAGCCGCGAGACGCGCAGCGAGCGCACCGAGCGCTCGACCACGCTGCCGCAGCGCCAGAGCAAGCCGGCGCCGGTGCTCGCCGATCCGTACGTGCGGGTCCTCGCGATTCTGCTCCTCGTCGCGTTCACCGCGCTGAACATCGGCGACTACCAGTTCAAGGCGATCGCACGGGCCAGCTTCCAGGGCGACGCCCTCGCCTCGTTCTTCGCCCGGTTCTACGCCGTCAGCGGCACGCTGGCCTTCGTCTTCCAGCTGCTGCTGACGCCCCGCATCCTGGCCCGCGCCGGGGTGGGCGCGGGAATGGCGGTGATGCCCGGCGCCTTCGGATTCTCGAGCCTGGCGCTGCTGGCGTCGCCCACGGTGCTGGTCGCCTCGCTGCTCAAGTTCAGCGACAACGGATTCCAGTTCACCATCCAGGAAACGACCTTCCAGGCGCTCTACGTTCCCTTCTCCGCCGCCACCAAGGCGCGCGCCCGCGCGATGCTCGAGGCGCTGGTCAAACCGCTGGGGCTCGCGTTCGCCGGCGTCGCGCTGATCGCCTTCGGTGCGCTTTTCGCGAGCGATCCGCGGCGCTTCTCGTTCGTCACCCTGCCCCTCATCGCCGTCTGGGCGGCGATGATTCCGGTGGTCCGCCGCCGCTACGTGCGCCAGCTGGAAGCGACGCTGAGCGCGCGCGGGTCGCTGGCGTTCGATGAGGGCTTCGTTCTCGACGCGGCCGGCCGCAAGCTGCTGGTCGGGACCCTGATGAGCGGCATGCCGCGGCAGATCCTCGTCGCGTTCGAGCAGCTGGCCGGCGACCGGTCCCCTGACGTGAACCGCGCCTCCCTCGCCCTGGCGTCGAGCCCCGATCCGCTGGTACGCGAAGCGGCATTGAAACACCTGGCGTCCTGCAACGACTGGCGCGGCGACGACGCGGCGCTGGCGCCGATCCGTTCGGCGCTCGCTGATCCGGCGCCGCGGGTCCGGGCCGCCGCGGTGCTCGCGTTAGGCGCCCTGGGCGGCGATGCCGCGCCGCCCGACATCGCGCCCATGCTCACCGATCCCGACCTCAAGGTGCGCGGCAACGCTCTCGCCGCGCTGCTGAAGGACGGCGGCGTGGAGGGCGGGATCATCGGGGGCGCGGAGCTGGGGCGGCTGCTCGAATCCACGGTGCAGAGCGACCAGGTGGTCGGGGCGCGGGCGCTGCGGTTCCTCGGGCACGGCGGGTACCGGCCGCTGACCCGGCTGCTCGAGCGCCCCGACCCGGTGGTGCGCCGGGCCGCGTTGCGCGCGGCGGAAGGCATCGCCGATCCGCGGCTGGTACCGCAGCTCGTCGCCCTGCTGGGCGATCCCGCGTCCCGGATGCAGGCCGGCCAGGCCCTCGTCGCCTGCGGCGAGCTCGCCGCCGCCTCGTTAGGCGCGCTCCTCGAGGACCCGGCGATTCCCCGGCCGGTGCGGCTCGAGCTGCCGCGGCTGATCCGGCGCATCCGCACGCCGTCGAGCTACACCATGCTCATCCAGCACGCCACCGCGCCGGATAGCCACCTGCGGCTGCGCATCTACGCCGCCCTTTCGCACCTGCGCCGCGACCTGGCGCTGCCACCCGAGCCGGTGGCCGTCATCACCCCGCTGATCCGCAACGAGATCGCCGACTACAAGCGCAACCAGGCCGGGTGGGCCGCCGCGCGGCCGCAATTCCAGTCGGCGCTGCTCGACGAGATTTTCCGGCAGCGCGAAGAGCATGCGCGCCGCCGGGTCATGCGCATCCTCGAGCTGCGCTACGACCCCGCCGCGCTGGCCCTGGTGCGCGAGCGGCTCGACGACCCGGCGCGCCGCGCCAATGCGCTCGAAGTGCTCGACACCCTGCTCGACGCGCCGGTCCGGGCGCTGGTGCTTCCCTTCGCCGACGCCGGCGAGGCGCGGGTCGTCATCGAGCCGGCGCCCGATCCGGTTTCGTTCATGATCGCCCACTGCCGGCATCCCAACCCGTACATCGCGCTGCTCGCCCTCGACGCCCTGGCGCGGCGCACGCTCCCCGAAGGCGCCGCGCAGGGTGAACGTCTCCTCGACAGTCCCGAGGCGCTGGTGCGCGAAGGCGCCATCGCGGCCGTCGCGGCCGGCGATCCCTCCCACGCCCCCCAGCTCATCGCGCCGCGCATCAGCGACCAGGATCCGTTCATCCGGCGCGACGCGCGCCACGTCATCGACCAGCTCGAAGGCAAGCCGGCCCAGGAGACATTCATGTTCTCGACCCTCGAAAAGATTCTCTTCCTCAAGGGCGCGGCGATTTTCGACCGCGTCAACGGCGAAGACCTCGCCCCGCTGGCCCGCATCGCCGAAGTCCAGGCCTACGCGCCCGGCGAAGTCATCGTGCACGAAGGCGAGCAGGGCCAGGCGCTCTACATCCTGGTCCACGGCTCGGCGAACGTCGAGCACGGCGGCCGCGTCATCGCGAAGCTCGGCCCCGGCGACGTGGTCGGCGAAATGGCGGTGCTCGACAGCGAGCCGCGCAGCGCGACGGTGCGCGCCACGAGCGAAGCGGAAGCATTGCGAATCGGAAGCGAAGAGTTCTACGAGATACTGCACGAGCAGATCGACATCGCCGAAGGCGTCATCCGCATGCTGAGCCGGCGGATACGGCAGCTCGATGCCGAAGTGGCGGCGGGGAAACCCGCCGTCTGAGCCGCGTCAGCCGATCAATGGTTGGTGGTGCAGGGATTGTTGAATTTACAGATGAACTGGATGGCGCCGATCGGCGAGGCGCTGAAGTCGAAGTCCACCGTCTGGGGCGTCGGCCCCGTCGGACCCGATACGCGGGTAATGGGAATCTGGCGCAGCCGCCCCTGCATCGTACCATTGGCCTGGGTTCCGCCGAGGAAGGGCCCCGTGGTGACCGGCGAGGTGGCCCCATACGCGGCCGAAGTGACGATGATGGTGTTGACCGGCGCGACACCGGGGCCGTTCCCTTCCCAGTCGGTGCCATCCGAGAAGCGCACTTCGGCCGCCGCCGCACCCGCCTTGCCGAACGCGGCATTGAACGCGGTGGTATTCACACTGGTCTGCGGCGCCGTCGCGGTGCGGGTGGTGGAAACCAGCGCCAGCCCCTTCCAGGACAACTCCGCCGGATTGTTCCAGAAAACCCCGACCCAGCGGACCGTATCCGCCGGCACCTGGGTGTTGTTGATCGACCAGTCATCCACACCGATGATGTTCCAGCCGGCATTCCACTGCACGCCCATCGCGTCGAATTCAGGCTTCGGGCCGGCCTTCATCTGATCCGAGCTGGGCTGCCATTTCGGATTGGGAATCATCATCGTCACCGAATCGGTGTCGGAAAGAATCTGCGCCGCGTAGAACGAAATGTCCCCGATAAAGGGATAGATCCAGAGGTGGCCGGTCTCGATGGCGTTGACGAGCGAGTCGCGCTCGCCGGGACGCCAGGCGCGCTTCGCCGAGATGTACTGGGCCTCGTCACTGGCCACGGGCGCGGTGTTGTCGGTGCAGCCGGCGATGCCTGACGCGGCCGCGCAGAGAAGGATCACACCAGGGATGCGGATCATTGCACACTCCACCGGCGATGCGCGAGCCGCGCAGCCGCCTGGATGATTGGAACATTCGTGGTACAGGGCGACGGGAAGACACACACGATCTCCGTCGCGTTGAGTGGCGTCACGCGGTAATCGAAGCTCACCGTGAACGAGTTCGGCGTTTCGCTGCCGGAGATTCTGATGAACCGGGAGTTGTTCACCCGGCCGTAAACCGTCCCAGCCCGCTCCTTGCCGCCGAGATACGGACCGGTCGTGACCGGCGAAAAGGCGCCAGGGAACGCCTCCGTGTCGACCTCGTAGCGTCCGCCGCCCGCATCATCGAGCCAGAGCGTCGTGGTGGCGAAGTGATATTCGCCGGCCGCCGCGCCCGACTTGCCGTTCGACGCGTCGAAGCCGGTGCTGTTGATGGGCTTGATGTTGAAGGCGCCAAGTGCGGAATAAGCGATGGCGAACCCGTGGTTGCCGCCGTCGGACGGGTCGGCCCAGACCGCCATGTGCCAGAGCAGCGTGTCGGGCGGCACCGACGTGGTGTTGATCGTGGTGATCTTGAGCGCAAGGAAATTCCACGACGCGCTGAACATTTCGAGACCCGACGCCACCGGTATCGGCCCGGTGAGCGAACCGGTGAAAGCTGGATTCGGCGCCAGTACCGTCACCGAATCGGTGTCGGCGTAGATCTGCGGCGCCATCGAGGAGATATCGCCGACGTACGGAAAGACGTATTCGTGATTGGTGACTATGCGCTGGATCAAGGCCGCGCGCTCGCCCGGTGCCCAGGCCCGCCGGATCGCGATGTACTGCGCGGGCGGATCCTGGACATCGCTGGAGCCCGTGCAGCCGGCCGAGGCCAGGCACAGGAGTGGAAGCGACGCCATTGCCATGAACCCCATGAGAGCAAAGAATATACCGCGCCTGCGCTGGAGCAGTGCGTGACCACCCTCACACCCGGGGATTCTCTGACCGTGCATCCCAAGTACCTGTGCGCCAAAGCTTTGCTGGTGGCGCTCCTGGCTTCAGGAACGACACTTCTGGCGCAGAATCCCCCAGCCCAGGGGCCGGCGGACCTCATAGTTACCGGGGCCCGCGTCTATACCGTGGATCCTGCAAGACCGGTGGTGCAGGCCTTCGCGGCCCGGAACGGCCGAATCGTCTTCGCCGGGAGCGCCGCCGAGGCGCAGGCCTTGAAGGGCCCGAATACCCGGGTGATGGACCTCGCCGGACGCACCGTCGTCCCCGGTCTTACCGACGCCCACGCCCATCTCACCGGACTTGGCTCGGCGCTCCGCTCCATCGATCTCACCGGCTCGACGTCGTACGAGGAGGTCGTCGCGCGCGTCGCGGCGCGCGCCCGGCAGATGCGGCCGGGCGAATGGATTCGCGGCCGAGGCTGGAACCAGACGCTGTGGGCCGACACCCGTTTCCCGACCTACGATGCCTTGTCGCGCGCGGTCCCCGACAATCCCGTCATCCTGGGGCGGGTCGATGGTCATGCGGTGCTCGCCAATGCGAGGGCGATGGAGCTGGCGCACATCACCGCGCAGACCCCCGATCCATCGGGCGGGCGCATCATCCGCGATGAGCGCGGGGCGGCGACCGGCGTCTTCGTCGACAACGCGCAGGGATTGATCGGCCGCGTGGTGCCGGCGCCGTCGGAGGAGGAGCAGAAGGCCGCGATTCTCGCGGCCATCGCCGAGGCCAACAAGTGGGGACTGGTCGGCATCCACGACGCCGGGGTCCCGCAGGGAACGATCGAACTCTACGAGCAGCTGGCCCGCGAAGGCCACTACAACCTTCGCAACTACGTCATGGTCTCGGCCGACAGCGGCTCGCTGGCGCAGTATCTCGCCCGCGGCCCGCAGCGCGCGCTCTACGACGGCCGGCTCTGGATCCGCGCCATCAAGATCGTGTCGGACGGGGCGTTAGGCAGCCGGGGCGCGGCGATGCTCGAGGACTACAGCGACGATCCCGGCAACAAGGGGCTGATCCGGGTGGCGCCGGAGCGGATCGAGCAGATCGCCGAGCTGGGGCTGCGGGCCGGCTTCCAGGTCAACACCCACGCGATCGGCGACCGCGCCAATCGCAATGTGCTCGACGCCTACGAGCAGGCGCTGAAAGCGGTGCCGACCGCCGATCACCGTTTCCGGGTCGAGCACGCGCAGATCCTGCATCGCCAGGATATCGCGCGTTTCGCCCAGCTCGGCGTGATTCCGTCGATGCAGACCAGCCACCAGGCATCCGACGCGGCGATGACGATGAACCGGATCGGCTGGACGCGGGTGCAAGGGGCGTACGCCTGGCGCTCGCTGCTCAACACCGGCGTGATCATTCCCAACGGAACCGACTTCCCCGTCGAGCCCGTCAATCCGCTGCTTGGATTTCACGCCGCCATCACCCGCCAGGATGCCAACAACTGGCCCGCCGGCGGATGGTTTCCCGACGAGCGGATGACGCGCCAGGAGGCGCTCGAGAGCATGACGATCTGGCCGGCGTACGCGGCCTTCATGGAAGATGTCGCAGGCTCCATCACGCCCGGCAAGTATGCCGATTTCACGGTTCTGGATCAGGATATCATGAGCATCGCGCCCGAGCGGATTCTTGACACCCACGTGGTCATGACGGTTCTCGGAGGCTCAGTTGTTTACGACGCTCATAACGGCCAATAGTCGCCGCAGTCGCCCCAGTCGCCCAGTAGTGCACGGCCTGCTGTGCGTAGCCGTGCTTCTCTCCCTTCCGGGCGCGCTGCGAGCGCAGGACACCGTTGAGGCGCGCCGGGTTTTCCAGGGCAATATCGATGCGATTCACCGGCACGATCGCGTCCGCTATCTCAGCTACTACCTCCAGTCTCCCAGCTTCGCGCGCAACGGTCCCACCGGTCTCCAGCTGGGGTACGCTCCCATGGCGGCGGCGCGCGACACCAGCTGGCCCGATTCGCTCATCGCCACCCACCTGCGGCTGGTTCCGGTGCGGCCCGGCGTGGTCTACGGATCGTATCGCTACCGCGTCACCCAGCACGGCGTCACTTCGTTAGGCACCAGCGAGCGGATCTTCGTCCGGACCCCGGCCGGCTGGAAGATCGCCGTCAGCACGGCCTTCAACGCTCCGAGCGGGACCGCGCCGCCGCCGATCGTGCTGGTGGGCGCCACGCTGATCGACGGCACCGGCGCGCCGCCTGTTCGGGACGCGGTTGTCGTGGTACGGAATGGCAAGATCGAGTGTGCCGGAACCCGGACACGGTGCGCCACTGCGGCGACCGTTGCGACTGCTGCGACCGATACCATGGACTTGCACGGAACCTGGATAATCCCGGGGCTCATCGACGCCCACGTCCACTTCAGCCAGACCGGCTGGGTCGACGGCCGCCCCGATGCTCTCGACCGCCGCGCCGATTTTCCTTACGACCGGACCGTCGCCGGTCTCGAGGCGCACCCGGAGCGCTACTTCCGCACCTACCTCTGTGCCGGCGTCACCGCGGTCTTCGACGTCGGCGGGTACGCCTGGACCTACGGCCTCAAGGCGCGCGCCGAGAACGACCTCGAGGCGCCGCATGTCGCGGCCGCCGGCCCGCTGCTCTCCACCGTGGATCACTGGATCAACCTGCCCGACTCGCGGCAGATCGTCTACGTGCCTAACGACAGCGCCGTCCAGGTCCAGGTGCGGGCCAACCTCGCCCGGGGCGCGGACGCCATCAAGGTCTGGTACGTGGTCCGCCCCAGCGCAGACACCGCCGCCCTCAAGGCTGTGGTCCGCGCCGCCGCCCTCGAGACCCATCGACTCGGGGCGCGGCTCATCGTGCATGCGACCGGGCTCTGGGAAGCGAAGGATGCGTTGCGCGCCGGCGCCGATGTCCTGGTCCACGGCGTGATGAGCGAGCCGGTGGACAGCGAGTTCATCCGCCTGGCCGACGAGCGCCATGTGATCTATACGCCCACGCTCACCGTCGGCGACGGCTACCGCCAGGTGCGGGCCCGGCACTTCGAGCCGCACTATCCGGTCAGCTGCGTGGACTCCACGACCCTGGCCCACGCCCGCGCCACCGACACCATCCCGGGCGGGACGCCTGACGCGACGGACCGAAGGCTCGACATCGGCGTCGCCAACCTCGGCCTGATGCGCAACGTCCCCGGTGTCACCATCGCCATGGGCACCGATGCCGGCAACCCGCTTACCCTGCACGGTCCGTCGGTCTACTGGGAAATGAGAGAGATGCAGCGCGCCGGAATGAGCCCGATGGACGTCCTCGTGGCCTCGACCCGCAACGGCGCCCGCGCCATGGGCCGGGAACGCGACCTCGGTACCCTGGAAGCCGGGAAACTTGCCGATCTCGTCGTCCTCTCGGCCGACCCCGTCGCCGATATCGGCAACGTGGCGTCCGTGAGGTACGTGATGCGGGGTGGCTCGCTCACGATCCCCGCCCTGATCCGGGCAAGGTAGTGCCCGACATTGGTGCTTAACTACTGATTCCAGACCTCAGGGAAAGGCGGCCAATACTGTCTTAAGCTATTGCCATTAAATAGCTTGGTTAACTGTAGTGAATCGCCACACTGCCGGGCATATCGTTTGCGATAGAGAGCGCGGAGTCCCCAATCCAACGCGTTCTTCCGTGCTGCCTGGCGGAGTCAGGAATACATGAAGACGTCCTCGCCGTCTGTTTCGACCGAGCCGGCAGCGGCCAGCGTCCTCGCCCAGGATCTGGCCACCATCGAAGCCCTCCATGGTTCGAACGTGTTCCGCCAGATCGTCGAGCAGATGCCCGCGGGCATCTACACCTGCGATGCCGATGGACTGATCACCTACTTCAATCAGCGTGCCGTCGATGCCTGGGGCCGGGCGCCCAAGCTCAATGATCCCATCGACCGGTTTTGCGGCTCGTTCAGGCTCTATGTGGACGGGGTGCGCATCACCCATAACGATTGCTGGATGACCCGCGCCCTGAAGGAGGATCGCGGCTTCAACGGCGAGGAAGTCGTCATCGAGCGGCCCGATGGGACCCGGATGACGGTGTTGGCCCACGCCAACCCGATCCGCGACGCGAACGGCCGGGTGACCGGCGCGATGAACGTGGTGGTAGACATCACCGACCGGAAGCGCGCTGAAGACGCGCTGCGGGAGTCAGATCGGCAGGCGCGGCAGGAGTTCGAGCACCTGCTCGACAATCTCCCGGCCGGCGCCTACACCTGCGATGCCCAGGGGTTGATCACCTACTTCAACGAGCAGGCGGTCGCGGTCTGGGGCCGGAGTCCCAAGCTCAACGATCAGATCGACAAGTTCTGCGGTTCCTTCAAGCTTTTCGTCGACGGCAAGCCGATCAAGCACGAGCAGTGCTGGATGGCCCGCGCGCTGAAGGAAAATCGCGGCTTCAATGGTGAAGAGATCGTCGTCGAACGGCCCAACGGGACCCAATTGACGGTGATGGCCCATGCCAATCCGATCCACGACGAGACCGGCCGGGTCACCGGCGCGGTCAACGTCCTGGTGGACATCACCGAGCGCAAGCGCGCCGAGGAAACGCTGAAGAAAGGCGAGGCCCGCAAGGACCTCTTCCTCTCCAAGCTCGCCCACGAGCTGCGCAACCAGCTCGGCCCGACCCGCAGCGTGCTGCACGTCCTGCGCGAAGTGCATACCGGCGCGACCTACGACCAGGCGCGCTCGATGCTGCAGCGCCAGATCGAGCAGATGGTCCAGCTGGTCGACCACCTTACCGATGTCGCGCAGCTGACCCAGAACCGGCTCACCCTGCGCAAGGAGCGCATCGAGCTGGGCGGCGTGGTCCGCGGCATGGTGAAGGCGCTGCAGCAGGGGAACGCAGCCGGCCACAAGGTGATCGTGAGCGCGCCGAGCACCCCGATACAGGTCTACGCCGACCCCGCGCGTCTGACCCAGGCACTGAAGGAGCTGATCGCCAACGCCGTGCGCAACACGCCTAACGGCGGCCAGATCTCCATCGGCGCCGAGCGGTCGGGCTCGCACGCGGTCATTTCCGTGAAGGACAACGGTAACGGGATTCACCCCGATGATCTCCCGCAAATTTTCGACATGATGGCCAACATGAGCCGGTCGGTCGAGCGGGGTCAGGGCGGACTGGGTATCGGCCTCACCCTGGTTCGCGGCATCGTCGAGCTCCACGGCGGTATCCTCGAGGCGCGCAGTGACGGCCTCGGCCGTGGCAGTGAGTTCTTCATCAGGTTGCCGATCGCAAGTTGAGCGAAGTGATGTAGCTGGTGGAGATTTGCGTGGGAAAGTGGGAAGGCTGGGGAAAACGGGGCTCGTAGCTCCCCCGCATGACAGCCTCCCACTTTGCCCACGACGCACGAACGCCCGCGTTCCGGGCGCGGGCGTCGTGGAAACCTCGATCCGAAGCGGCGCGAACTATGGCGTCGCGCCCGTCCCCGGCGAGGTCGTCGCACCATTCCCCGAAACCGATCCCGTCACACCAGTGAAGACGTACGATGAGTACGTGCAGGTGCGCGCGCTGTAGGTGGCCGGCGGTACCTGCACCGATCCGGTCACGCAGCTCGAAGGGGTCAGGTCGTTTTCTGTGAAAGGCGAGAGCGGGATCGCCGCCGTCGCCACGTAGGTCCCCGAGGCATCGGCAATCCGCACATCGAAGGTGAAGGTGCTTCCCAGCACCGCGAAGATGCCGGTGGTCGTGGTGCCGTTGGCCACGTACGGCGTGATGTCGTACGAGGTCCCGTTCCACACCGCCTGATACTGATCCGACGCGTAGGTCACCGTTCCGGTGGCGCGCAGGTAGGTGAAGGTGGTGAAACCCGACGGATCGCTGCAGAGATAGAACTCGACGCCGGTCCCGACGCCGCGCGTAATGCAATCGGCGTTGCCGGGATTGTCGGCCGGGACCGCGCTGTAGACCGAGCTGGCCAGCAGCGCGCCGCCGCTCGCCTGGTTCAGCTCCACGCTGATCAGCGGGAAGACGAGCACCGAGGTGATGACGCCGGAGAACATCGCGGACTGGGTGGTGCCGGTCTGGCTCTCGTAGTCGTGGGCCTGGAGATAGAGGAACCCGTGGTTCGACGGATCGGTCCAGGCGGTGCTGAAGGAATCGATGGCGGTGAAGCCGCCCGACTGGAGCGAACCGTTGAAGCTCACCGACGGCGACGTCACCAGGCTCGCCGGGAGCACCACGTTCAGCGTTGCGGTGCGCAGGTTGTTGGCATGATTGTCGTCGAGCGGCGAGATGTCGTCCACGGCGACCTGCACGGTGTGCGGGCCGGCCTTGCCGATGGTCGTGGTGAAGGCGCAGGAAACCACGTCGCCCGCGTCCACAAAGATCCCGCTGGCGTGGTCCACGATCACGTGATCCACCAGGAGGAGGCAATTCGCCGTGGCGCCGTGTCCGCCATTCAGCTCGGCGACGCTCGCCGAGATGAGCGCGGGGGAACCGGCGATCACCGTCGACGGAAGATTGAGCGCGGTGACCGCGAGATCGGGACGCCTGACGACCGGGAGCGGCGACAACGTCACGTCGTCCACGCGCTTGCGGTCGATGCCGGAGACCTGCACGACGAGCTGGAAGGTGAAACCCGGCGCGAAGCCGCGGAACGTGTTGCTGTAGCTGCTGCCCTTGCCGAAGGTGATGGTCTGGGTCAGGACCTGGCGGCCGCTGGGATCGAAGACGCGCAGCAAGAACTTATCGATCGAGCCGGCGGGGATGCCGGGGGCGCCGTTCCTGAAGCTGGTCAAGGTGAGGACCGTGCTGCCATCGTGGGTAAAGAGCACTTCGCCGTCGACGCCGGCGCTGCCGGAGCAGACGCGAAGGAAGTGGCTGCCGTGATCGCGATAACGCTCCGAGCCAAAGTGCCAGCGGCTCGCCTCCACCGTCGGACGATTCGCGAGGGCAGCCGACTTCACCGTGCCGGTTGGATCAGAGGCGCATGCGGTGAGGGCGGCGACCAGCGCGACGGTCACGAGATTCCGGGACATGATTCGCTCCATGCCGGTGATTGAAGCACGATTCGGGCCGCAATGTCATACAGAATTGACTGCTTGTATCATTCACGGCGGCAAGAGGTTGCGCTAGCTCGCCGGGTCCCTCGGGCGGCACCCGATTGGGTCAGCCAGAATCAATCTGATGCGCTGGTGCAACGGCCAGAGATTGGCGCCGCCACTATATTCCGGGCCCTTTCCATGATTCAGCCATGATATCGCAGCGCCGGAAGACCGTGACCGTGGACGTGGGCGGAGTGGCCGTCGGCGGCCGGCATCCTCTCGTCGTGCAATCGATGACCAACACCGACACCGCCGATGCGGCGGGGACGGCGGACCAGATTGCCGCGCTGGCGGCGGCCGGCTCGGAGCTGGTGCGGATCACGGTCAACAACGATGAAGCGGCGCGTGCCGTTCCCGAAATAGCGCAGCGCCTGGCGGACCGCGGTGTGCGCGCGCCGGTCATCGGCGACTTTCACTACAACGGGCATCTGCTGCTGACGAAGTATCCCGCGTGTGCCAGGGCGCTGGCGAAGTACCGGATCAATCCGGGCAACGTGGGCGGCAAGCGGCACGACCAGAATTTCCGCGCCATCATCGACGTCGCGATCGCGAACGGCAAGCCGGTGCGGATCGGGGTCAACTGGGGCTCGCTGGATGGCGACCTGTTGACCCAAATGATGGATGCGAATGCGAAACTGGCCGAGCCGGTGGATGCGCGCGACGTGACGATGCAGGCGATGGTCGAGAGCGCCTTGCGGTCGGCGCAGCTGGCGGAGGACGCCGGGCTGGGGCATGACCGGATCATTCTGTCGGCCAAGGTGTCGGGGGTGCAGGACCTGGTCGATGTCTATCGCCGCCTGGCTCCGCTCTCCGACTATCCGCTGCACCTCGGCCTGACCGAAGCCGGGATGGGGACCAAGGGCGTCGTCGCCTCGAGCGCGGGGCTGTCGATTCTGCTCCAGGAAGGCATCGGCGACACCATCCGCGTGTCGCTGACGCCCAAGCCCCATGGTGACCGGACCGAGGAGGTGCTGGTCGCCCAGCAGATTCTCCAATCGTTAGGCATCCGGTCCTTCGTACCTCAGGTGACGGCCTGCCCCGGTTGCGGGCGGACCACGAGCACCTTCTTCCAGGAACTGGCCAGCGACATCCAGACGTACTTGCGGGAGCAGATGCCGATCTGGAAGGAGCGCTATGCCGGCGTGGAGGAGATGAAGGTGGCGGTGATGGGGTGCGTGGTGAACGGCCCGGGGGAATCGAAGCACGCCAACATCGGGATTTCATTGCCGGGGACGTTCGAGGAGCCCAAGGCGCCGGTGTACGTGGATGGCAAACTGAGCGTCACGCTGAAGGGCGAGGATATCGCGGAGCAGTTTGGGCGGATTCTGAACGACTATGTAGAAAGCCACTACTCGGAGATGACCGGGATCCGCTGATGCGATTTGCCGGAGCGCTCATGGCGGTCGGCCTCAGCTTGCTCAGCGCCTGCTCGTCAATGACGAAGCCGCCTCAGGATCTCGACGCGGCATCGCGCCGCTTCATTGGCTACCTGGCCGCCGGCAGAATCGATTCGGCTCTGGCACACTACGATCCAGCTCAGCCTCCTCCAGAAGTTGCCGGCCCAATGGCCACACTCGGTGATTCGATCCGTCCCTTCCAGCTCGACTCGGTAGCGCTGGTGGGCTGGCAGGTGAATTATGGATCGCTGACCTCCGCATCGTTCACCTATGAGCTGCACACTCCTGGCCGCTTCCGCTGGTCCATGGTCGAGGTATCCCTCAGGCACGCCGAAGGCTCGCCGATCAGAGTTCTTGCCGCCAGCTGGAATTCGAGATCGACCTCGCTGAGGGTGCGCAATCGCTTTGATCTCTCCACGGCTTCGTACCAGCAGTACCTCTTCCTGCTGATTACCGTGGCGTGCTTCTGTTTCTGTATTGCCATCTCGGTCATGGCCGGATTGAAACACATGGGTTGGCGTTGGACGCTGTTTCCCTGGGTTGGCGTTGTCACGGCGTCCTTCAATTGGACCAGCCAGGTGGTCTCACTCGAATTGCTGCACCTGCAGATTTTCGGCGCCGGCTTCTCGCGGGCCGGTTTGGTCGGGCCCTGGATTCTCTCCGCATCGTTCCCGCTCGGGGCGATTCTGACTCTGCGTAAATGGCGAAAGCTGAAGAAAGGTGAAGGGCCCATTGTTGAGGCCCCCCCACCCTAGCCGCGATCGCAAAACCTATGGATTGACGCTCACGTTGACGGACGCCTGGAAGCCGCCATCATGCGTAAAAGCCGTGACGAAGACGCCGGCACCCGGAGCCTTCGCCGCGACAACGCCGGCCGCGGAAACCGATGCAATCGTGGTGTCGCTCGATTCCCAGGCGACAACCTGGTCCGTGGCGTTGGTCGGCGCGAGCGTGGCGACCAGCAGCCGGGTCTGGCCGACGTTCAGCTGGACGACCTGCGGCGTCACCTTCACCCCCTGCACCGTCACGAGGCCCCCGTACGGCGAGGAGTAGGAACCCGGATTGCAGGCGCTCAGCGCCAGCATGACGAGCATCGCTCGAACGACTCCGCTGCGCATATGCTCTCCCATTGAACGAACCGCCTAACCGACAATCGCGATCACTTCGAGATATTCGCCAACCACCGCCGTCGTCCCATCGGTCGCCTCGTTATGCTCCTTGAACACTCGCGTCATGTCCTCGCGCAGCCGGCTCGCACCGGCCGGGTCGGCGGCCTTGAGGGTGGTCACCGTTGGTCCATACGACGCGGCGAACAACTCGGTTACAGCGGCCGGCGCCAGGGCGAACCGCAGCGTCAGCGTCCGGCGGGTGCAGGTCAACGCGCTCACCTTGCCGTTGAACCGCGCCCGTACCATGTCTTCCGCGCCCCAGCCTAGTGGGCTCGGCACGCCGGGTGGCGGCGCCGCAACGGCCGTATGGGCTCGCAGCAGCGACCCGACGAATCCCTCGGCGGTCCAGTTCGCCATGGCGATGCGGCCGCCCGGCCGCGTGACGCGCAGCAGCTCGGCGGCGGCCCGCTCCGGCCGGTAGGCGAACATCGCGCCGAACATCGTCATCGTGGTGTCGAAGCGGCCGCTGGCGTACGGCAGCGACTCAGCGTCGCCTACCTCGAAGGTCACATTGACGCCGGCGTCGCGCGCCTCACGCCGTGCCTGCGCGATGAGGTTAGGGGCGATGTCCGAGCCAACGATCTTCGCGCCGGCCTTCGCCGCCGGGATGGCCAGGTTGCCGGTGCCGCAGGCGACGTCGAGCACCGACTCGCCGGGCTTCAGCCCCAGCCGCTCGACGAACGCCGCGGCGCCTTCCGCGAAACTCCGGGCGATCGGCGAGAAGTCCGCCGAGGTCCAGACCAGCCGGGCGCGGGCGCTGAGCGGATCCTCGCTCCAGGCGCCGACCTCGCCGCTGGAAAAGCCGAAGCTCCCGCTGCCGGGCCCGACGCGAATCTTGTGTATCACGCCATGCCTCCATTCCCGTGGGGCGCGCCGCCTGGCGCGCCCCGTTGACTTGCCTAACGCTTGAGCGCCGCGCGGATCCGCGACAGGTGGTGATAGCTGTGCCGGACCGCATGGTCCTCCAGCATGAACTGGCAGGTGATCGGCGCCTCGAAGTACAACGACGCCGGCGCTGCCTTGTCGAGCTGCTCATCGGTCAGGATCCTGATGACCGCGGCCGCCGCCATGCTGTTGCGGCGCAGCAGCTCGATGGTTTCCAGCTTGCCCACGCCGGCGTTGTCCTTCGCGTGCCCCGCGTTCATCACCGCGATGTCTTCCATGGTCACGCCGGTCACCGGCTTGCCGGCGGCGAGCGTCTGCGCCAGGCCGATCTCGATCGGATACACGGTCGCGACGTGATGGATCACCACGCCCACCGGGCGCGCGTCGCGCGCGCCGATCGGGGTGCGCCACTCGGCATCGGTCAGCGTGGCGGCGAAATCGGCGAGCGCCTTCGCGCCCTGCTCGAGACGCTCGGCCAGTGCGAGGGCGCGCGTGCTGCCCTTGCTGGTACGCGGTGGCATGGGAACGGCCTGGGTCGACATACGCTCCTCCTGGTGGGTGCCGGCGCGCCTCGTGGCGCGCGAGACGTATTGTGCACCCGCGGAGGTCCACCGCCAATGACTGCGCGTCTCGATTGTCTGCTCAGGAGTACTGCGGAGAGAATTCCTTGCGCGAGCGTCCCGGCGGGTTGCTCGTTCGTCTCAGTTCGCGGACTCGCGGTGTTCGGAACGCCATGCCCCGGGCGCGAATCCCGTCGCCTTCTTGAACGCCCGGCTGAACGCGGCTTCGGAATCGAAGCCCACCGCTTCGCCGACCGCGGAAACCTTGGCGCCGCTCTGGGTGAGCAGGTTGGCGGCGACCTGCATCCGCCAGCTCGCCAGATACTGCATCGGCGGAGTGCCTAACAGTTCGGTGAAGCGGCGCGCCAGGCTCGAGCGCGACGTCGCCGACGCTTTCGCCAGCGACTCCAGCGTCCAGTGCTTCTCGGGCTTCTCGTGGATCAAGGTCAGCGCGCGGCCGACGACCTCATCGCGCAGCCCCGCGAGCCAGCCGGTCTGGCCCGACGGCAGCGAATCGAGATAGCGGCGGATTACCTCGATGAACATCACCTCGGCGACCCGGGTGAGCACGCTGACGGCGCCGGTCCGGCCGCTGGCCGATTCGTCGGTTACCTGGCGGATGAAATCGCCCAGCCACGGGTTCGACACGCCGCGCGCGTGAAGCCGGCGCGGCAACGCCCCCAGCAGAGGGTTGAAGGGCTGAAGGTCGCAGCCGAGAAAGCCGCAGAGCAGCGCCGTGGAGCGCGGCCCGGTTCCGCCGATGCTGAGATGGAAAGGATAGGGGCCGGCTGGCTGGGTCTGGAGGATGTTGTTCACCGTAGCGCGCGGCTCGCTCGACATCAGGTGCGCGTCGCCGTGCGGGAAGACGATCACGTCCCCCGCCACCAGCTCGACCATCTCCTCGCCCATCAGTCCGCCGAAGCAGCGTCCGTCGGTGATGATGTGATAGGAGATCAGATGCTCGGCGGCCGGCATGACGCGAGGAGTGAGCTTGGTAGCCGCCAGCGCCTCGGCGCTCCAGGGATGCGACGCCTCCACGGAGTAAAAGTGCGCGCCATCGAGGCGTACCACGCGCAGCAAGTCAGACAGCGGATCCATGATCAGAAGAGTTTAACACCTAACGACGCCTATTCGCGAAGCTGCCCGGCACGGGCCGATAGGGGAAGCCGCAGCACCGAATCGGCCCGAGCGGCCAGGCGCAGCATCAGCGGATCGGTCTCGCGATGCATGGCTTCGTGGATCAGCTCAACGTCGCCCGGTGCGCCCACCCGCAGCAATCCCACCAGCGCAAGCTGCCTGACCGGCAACCGCGGGAAGGTGATCATGTCGCGCCAAAAGGGAGCCAATTCGGTGTAGGGGCACGCCGCCAGCGCCGCCAGCGCGCCATGCCAGATGAGCCAGTCGCGCAGATAGGGCTGCGCCAGATTGGTCAGCACCGGCACCGCGTTGTTGGGGCAGGTTTGCGACAAGGTCTTCAGCGCGACCGCCCGATCGTGAAGCGATGCATGGACCGAATCGGCCACGACGGAGAGTGGGCTCGGCGGCGCCACCTGCGCTGACACTTCGGCCGCGCCGATGCCGTACAGCAGAACGAAACAGGCCGGCAGCATGCGAAGTCGCATCGCACACAATCTACCGGTATCTTCGCCCACTATGATCAAGCACCCGATGGTTCTCGCCCTTCTCGCGGCGCCCTTCGCTGCCGTTGCCGCCGCCGCGCAGACGCCCCAGAACGCCGCGGCCCCGCTCGCCGCCAACCGGCCGAGCATCGCCGATACCTCGCCCTTCCGGCAGCTCGATTTGCCGACGCCCAACGGATTTCGTTCGGCCTCCGGGATGCCGGGCCCGCAGTACTGGCAGCAGAAGGCCAGCTACACCATCCAGGCGTCGCTCGACACTGCGACCCACACCATCCAGGGCGACGAGACGATTCT
Source organism: Gemmatimonadales bacterium (assembly GCA_036493755.1). Lineage (GTDB taxonomy): Bacteria > Gemmatimonadota > Gemmatimonadetes > Gemmatimonadales > JACORV01 > DASXPG01. The sequence continues at coordinate 21,439 of DASXPG010000121.1, forward strand.
CTACCGCAACAACTCGCCCGACACGCTGCGTTATCTCTGGCTCCAGCTCGACATGAACGCCGGGTCCCAGGACACCCGCTTCGCGGCGATGAACCCGGTGCTCCGCCCCGAAGCCGGATTCCGCGGCGGCGTCACGATCGAGACGGTGCACTCGGTATCGGCGCCGACCAGCCGCGCGCCGCGCCGCGCCGCCGCGCATGTCGGCATGAACATGGTCACCGATGAGATGATGCACGGCCTCTCCTGGCGCATCAACAGCACCATGATGCGGGTCGACCTCGACACCGTGCTGGCCCCGCGCCAGGACGTGACCCTCCACATTCGCTGGCACTACCAGATACCGCGGGGCGGCGGCCGCACCGGACGCCAGCAGTATCCCATGGGCTGGCTCTATCAGGTCGCGCAGTGGTACCCGCGCCTCGCCGTCTACGACGACGTGCGCGGCTGGGGAACCGATCAGTACATCGGCGCCGAGTTCTACCTGGAGTACGGCGATTTCGACGTAACCCTCACGCTGCCGGCCGGCTTCACCGTCGGCGCGACGGGCGTGCTGAAGAATCCCACCGAGGTGCTGCCGGCGCTGATCCGCGAGCGCCTCGCCGCCGCGGCGCACAGCGACACCATCGTCCGCATCATCCGGCCCGAGGAAGTCGGCACCGCGGCGATCCTTCCGCCGAACGCGGGCGCGACACGGACCTGGCACTACACCGCCTTGAATGTGCGCGACTTCGCCTGGGCCACCGCGCCGAATTACATCTGGGACGCCACCAGCTGGGACGGGATTTCCATGCAGGCGTTCTACCCGCCCGACCAGATCGCCATCTGGCGCAACGCGGCCGACATCACCCGGCATTCGATCATGATCCATTCGCGCTGGTTCCATTTCCCCTACCCGACGGCGATCAGCGCCGAAGGGCCGGTGGGCGGGATGGAATATCCGATGATGACCTTCGACAACGCGCGGGACGAGAAGGACCTCTACTACACCATCGCCCACGAACAGGGCCACGAGTGGTTCCCCATGATCGTCGGCTCCGAGGAGCGGCTCTATCCGTGGATGGACGAGGGGTTCAACACCTTCATCGACTGGTACAGCTTCCACGACCGCTATCCCACCGATACGACGCGCATCCAGACCCTCGAATTCGGCGCGATGAGCGCCTACCAGGGTTTCCTGCGGACCAATCGCGGCGCCGAGACGCCGATCATGGAGCCGCAGGACCGCTCGCCTAACGGTCTGCTGTCGGGCTGGAACGCCTACGGCAAGCCCGCGGTGGGGCTGCACTTCCTGCGCGAGCAGGTGGTGGACTCGATGGCCTTCGACGCCGCCTTCCGGGAATACGTGCGCCGCTGGGCCTTCCACCATCCCACGCCGGCGGACTTCTTCCGCTCGATGAACGACGGACTCGGCGAGGACCTCTCCTGGTTCTGGCGCAGCTGGTTCGTCCGCACCGATCACCTCGACCAGGCGATCGATTCGGTGACCTCGCAGGAAGCCAACGGCGTGAACAGCACGCGGGTCTTCCTCTCGAGCCGGCGCGAAATGGTCGCACCGGTCGAGCTGCGCGTCACCGCCGCCGACGGCAGCACGCGCATCGTCAAGCTGCCGGTAGAAACCTGGCTGCGGGGATCCACGTTCATCTGGCGGGTCATCGGACCACCGGCGCTGAAGCCGGTCAGGATCGAGATCGATCCGCGCGGGGTGTACCCGGACGTGGACCGTTCCAACAACAGCTGGAGCGCGCAACCCTAGTCGGCGGCGGCGAGCTCCGGCACGGCGCGGGCAGCGACTGGAACCTGGAAGGCGAGCAGCATCACGACGAACATGATGGCCGCGGCGACGAGGAACGGTTTGGCCGGCCCCATGTGCTCATAGATCCAGGTTGCCCAGAGCGGCCCCAGCACCCGGGCCGCGCCGCCAAAGGCCTGCTGCACCCCCATCATCTGGCCCAGCTCCTTGGGATCGGAACGATGTGAGCTGAGCGCCGTCACGGTCGGGAAGAGCAGCGCCTGCCCGATCGGGACAATGGGAATCACCAGCGCCATCACCCAGATGGTGGTCGGCACGGTATACATCGCCAAGCCGATCGAGAAGATCACCGCGCCGATCCGCATCACCCGCGTCTCGCCCAGTCGCTTCACCGCCAGGCCGAGAATCAGCGCACGCATGATCACCGCCAGCGCACCGATGTAGACGAAGACGGCGCCGATGGTCTTGGCGGTGATGTTGAAGCGGTAGTTGAGATAGAGCGCCACGCAGGACGACATCGCCGCGAACGCCCCCATCCCGACCGCATAGATCCAGATCAGCCTCGGCTGCGGCTCGGTGGGATGGCGCAGCACGTGCCAGAGCGCGACGCGGATGTGCCGCTTGGGCGCGCCGATCCTGGGCCGCGACTCGGGGAGATACCGCCAGGCGAACATCACGTTGAGGAAGCAGAGTCCCGCGGCGAAGAATCCCGGAGCCGCCTGCCCCAGCCCCGAGGCCAGCGATCCGATGGCCGGGCCGACCATCACCCCGGCACTGGTCGCCGCCGAAAGCCAGCCGAGTCCCTTGGCGCGGTCGGCGGGCTCGGTGGAATCGCCGATATAGGCCTGCACCACGCCGGTGGTCCCGCCGCCGGCGCCCTGCACCGCACGGGAGAGCAGCAGCAGCCACACGCTGTTGGCGAGACCGAAGACGATGTACGCGATTCCGGCGGCGCCCAGTCCGATGAGCAAGACTGGCCGTCGCCCGAAGCGATCCGACACCCGGCCCCAGAGCGGAGCCGTGAGCAGCTGCATGATCGAGAAGGACGAGATCAGGATGCCGATGAGGAACGGCGACGCCCCCAGGTGCATCGCGTAGAACGGCAGCAGCGGAAACACCATGGCGAATCCGAGCATGTCCACGAAGGCCGTGGCCATGAGGACCCAGAGCTTCTTGCTCACCGGCCCACCCGCGCGCCGACGCCCAGCGCCGCGCCGCTGACCACCATCAGCACCACGCCGAAGGCGGCCGCCACGCCGAGCTCGCCGACGCGGAGGCTGGAGAGGATCTCGATCGAGATGGGCCGCGTCTCGAACGTGTAGAGCAGGATCGACACCACGAAATCTCCCAGGGCCGTCACGAAAGCCAGCGCGCCGCCGGCCGCGAGCGCGGGCCGGAGCAGCGGCAGCGTCACCTTCCAGAGCCGCCGCCAGCGTCCGGCGCCTAACGATTGCGCCGCCTCATCCAGCGACGGGTCGAGCTGCCGGAATCCGGCCAGCAGCGCCCGCCCGGTGAGCGGCAGGTTGCGCACCAGGTAGGCCAGCGGCAGGATCGCCACCGTGCCGACCAGGACGACGCGGCCGGCCAGCGGCTGCTCGATGCTGAAGAGCGTGGCCAGCGCGATCGCCAGTACCGTTCCCGGCACCGCCCACGGAAGCGCCAGCAGTACCTCGATGGTCCGGCCGAGCCGCGCGCGGCGCTTGACGATCAGCTGGCCGGCCCAGACCGCGATGGCGATCGCCGCCGCCGTGGCCGCCGCCGCCATCCACAGGGAATTGAGCATCGGCCGGAGCCGCTCGACCTCGGAAAAGAGCCGGCGGTAATTCACTACGCCGAGGACCGGCGGAAGTGTCTGGGTCGTCCAGGTGTTGACCGGCACGAACGAGATGAGCAGCAGCGTTGCATGCGGAAGCAGCAGCACGATGGCCAGCGCCCAGCCGGCGATGGTGGCGGCGCGGCGGGCGAAGGGACTGGCGATCGACCGCAGCGCGGGCGGCGTTCCCTTTCCGACCGCCGCGACCGATGCCTCGCCTTCGCTGATGCGGACCAGCGCGAATCCCAGGAGCGCCACGGCGGTGAGGGCGGCGGTTTCGAGCATCGCCGCGCCGGTATCGCCGTTGAGACGGGTCGAGACGATCTGCGTCGTCATGACCCGGAAGCCCCCGCCAAAGAGGTACGGCGCGCTGAAGGACGCCAGCGCGGTCATGAACGTCAGCAGCGCCGCGCCCACCAGCGCCGGCCGCAGCAGCGGGAGCGTCACCCGCCGGAAGGTCTCGACGGGCCCGGCGCCTAACGAGGCGGCCGCCTCCAGCACCGAGGCGTCGAGCTTGGCCAGCCCGGCGCGGGCGAAGAGGTAGAAGTAGACGTACATCGAGTAGGCGTGAACCAGCAGGATCGCCCCCGGCCCCTGGAGCCGCCACGGCGCGTCGCGCGAGCCGGTGATGGCCTGGATGCCGCGGGCCACGAAGCCGCTCTCGCCGTACAGAAAGAGAAAGGCCACGACGCCGACCAGCGGCGGCATGACCGCCGGGAGCGCCACCAGCGCGCCCAGCACCTTGCGCCCGGGAA
>DASXPG010000122.1:0-3611 GCA_036493755.1 Gemmatimonadales bacterium
GGGAGCAGGGGCAGCACCAGCAGCGCGCCAGCGACCAGCATCCACGGCGCGCGCCGGGCGGACAGCATCAAAGCGCCGCGGGCGTGCGCCGCGCGAAGAGATTGAATCGAAAAATGTGCCAAAGGGCCGCGACGCCATCGCGCCAATCGATCTTCTTACCCTCGGCGTACGTGCGGCCGTTGTAGCTGATCGGCACTTCCCAGATTCGGGCGCCGGACTGGGCGAGCCGCGCCGTGAGTTCGACCTCGATCCCGAACCGATCCGAGACCAGGGGCAGGCGCTTGCACAAATCGGCCCGAATCATCTTGTAGCACGTCTCCATGTCGGTCAGGTTGAGATCGGTCAACATGTTGGACAGGAGGGTGAGGACTCGGTTGCCGATGGAGTGCCAGAAGTAGAGCACCCGGCGCGGCCCCGACTGGAATCGGGAGCCGAAGACGGCATCGGCGCGGCCAGCCCGAATGGGATCGAGCAGCGCGGGCAGATCGGCCGGGTCGTATTCCAGGTCGGCGTCCTGAATGACGATGACGTCGCCGGTGGCGGCCTGCATGCCGGCGCGCACCGCGGCGCCTTTGCCCTTGTTGTGTTCGTGGCGGATGACGCACTGCACCACGCCTTCCGCCCGTAGCTGGTCGATGATCTCGGCGGTGCCGTCCTTCGAACAATCGTCGACGACGATGATTTCCATCTGCAGGCCGGTCTCGCGGCACCGCCGGATCGCTCGTTCGATAGTTGGGCGTTCATTGTAGGCCGGCATGACGATGCTCACGACGAGCGGCCGGCTGGGGGAGCTCGTCATGTGCGCTCCGTGGTCGGCGCCTCGTACCGCGACAGCTTGCGGTACAGCGTCGACGGATCGATACCCAGGACCTGGGCCGCGCGCGTCTTGTTGCCGGCCTCCGCCTGGAGCACCCAAAGGATGTATGCCTGTTCGACCACGTCGAGCGTGGGATTGTCGGGTGGCCGCTCGGCCACCAGCGGCTGGGACTTCCTGGTGGTGAGGCGCTCCGGCAGCGTCGCCGCTTCGATCTCGGTGCCCCGAACCAGGACAACCGCGTGCTCGAGGGCGTTTTCCAGCTCCCGGACATTGCCGGGCCAGTCATACACCATGATCGCGTCGAGCGCGTCGCTCGCGATGCGCCGCACCGGCTCGCCACGTTCGTCGGCGATGCGCTGGAGGAACGACTCCGCCAGCATGGGGATGTCCTCGCGCCGGTCGCGGAGCGGGGGCAAATGCAAGGCGATCACATTGAGCCGGTAATACAGATCGGAGCGGAACTGGCCGCGCCGGATTTCCTCGTCGAGATCGCGGTTGGTCGCCGCAATGACCCGCACGTCGACCGGAATCGGCTCAGTGCCACCGACCGGCAGGGCTTCGCGTTCCTGGAGGACGCGAAGCAGCTTCACCTGAATGCCCGGCTTGGTCTCGCCGATTTCGTCGAGGAAGAAGGTTCCGCCGCGCGCGGCGGCGAACATACCCTGCTTGTCGCGCACCGCCCCAGTGAAAGATCCCTTCACGTGTCCGAAGAGCTCCGATTCCAACAGGCTTTCGGGCAGGGCGCCGCAATTGATCGAGAAGAACGGCCCATCGCTCCGCTCGGACAGCTCGTGGATGTAGCGCGCGATGACCTCCTTGCCGGTGCCGCTCTCGCCCTGGATCAAGACGGTCGACTCGGTGGGCGCGACTTGCTCCGCGAGCTTCAGCACGTCGAGGAATCGACGCGCCGCACCGATCGGCCGGCCGGTCCGGGTGCGTTCGCGGCGGCGAATCTCCCGTTTGAGATGCTTGTTCTCCGACCGGAGACCGCGATACTCCGCGGCGCGCCGGCAAATCGCGACCATCTCATCGTTGGCGTATGGCTTCTGGATGTAGTAGAACGCGCCCTGATTGACGGCCTGCATGGCCGATTGCAGGTCCGCCTGGGCGGTCATGAGAATGACCGGCGTATCGGGATCTTGCTCGCGCGCAGCCTTGAGGATGTCGATCCCGGTCACCTGTGGCATCCGGATGTCGGACAGCACGATGTCCGGCGCCGTGCCCTTGATGGCTTCGAGGCCGGCCCGCCCGCCCTGTGCGGTTTCGATGTCGAACCCGGAGTTCTTGAGCAGGATGCGCAGGGAGTCGAGAATACCCTCTTCGTCGTCGACGACGAGGATCGATGGACGCTCCGCGCTCATGCGGCGGCCTCCGCCGGGCTGTCCCCGGGGAAGAGGAGAGTAAAGGCGGTGCCCCGCCCAGGCTCGGAGTCGACAAAGACCAGGCCGCGGTGGGCCATAACGGCGCGCTGCACGATGGCGAGGCCCAGCCCGCTGCCGCCCACCCGCCCGCTCACGAAGGGGTCGAAGATGCGCTCGCGAATTTCCTCGGGGATCCCGGGACCATTGTCGACCACGCGCATGATGACCGGGCGCTCAAGCCCGATGCCGGGCGGAAGGTCGCCCGGCAGCGCGGAGCGTACCTCGATGCTCACCCGCGCCTCGCCATCATGCGACGCCTGGACCGCATTGAGCACCAGATTGACGACCACCCGGTGCAGCAAGTCCTCGTCGCCCTGGACCTCGCCACCTTCGCCGGTGACGGTGATGTCCAGATCCGCCGGGCAATCGGGATGCTTGCGCACCACCTCGACCGCGCCGGCCGCCACTTGTCCGAGATCCACCGCCCGGCACACCGTGACGCGCACCCCCGAAAAGTCCAGGAACTCCGTCAGCAGGCGGCTGAGGCGATCGCTCTCGCGCAGCACGAGTTGCGCCAGAAACCGTTCATCGTCGTTGGTACGGGCGGAGCGGGAGAGTTGCTCCACGGACGAGCGGATGGAGGCCAGCGGGTTCTTGATTTCGTGCGCCAGGGACGCCGAGAGCTCAGCCACCGCCTCGAGACGCTGGGTACGCAGCAAGAGCTCTTCCAGGCGTTTCTGCTGCGAGATGTCGGTGAAGATCGCCGTGGCGCCGCCCAAACCGTCCAGCGCCGTGGTGCTGAATCCGACCGTTGTGGCCCGGCCATCGACCGTGACGGTGGCTTCCGCGCGGGAGAGGCGAGGCCCGCCCCGTAACGTGACGGCGATCGCGCCGCCCAGCACCGGCGATCGTGGGGAAATGGCATCGGCCACTGGCTGACCAACCAGCTGCTCCCCGGTCAGGCCGAGGATGATCTGGGCCGCCGGATTCGCATACACGATGAGGCCCTGCGCGTCGACCGTGACGATGCCCGATCTGATGTTGCGGAGGATGTCCGAGGCCTCGAGGCGCAGGCGGTCGACCTCCTCCCGCAACACCTCTCGCTCGGCGCCCACCACGCGCACTCGGCTGCCGAGCCACCCCGTGGTCAGGGCGACGCCGAGGAAGACGCCGATCTGCAGGAAGATCGATGGCGATAGCTGGAAGGGGTGTCCCCACACGATGTCCGCGGTGTAGGCAATCGCCACGAGGAGCGTGAGCAACAAGCTTGACGTGAGCGGCAGCAAGACCGCACTCACGGCTATCACCAGGATGTACAGGGACGCGAAGTCGCTCTCGGCGCCGCCGGTCACGTGGATAACCGCGGTGACCAGGGCTGTGTCGAACAAGGCCTGACCGTAGAGGAAAGTGGCGCCGGGTTGGCGGCCGAACAC
>DASXPG010000123.1:0-27314 GCA_036493755.1 Gemmatimonadales bacterium
TCTTTTCCGACGCGATCTCGCTCACCGTCTGGAGGTAGCGCAGCTGGATCGCGGCCGGCGCCGACCCGATGACGTGGGCCGCCTGGGCCAGTTTCTCCGAGGCCTGCAGCTCGCCCTCGGCGTTGATGATCTTGGCCCGCCGTTCCCGCTCGGCTTCCGCCTGGCGGGCCATGGCCCGCTTCATGTTCTCGGGCAGATCGACGTCCTTCACCTCGACCGCGGATACCTCGATGCCCCAGTCGGCGGTGCGGGCGTCGATGATTTTCTTCAGTGTTTCGTTGATCTTCTCGCGCTCGGAGAGCAGGTCATCGAGCTGGTGCTCGCCCAGCACGCTGCGCAGCGTGGTCTGCGCCATCTGGCTCGTCGCATAGAGATAGTTCTCGATCTGGATGATCGCGGCCGAGGGATCCTTCACCCGCATGTAGAGAACGGCGTTCACCTTCACGCTGACGTTGTCGCGGGTGATCACGTCCTGCGGCGGGATATCGAGCGCGAGGGTGCGCAGCGACACCTTGTGCATGTGGGCGACCAGCGAGGGAAGAAAAGCGATCCCCGGTCCCTTGGTGTTCCAGTAGCGTCCCAGAAAAAACGAGACGCCGCGCTCGTACTGCTTGATGATCCTCAGGCTCGAGAGGGTGTACAGCACCGCCACGAGGCCGATGATTTCGACCGGGCCGATTTGCATGAGCGTTCCTGTTTCTGCCGCCTGCGGGTGCGGCCTTACCGAGGGAATGCCTCGACCATCACGGCGAGGCCCTGGCCTCCGCCGATGCACGCACTGCCCACGCCGAGCGTCTTGCCGGCGCGCCGTAGCGCGTGGAGCAGGTGCAACGTGATGCGGGCTCCGGAGGCCGCGAGCGGATGGCCGATCGCGATGGCGCCACCGTGGATGTTGGTCCGCTCCCGCGGCAGGCCGAGCTCTTTTTCGACCGCGATGTACTGCGGCGCGAAGGCCTCGTTCACCTCGAAGAGATCGACCTTGTTCAGCTCCACGCCGGTCTTCGCCAGCAGCTTGCGGATGGCCGGAGCCGGACCAATCCCCATGTACTTGGGCTCGACGCCCGCGCCAGCCCAGCCAACCAGCCGGCCAATCGGCTTGAGGCCGCGCGACTTCGCGAACTGTTCTTCCGCCACGACGAGGGCCGCCGCGCCGTCGCAGATGCCGCTGGCGTTGCCCGCCGTCACCACGCCGTCCTTCTTGAAGTACGGCGCCAGCTTCCCGAGCCCTTCGATGGTGGTGTCGGGGCGCATGTGCTCGTCGGTCTTGAAGGGGACCATCTGCTTCGTCTTGCGGTCCTTGATCGGAATCCCGATCACTTCCTCGTCGAAAATGCCGTCGTCCCAGGCCTTTTTCGCGAGCTGCTGCGAGCGCAGCGCATACGCGTCTACATCGCTCCGGGAGAGGCTGTACTTCTCGGCGAGATTCTCGGCCGTCTCCGCCATCGAGAAGCCGCACTGCGGATCCTTGAGTGATTCCCAGAGCAGATCTTCCAGGGGCGCCGAGGGTCCGAGCCGTAATCCCCAGCGCGCACCGCGCAGCACGTGTGGCGCCTGGCTCATCGATTCACCGCCGCCGGTCAGCACCGCTTTCGATTCGCCCAGGAGGATTTGCTGCGCTCCCTGGACGATGGCTTCGAAGCCGGAGCCGCAAAGGCGATTCACGGTCAGCGCCGGGGTCTCGATGGGCAGGCCGGCTTTCAGCGCGACGTGACGGGCGAAGTAGATCGCATCGGCCGAGGTCTGGAGGGCATTGCCGAAAACGGCGTGATCGAAGTCAGCCGGCTTGAGTCCCGAGCGCTCGATCGCCGGTTTGGAAGCCTCGACGGCCAAGTCTATGGCGGAGAAGTCCTTGAGCGTGCCGCCGAAGGTGCCGAAGGCGGTGCGAACGCCGCTCAGGAAGACGACGTCGGTGTTGCCACCCTGCGTTTTCATGCGGGAATAATCGCCCCCCGCCCGTGGCTACAGCAAGGAATGAGGGGCGCGCAGGGCTACTTGAACACCATCCCCAGAATCATGGCGGCCGGGATCAGGGCGGCGGCGAAGAGAACGCCCCGGATACTGTGTCGGGGCCGGTAGGGGCAGCCCGACCCGCCGATTTTCTGGCAGGCGTTCGCCACCTGATCCGAGGCTTCCATATAAATGCGGACGCTGCCGTCGTCGCCGTCGGTCTGGAGGGAGTACTCGCCGCCGTAGACCGCCCGGAAGGCCACTCCTGCGGCACCCGCATCGGCGAAAACGGCCTCGAAGGGCGGCGCTCCCCCGTGACGTGGCGCTATGTAGACGTTGACGTTCGACAGAATCCGGTAGGTGACGCCCGAATCGAGTGTCACGTAGTTCGGGGTCGGCCCGATGTGATCGCTGAAGACGAGCTCGTGCTGGAGCGTGGTTGGGAGAGTGTCGCCGGCGGCGCGATGCAGGAGGATCACTTTCACCGGTGTCGCGCCGATGGCCGGGTTGGTGAGCTCGATGCTGTGCTCGCCGGCGTCGTGCACGGCGAAGCGATAGGTGAACCAGCCGGGAACCGTATCGCTGGACTGCCGCGGCAACGTATCGAGCGGCGCCGCTCGAATGCCGTTGCGGGCCAGGTGCCGCACACTGATCTGCGCGCCGCGGGTTCGTGTCGCAATCAGGTAGGTCGCGCCGGCACGCAACTGTACCGTCGTGACCTGGGATGAATCGCCGCCGAGCTGTGTCTGAAGAATCAGATGGGTGGTGTCCGCCGGTATCGCGGCGGGCCGTTGTTGCGCGAGCGCAGGCGCGCTCATGAAGCAGGCAGCGACAACGGCGACGGCGAGACGGCGGGGAGGCATACCTGAGAGCATGGGCGCCTAACCAGGCTACGTCAACTCGTCAGGCGTGAGACTAGGGCTTCCCCTGAGTCTTCTGCAGTTCCGCCTCGACCCAGGCGGCTGCCTCACGAGTGCCCGTGGTGCCGCCGATATCGGGCGTGCGGATACCGGCGGCGAGTGCCGCCCGCACGGCGCTCTCCAGCTTCGCCGCCGCGTCTCCTTCGCCCAGCTCGCGGAACATCATCGCGCCGGTGAGAATCGAGGCAAAAGGGTTGGCGACGTTTTTCCCGGCGAGCGGTGGTGCGCTGCCGTGTACCGGCTCGAAGAGGCCGGCGCGGCCCGGATGCAGATTCGCGCTGGCCGCGATGCCGAGGCCGCCGACCAGGCCGGCGCCGAGGTCGGAGAGGATGTCGCCGTAGAGGTTATTGGTGACGATCACGTCGAAGCGCTCCGGCTCGCGCACCATCTCCATCGCCAGCGCATCCACGAAACGGTGTTCGGTCGCGATCCCCGGATACTCGGCGGCAACCCTCTTGAACGTGGTCTGCCAGATCGTGTGGGCCGGCACCGCGTTGGACTTATCGCTCATCGTTACCCGCTTCCGGTCGTTCGCCTTCGCCCAGTCGAATGCGGCGCGGATGATCCGCTCGACGCCCTTGCCGGTGTTCACTTCTTCGGCGATGTAGGCGTCGCCTTCGGTGCGGCCGCGTCCCAGGTAGACGCCCTCAGTGTTCTCCCGAAAAATCGTGAAGTCGATCGGCTTCGAAGCCGGCGAGCGCTTCAGTGGCGTGAGATCGGGATGAAGCAGCTGCACCGGACGAAGATTGATGTAGAGGTCGAGCCGGAACCTGAGACCGAGCAGGATGTCGCGGGCATGCTCGTTGCCCGGCACCCGCGGATCGCCGACCGCGCCCAGCAGAATCGCGTCGACGTCATCGCGCAGGTGCGCGAAGGCGTGATCGGGGAGGGTTTCTTTCGTCGCGAGATAGTGATCGGCGCCGTAGGGGAGTGCCTCGACGTCGAGCGCGAATCCAAAGATGCGCGCCGCGGTGTCCAGGACCGGCCGCGCCGCGCCGATGACTTCGGGACCGATGCCGTCTCCGGCGATCGTGGCGATGCGGTAACGGCGGGTCACCCGATTCCCTGGACCTTCTGCCCGCAGGTGATGCAGAACTGCCAGCCGACGTCGAGCTCGTTGCCGCAGGTCGGGCAGTGGACCACGCCGATGTTCTGGCCGCAGTGGGGACAGAAGAGCACCGTGCGGCCGACCGGCAGTCCCGCGCCGCAATAGGGACAGGGCGCGCTCGACGATACTTCGCGCGGCTGCGCGACGGGCTTCACATCGTCGGACTCGTCAAGCACGAAGGGGAGCTGCTCCCGCTCGTCGGGTTCCGGATCTTCGGCGACGGCGGGCGCCATCTCCGGCGGTGGTGCCGGAAGAGATTCCGGTTCTTCATCCGGCATCGCCTCCATCTCCGGCGCGCCGCCCTCGATATTCAGGATGACCGTCGCATCGGGAAAGCGGCGATAGAGGCCGGTATTCGGATTGGTGCTCGTCGCTTCCTTCATCAATGCGGCCGCGGCCTCCTCGGGGAACACCTGCACGAATCCCCGTTCCCCGGCGAAGAGGCGCAGCAGCGTCATCTCGTAGTCCTCGTTGGAATCGAAGCCCAGGGCTTTGCGGTGGGTTCGATACGGAACGAGGCGCTCGTGTATTTCGGCGATTCGAACCGGCCGATGCACCGCCGCGGGATCGAGCGCGGACAAATTGGCCACGAGCCTCTGAAACAGAGCTTCGAGGTGATCGGGCGACGTGGTGGCGGAAACCGGCACGCAGGACTCGCGGAGGGGGCGCGGCACGTTAGATTGCCGCGCATGCGGTTGTCAAGAATGGGAATCGCCGCGGCGCTCGTTTCGGCTGCCTTTTCCGGCACGCTCGCTGCGCAAGTCGTCCAAGGGTCGAGCTCGATTCCGCCGACGCAGCCGGGCTCCGTTCCGTCGCGGCGCACGCTCGCGAGCGACGATCCCGAAACCCAGCTCATGGGTTACTACGCCGCGGTCATGCAGTTCACTCCTGTCGGCCTTCCCTCGAAAAGCGGCAGCTTCGAGATCGGGGGCGCGGCATCGTTCATTCCCGCCATCTCGCTCTCGGACCGGACCGCTGGATTCGGCGGCACCAAGGTCGAGAACACCAATCTCTGTTCGGTCTTTCCCCGGATCACCGCGTCGAAGGGCTTCGGGCGTTTCGGCGTCGAGGCCGGCTACACGCCGCCGGTCTCGGTGTGCGGCGTGAAAGCCACCGTCGTCGGTCTGGCGATCGGGCGGCGCATGGTCCTGGGCGCGACCTGGGACGGCTACGCGCGGCTCTCCGCCATGTCGGGAACCGTCGATGTCTCGAGCACGTGCAGCGCTTCGGCCATCGCCGATCCTCTCGACGAAACCTGCTACGGCGGCTCGATCTCGCACGACAAGATCGCGCCCTTCAGCGGAACACTCGAATTCGATGCCGCCTACCAGGGTTGGCGTGCCGCGCGACTCGAGCCCTACCTGGGCGCGGGCATCCGTTACGAGCGGGTCAATTTCGACGTCAACTACACCCGCGACTCGACGCAGGGTGCTGCGGTGACGCTCCCGCCTCTGGACGATCACAACCGGTTGCGGGCCACGCTGACCCGCGTGCATCTCGTTGCCGGCATGGCGTGGGATGTGGTGCGGCACGTGCGCATCGCCGGCGAGCTCTACTACGCCCCCGGGGCACTCATGACGATTCGCGGCCGCGCGGCGGTGGCACTATGACGAGTAAGCAGACGGTCTGCATACTGCCCGTCTTGGGGTTGATCATCATCGCGATTTCCTGTACTGATCTCCACTTGAATCCCGCCGCGAGCCAGATCCAGACGGTGATCGACAGCCCGTCGTTCAAGAACGACATCATGCCGGTACTGAAGTACACCTGCGGATCGTCGGGGGCCTGTCATGGCGGCGCGACGCCGCAGCTGGGGCTGAATCTCGAAGTCGATTCGCTGGCGTACGCCGCGACGGTGAACGTCATCGCCCAGCGCGAGAACATGGCGAGGATCCTGCCCTTCAAGCCGGACTCGTCATTCCTCTTCCTGGTGTTGAGCGACACCGCGTCCGTCCGGCTGAACTACTACCGGATGCCGCTCACCCGGTATTCTTTGCCGCAGGAGACCCGGCTGACGATCAAGAACTGGATTCTGAAGGGGGCGCTGAACAACTAGCCGAGGTCGTCGGGATCGAAGTCCGCGTAGTGGCCCTTCGCTTTTTCCAGCTCGAGCCAATCCAGAAACCCCGATGTCGCCAGTCCGTTGGAGCTGCTCTGCTCCGACGCGGCGCGGGTGGCGAGAAAATCCGCGTATTCGTTCTTGGCTTCCTTGTCGTGACCCCGCACCCAGCGCCAGTTGACGTCGTGGCCGGCCGCCAGCGCGTCGAGCGCCTGCCAGAGCTCCGGATTCTTGACGTTCTTCCAGCTGCGCCGCTTCCAGCCGGCCATCCACTGGCTCATCCCCTTCACCAGGTATTCGGAGTCGGAGACGAAATCGAGCGAGAGTGTTCGCCCCACGCCGAGCAGGGTGAGAGCCTCGATCGCCGAACGGATGGCCATGCGGTTGTTGGTGGTGTCGGGCTCGGAGAGAAAAAAGTCGCGGCGCGAAACGCCGCTGGGCCGTGCGATTTCGATCAGCCCGCCGGCGCCGCCGGGGTTCCGCCCTTCACGTCCGTTGCCGAGGCAGGACTCGTCGGCATGGACGACGATGCGGGTACTCACATGACGCGGATGGCGCCCGGCTCCCCGGCCACGACGCGGCCGACGACGGCGGCGGCGGGCGTGCCGCGGCGCTTCAGATCGGCGACGAGGCCGGCGACGTTCGCGGCCGGTGTGCAGAGCAGCAGTCCGCCCGAGGTCTGGGCGTCGGCCAGCAGCAGCCGCGTGATCTGATCCATGCCGTCGGGGAAGGTCGTCGTCGGCGACACGAATTCAAAATTCCGCCTGGTCCCGCCTGAGATGCAGCCCCCTTCGGCCAACGCGCGCGCACCCGGCATCAGCGGCACCGCCGCGGCATCCAGCTCGGCGGCGCACTTGCTCGCCTTCATCATCGAGCGCAGGTGGCCCAGCAAGCCGAAGCCGGTGACGTCGGTCGCGGCCCGGACGCCGGCGTCCCGCCCCGCTTCTGCCGCGTCACGATTGAGCGTCGTCATGCTGGCGATCGCCGCCGTCACCGATTCCTCGGGAGCCTTTTCGCGCTTGATCGCCGTGGCGATCACACCGCTGCCGATGGGCTTGGTCAGCACCAGCACGTCGCCGGGTTTCGCCGCCGCGTTGGTGGTGACGCAGCGCGGATCGACCTCGCCCACCGCGACCAGGCCGAACTTGGGCTCGGGATCGTCGATCGAGTGCCCCCCGACCATGAACGCGCCGGCTTTCGCCACGATATCCGCCGCGCCGCGAAGTACCTCACCGAGGACATCGAGGGAGAGCGTCTCGCGGGGCCAGCCGACGAGGTTGAGACAGTACAGCGGACGGCCCCCCATGGCGTAGACGTCGGAGATGGCGTTGGCCGCGGCGATCTGTCCGAAGGCGAAGGGATCGTCGACGATCGGAGTGAAGAAATCGGTGGTGAGGACCAGGGCGCGGTCGTCGGAGAGCTTGATCACCGCGGCATCGTCGGAGAGGGCGGCGTCGACGAGGATGTCGGGATTGGTTCCGGCCGGCAGATGGCGGAGGACCTGCGCCAGCTCACCGGGACCGAGTTTGCAGGCACAGCCGGCGCCGTGGCTGAACGTGCTGAGTCGTACGCCGCTGCCTGCTGCCGCTTGCGTGCTGCCCGTCACTTCAGGCGTACTCGCGGGCGATGAGCCAGGCTCGCAGGGCCGCCAGGGTGCGCTCTTCGGCGGATGCGCCGGCGCCTAACGATCCGTTGTTGGTCTGCATCTTGGCCAGCCGCGGCGCGGCCAGGGCCACCGACTCGCGGGCCTGGGGCAGCGGCACGTCGACCAGCGCGTCCACGGCGTGGACGATGTCGAGATTGCGCCACGACCCATCGGGTTTCTGGTTCAGCGCCACGTGCTCGGCGAGGATCGGCAGCTGATTCCGGAACGGCGCCGGCGACCAGGCGATCGCCGACAAGGCGCCGATCATCAGTGCCGGTTGCCACTGGCCGCCCCAGGTGTCCCACAGCCGCGGGAAGGCCAGAAGGCTGCCGATGTGCCGCCGGACGAGGGTGTCGGAATCGTGTCCGGCTCGCAGCACCGAACGCAGCGCGAGCGAGGAGGCCATGAAGCGCGAGCCGGCATCCGAGGTGATGGTGACGCCGGTCGGCAGCGTCAGCCGCGCGATGGTGCGTCCGGAAGACCGATAGGAAAAGAATCCGCCCATCGCGGCGAAGCGCGGATCGGGCGGCAGGCGCTTGCTCGGCTTGTGCGGCGTGTACGCTCCGTCCTTGTCCTGCCGCGACATCATCCACTTCACCGCGCGCTGCACCGGAGCCGAATCGCGCTTCTGGTCCAGGTCGAGCAGCTCCCAGACGAACCAGGCCGTCGCGACCAGGTCCCCGCCGACGCTGCCGTCGGAGCGCTGCCGCGCGCGTAGATCCTTCACCAGGGCGTGGACGATCTTCTCGTCGTCGGCGCGGCGCAGGCCCAACAGCTTGCGCGCCACGTAGCCGGGCCGCGTCTCGCGCGGCTCGAAGAAGGCGCTGACTCGCTCAATTGCGCGGTGTACGGGGTTCATTGGGCCCGAATACTAGGACGGGGCAGGCGAGCCGCCAAGGCATCGGGGTGCGCCGGTGTCCCAAAGTCAGGGATTGTAGCCGGGTCCCCTCAGCGCACGGCCGGGACGCTCGGTCGTCAGGCGCCCATCGTCCATCGTAAGGCGGCCATTCACCAGCACATAGCGGATTCCGGCGGCGATCTGGTGGGGGGATTCGAAGGTGGCGCGGTCGGCGACCGTCGCCGGGTCGAAAATCGCCAGATCGGCGAAATACCCTTCCCGGACCTGGCCGCGGTCCTTCAACCCCACCCGCTCGGCGGCCACCCCGGTCATCTTGTGGACCGCGGCTTCCAGGGTCAGCGCATGGAGGTCGCGAACGTAATGGCCGAGGATTCGGGGGAAGGTGCCATAGGCCCTGGGATGCACCGGACCGGCGAAGAGCGGCCCGTCGGGGGCGGTGGCGCCGAAGTCGGAGCCGACCCCGATCCACGGGGTGGCCACCGCTCTGGTCACGTCGTCTTCGCTCATGGAGAAATAGGCCGCGCCCGTCTTCCCTTTGTCGGCGACCAGGAGATCCATCACCACATCGAGCTGGGCCTTGTGCTCGCTCTCGGCAATCTCGCTGATCCGCCGGCCCTGGAAGCGCGACAGCGTCGGATCCAGCGTGGCGAGGACCATGACGCCCGAGGCGTCCTTTACCTCGCGCTTGATCCGCGCGCGCGCCGCGGGGTCTCTGAGCCGCTCGATCATCACGGAATCGCCGCCGACGCGCGCCCAGGCCGGAAGCACCTGCGACAGCCCGGTCGCCGATGCGACATAGGGATAGCTGTTCGCGCCCACAGAATCGCCGCCCGCCCGCTGACGGTCAAAGCGGGCGATGATCTCGCGCATGTGACCCCAGTAGGGGCGGCCGGAAAGCTTGAGGTGCCAGACCTCGACCGGCAGTCTCGCGTCGTGGCCGATGCGGAACGCCTCGTCGAGCGCGGGGCGAATGCGGATCCCCTCGCTGCGGATGTGCGACGCGTAGATCCCGCCATGCCGCGCGGCGACTTTCGCCAGCGCGATCAGCTCTTCGGCCTTTGCGTAGGAGCCCGGCTCGTAGATCAGCGCGGTGGAGAGCCCCAGGGCGCCTTGCCGCATCGCCGTATCGGCGAGGGCTTCCATCCGGGCCATCTCATCCTCGTTAGGCGCGCGGTGCGCCTCGCCCATCACGTAGAGCCGCAGCGTCGTGGCGCCCACGAAGGTGGCGAGGTTGAAGGGCGTTCCCGAGCGCTCGAGGCGGTGGAAATAGCCGTCGAGGTCGTGCCAGTCGACGGTGAGTCCCCAGGCGGCGTACTGGGCGGCGTCGGGTTTGAGGGTGTTGTCGTTGGTGGGCGCCGGCGACCAGCCTTCGCCGGTGATTTCGGTGGTGATCCCCTGCGTGACCTTGGAGACGCCGCGGTTGTCGACCAGGATGGTGATCTGCGACCAGCCGAGCATGTCGATGAAGCCGGGAGCGACGACGAGTCCGTGCGCATCGATGGTGCGCGCGGCGCCGCGTCCCGCGAGGTCGCCGATCGCCACGATGCGGTCGGCGTTGATGCCGACGTCGGCGCGTCGTCCCGGGGCGCCGGTTCCGTCGATGACGGTCCCGCCGGTGATGAGCAGGTCGAAATCGGCGGCGGGCCGGTAGCCCGGCAGCGCGACAAGAAAAGCGGCGGCCGTGGCCGCCGCTTTCAGGAATTTCACGACCGGCCTGCTACTTCCGCTTCTTCATCTTTTTCCTGGCGGCTTTCTTCGCGACCTTCTTCTTCGCGGGCTGCTTTTTCGCCGCGGCCTTCTTCGCCGGCTTCTTCTTTACCGCCTTTTTCGCGGCCGTCTTCATTTTCTTCGGGGCGGCCTTTTTCTTCGGGGCGGCCTTTTTCTTCGCTGCGGGCCTCGGCGCTGCCGGAGCCGGCGAGGGTGCCGCGGATGGGGCGGGCGGTGGGGTCGGCGTCCACGCGGGTGGAGACCACTCGCGCTCGGGCGCGGGCTCGGAACCGGGCATATCCCATCCGCCGCCGGTCATGTCGTCTGCCAACATTGATCCTCCGAAGCAGGTAAGGCGTTTCGCCGGGGAAGTCGAACGGACTTATAGATTGCGCCTGCCCAGCCGCTTCGCAAGTTGGCCCCCGGTCCCGCTTTCAGCTTGACAGGTTCCGGGCCAATCCGTTTCTTGTTTCGATGCCCGCAAACCGTAGTTGCCACTACGCCGGGAGCCTCAAGGCCCTGGCGGTGCTCTTCGTGTGGCTCCCCGCGGTGGCGCAAGCCCAACGGCGATGCAGAGTTACGGACGTTGCGGTGTCGCCTTCCCAAGCCTCAGTCGGTGTCGGCGCAGCGTATCCCTTCGTGGCCACCGCGTACGATGCGGCCGGGAATCCCTGCGATAACTCGACATTCACGTGGTCGTCGTCGAATTCGGGGCTCGCCGCGATTGATGCGAATGGCGTAGCCCGTGGGGTCGGCGCGGGGAGCGTGGTGATTTCCGCGCGCACCGGCACCGGCACGCTGGCGAAGACCGGCACGGCCGCGCTGGTGGTCGAGGCGGCGACGGTCGGCCAGTCGACGCGGGTTTCGGTGATTCCCGGGTACGCCCCGGTCGCGGGCCGCCCGACCTCACCCGGCTACGCGGCATTCGACCGCGAACCCGACGGTTCGGGGCCCGCCGACGGTCTCTTCGTCGATCCGCTCCAGATGGTCCTGGTCCGGGGCGAGTCGCGCCCGCTCGATTTCCGCGCGGTGCGCGGCGGGGACGGCCAGAACGCGGGGCGGGTGCCGATCGTCTTCACCGTCGACCCGGGCGGCGAACGCATCATCGCCGTCGACTCGTTAGGCGTCGTCACCTCGCTGAGCGATGCCGGCACCGCCAGCGTCCGGCTGACGGTCCCCGGCCAGCAGCGCATCCAGCCCAAGCTGGTGCGGGTCGAGGTGCGGGCCGATTCGCTGCGCTTCAACAAGGTCGAATTCTCCATGACCCCGGGGACCGGCGAGACGCTGTCGGTCTTCATCCCGGCCCAGTCGCGGGCGCTGAATCCCGGCGGCCTCTTCCAGTTCACCTCGTCGGATCCCGCCAAGGTGCGGGTCAATCCGGTGAATCCCGTGGTCGACGCGCTGGCCCCGGGCACGGTGCGGATCGCGGGGCAGAGCTCGATCTATCCCGAGATCTCGGCCACCGTCCACGTGCATCGCCGCGTGACGCGGCTGCGGCTCGAGCCCGCCGACACCATGCGGACCATCGCCATTGGTGGACGGACGACGGTGCGCGCCATCGCCCTCGCCGACGATTCGTCGCCCGTCCCCGAAGCGCCGATCACCTGGCGCTCGCTCGATTCGTCTATCGTCTTCGACTCCGCTACCGGCCAGGCGCGCGGACGCCGCTCGGGTACCGCCACCATCGCCGTCTCGGTGCCGACCGTGGGAGTGGAAGCGATCACCCGCTTCGTCCATGTGCGCGTGGTCGCGGGCGGCCTGCGGCTCCCGCGTACCCGGCTCGGTATCGGCGTCGGCGAACATCTGCCGCTCGACGTCCAGCTCCTCGACGACCAGCGCAATCCCGTCGGCTCCGCCAACAGCTACCTTAACTGGACCGCCGCCCCCGACACCGTCGCTCGGGTCGACAATAACGAGATCATCGCGCTGAAGCCGGGGCATGCGGTGCTGACCGGACGCGCCGGCTGGGATTCCACCATCACCGTGGATCTGTTCGTGGTCGGCGATATGCTGGTGATGGGGCAATACCAGGGACACGGCGAGCTGCTGATGAAATGGAACAACGGCCAGAACTTCACGCCCCTGACCCACGACAGCACCATCGAGCTGCAGGCCGCTTGGTCGCCCGATCTGACGCGCATACTCTTCGCGGCGCGGCCACCGGTGCTCCCGCCGGGCCGGCGCAATATGCCGGAGGCGCTCTACCTGATCCGTTCGGACGGCACCGGCCGGGTGAAGCTCACCGACGATACCACGGTGGTGCGGTTTCCGTCGTTCATCGACGATAACCACGTGGTCTTCGACTGGAATGCAGGGAGCCGCTTCCCGCAGGTCTGGACCGGCGAGCTGCGCCACGACAGCCTGGTCGGTCTGCGGCAGGTCACCGCCCTGACCCCCGGCGCGCCGAACACCGCGCCCGCGGCGAGCCGCGACGGGCGCCGGCTGGCATACATCTCCTTGCGGGAGACCAGCCCTGGATCGCACGTGGTGTACGGGCTCTATCAGGCCAACATCGACGGCACCGACGAGCGCCTCAAGACCGCGGCGCCGGGCGGGCAGCGCCTCGAGGATCCGGTCTACTCGGCCGACGGTCACATTCTCTACTTCCTGCGCTCCGAAGCGGGACGCCCGGGTGGCCAGCGCGTGTACCGGGTCGCGGCCGAGGGTGCCGACACCGCCGTCGCCGTCACCCCGCCGGGAATGTTCGTGTCATCGTTCTCGGTGTCGGGCGACGGCAATTCCCTCGCGCTCGCGACCTTGGAGCAGGCGCAGGGCAATGCCCAGCCGGCGCAGCACGTGATGATCTACGACATCGCCTCCGGCCAGTCGCACAGCATTGACGCACCGGGCGAAGTGCTCTCCAGCCCGATGCTGCGCCCCGCCACGCCGCGCCCCGCCGCGGCGCCGGCCCGCTAGACCCCAGGCACTCCAGACTTCTCGTTATGCGCGCCGCGATCATTCGTGGCTACGGCGGTCTCGAGCAGATCGCCCTCGGGGACGTTCCGCGGCCGGTGGCTCAGGGCTCCGGCGACGTCGTGGTCGCATTGCGCGCCGCGGCCCTCAATCACCTCGACATCTTCGTGATCGGCGGGCTGCCCGGAATCACCCATCAATTTCCCCACGTACTGGGCGCCGACGGCGCCGGCGTGGTCGAGTCGGTGGGCGCCGACGTGAAGCGATTCAAGCCGGGCGACCGGGTGCTGATCAATCCGGGAATCTCGTGCGGGCATTGCGAGTACTGCACCAGCGAGCGCCAGCCGTTATGCGCGAGCTACGCCATCCTCGGCGAGCACCGCGCCGGCACCTTCGCGGAAGCGGTGTGCGTCCCCGAGGTGAATCTCGCGCCGCTGGCGCCGGGCATCTCCTGGCACGAGGCGGCCGCCTTCCCGCTGGCGACGCTGACGGCATGGGGGATGGTCTCGGGCCGTGCCAGGCTGATGAAGGGCGAGACGATCCTGATCCGGGGGATCGGCGGCGGCGTGGCGCTGGCGTCGCTCGCGGCGGCCAGGCTGATCGGCGCTCGCACGATCGTCACCAGCTCGTCGGATGAAAAACTGGCGCGCGCCCGGGCGCTGGGCGCCGACGAGACGATCAATCACGCGACGGGAGATGTGCCCAGGGAAGTCCGCCGGCTCACCGCGAAGCAAGGCGTCGACGTGGTAATGGACAACGTCGGTGCCGCGACCTGGGAGACCAGCCTGCGCTGCCTCGGCCGCGCCGGACGCCTCGTCACCTGCGGCGGGACCTCGGGTCCCATGGTCACCACCGACGTCCGCCGGTTGTTCTGGTATCAGTGGAGCATTCTCGGCTCGACGATGGGGAGCAATGCCGAGTTCGCGGAGATCGCCGGGCACTTCGCGCACGGCACGTTGAAGCCGGTGGTGGATCGGGTGTATCCTCTGGATCAGGCGCGCCAGGCGCTCGAGCGGCTGCAGCGCGGGGAGCAATTCGGCAAAGTGGTGCTCGACATCGGCGCGGCGGGGTAGGCCATGGACCGGATGACGGAATCGTTCGACCGACTCAAGACGGCGCTGCTGCAGATCCTCAGCGTGCTGCCGGGGCTGATCCTCAGCCTGATCATCCTCGCCGCGGGGTTCCTGGTGGCGCGGACCCTGGAACGCATCACCGACCGCTTCCTGCAGCGGCTGCATTTCGACCGCGAGGCAGAAAAGTGGGGCGTCTCCGAAGCGGTGGAGCGGAGCGGGGCCGGCGGTCCGACGGTCATCGTCGGCAAGCTGCTCTTCTGGCTGGTCATGCTGATCGTGATCCTGCTGGCCTCCTCGGCGCTGGGCGCGCCGAACATCGACGTCCTGTTCGGCAATCTCGTCGTCTACCTGCCTAACGTTTTTGCCGCGATCATCGTCATCATCCTCGGCATCATCCTGGGCGAATTCGTCCGGGCGCTGATCCTGGCGAGCGCCGGCGCCGTCGAAGGCGTCCCGCTGCTGGCCCAGATCGCCAAGTTCATCGTGGTGCTGGTGTCGATCTTCATGGCGCTGCAGCAGGTGGGCGTCGCCGCCGACATCGTCACCACCGCCTTCACGCTGATCCTCGGTGCCGCGGCCCTGGCGGTAGCGCTGGCGTTCGGGCTGGGAAATACCGCGCTGGCGGGCGAGGTCACCCGCCGCTGGTACGAAGCGAGCCGAAGGATGAAGTGGGGACGGCGTTCGAGCGATCGGAGCGCGGGGCCGGAAATGAAAGCGCCAGAAGAGACGCCCGGCCCCCGGGCCCCTTAGCTCACTTGAGCAGACCGGTCTTCTAGGCCTTCACGCCGCGATCCCGGCGGCGCGATGCGGCGGTTGTCTTTCCCTTCGGCCGGCCACGGCCGCGGGACCCGACTTCTTCTTCCTGCTCCTCGCCGGACTCGTCGAGACCGATTTCGGCGGGACCTTCCTCGCTCTCCTCTTCTTCCGCGCCCTCGCCCGACTCGGCTTCGGCGTTCGCGAACGACTCGGCGAGCTGGGTGAGTGCTTCATCGGCGCTGCGCTCTTCTTCCAGAGTCTGCTCGAGCAGCGTCGCCGCCTTGTCCTCGCCCAGAAGCTGGGCCCAGGTGCGCAGCGTGCCGTACGTGGCCATCTCGTAGTGCTCGACCTTCTGCGCCGCCGCGATGATGCAGGCGTCGATCACCTTCTCGGAAGCATCCTCGACCGCCTTGTCCCCCTCGGTGATGATCCCCTTGATGCCCTCGCAGGTCTTCGGCTTCGCCGGAATTCCCAGGTCCTCGAAGATCTGCTCCAGCCGTTCCTTGTGCTGCTTGGTCGCGTCGAGATGCTCCTCGAGCGCGTCGCGGAGCTCATCGGAGTGGGCCGCGCGCGCCAGCTTCGGCAGCGCCTTGATGATCTGGCTCTCGCCGCTGTAGATGTCCTTCAGCTCTTCGACGAAAAGTTTCTTCAGGTTTTCGGTTGCCATCGGTTGATTCCTCCAGCTGTGCTGATCCGGGATGGAAGAGAATTGTTGCCGCGGCCAGTGTTGCGTCCCGTGCTTCTACACAGCGCCCATGGATTGTTCCGTCACTGAAAGAGCCGTTCATCCCATGGCACGGCGAAGGTTGCACCACGCGTGATCCGGGCCGCATCGGGATGCACCGGATTTATCAACACCACGCGCCCGATCGGACGGCTGGGAAGCGCGGGAACGGCGAGCGCGGGCGTCCGCGCCTCCTCCAGCCACTGGTCGCCGAAGCTCCGCGCCTCAGGCGAATCCCGCTGGTACCAGCCCGGTAACGCCGCTGGATCCAGATCCTCGACGAGATCGTCCCCGATATCGAGGCGCGCCGCGTGATGCCTGCCGGGGAGGGTGCGTGGCGTCAGGGTGTGCGCGAGGATTTCGAGGAGTGAGCCGGGGAAGGAGTCGGCGGCGTAGATGACCGCGCGCCCCGGCGAATTCCAGCGCCCTCCGATGAGCGCCGCCCCGGTGCCGTCCCAGGGATCGTAGCGGACCTTGCAGGTGCGAAATGCGATCATGCTGGTTGACGGTTGACGGTCAACAGTCGACAGCCGTCAACCGTTAACCGTCGATCTCAGGCAGGAAGCCCGTACTCCAGTTTCATGAGCAGCTCTTCGACCTGGCGCGCACCGAGCTCGGTATGGGCGAGGTCGAGGGGGCGCCGGTCGCCGAGCTGCGGCTGGGGACTGCCGAGAAATTCGCGGGCCTTGTCGTCGTCTTCCCACACGTCTTCGGCGATGGCGGCGACGCGCGCCAGCCGCTCCAACCGCTCGCTCTCCTCGAGGCTGAGCTGGGTCTTCCGGCGATGCAGCGTGGCGCGGGGGACGATGCGGTAACGGAGCGCACCAGCGTCCGATGGCTCGCTGACGTGGGCCACCACGCGGGTGAGCGCCTCGATCGGCAGACCAGCCTCCACGAGACGCCGCAGGTCGTCCAGGGTGCGCACCCGGCGGCCCAGGGTTTTCTCGCCGCCCAGGAGCCTCGCGACGTGCGGAACGTTCACCGCCACAACTCCTCCGTCTGTCTCATATGAGACCAATAATAGTCTCAATTGAGACACCTGCAAGAGGCTCCTGTTCCCGGCCCGTTCCAATTGAATCAAGCTGCTGTTTCGCTTACATTTAGCAGTCCTCACCCCAAGGCAAGAATGACCGCCCCGAATCAACGCGAACGCATCCTTCCCCGGCTGATCGAAGACGAAATGCGCGAATCGTTCATCGACTATTCGATGAGCGTTATCGTGAGCCGAGCGCTGCCTGACGTGCGCGACGGTTTGAAGCCCGTTCACCGGCGGATTCTGTTCGCCATGAACGAGCTGGGGCTGGTGCCCGGGCGGCCGTACAAGAAGAGCGCGACGGTGGTCGGCGACGTCCTCGGCAAGTACCACCCGCACGGCGACAGCGCGGTCTATGACGCCATGGTCCGGATGGTCCAGGAGTTCTCGCTGCGCTATCCGCTGGTGGACGGGCAGGGGAACTTCGGCTCGGTCGACGGCGACTCGGCGGCGGCCTACCGCTATACCGAAGCGCGTCTTACGCGGCTGGCGCTGGCCATGCTGGCCGACATCGACAAGAACACCGTTTCCTTCGCCCCCAACTTCGACGACCGGCTCAAGGAGCCGACGGTTCTGCCGGCGCTGCTGCCGAATCTTCTGGTCAACGGCTCGACCGGCATCGCGGTCGGCATGGCGACCAATATCCCGCCGCACAATCTGCGCGAAGTGGTCAAGGCGATCGTCCACCTGGTCGACAATCCCGAGGCGACGCCGAAGGAGCTGGCCAAGCACATCACCGGTCCCGACTTCCCGACCGGCGGCATCATCTATGGCCGCGCTGGGATCCGCGAGATGTACGAGACCGGCCGCGGCCGGCTGGTGATCCGCGCGCGGGCCCAGGTCGAGGAAAAGGAGTCGAGCGGCCGGTCGCAGATCGTGGTGACCGAAATCCCGTACATGGTCAACAAGTCGAATCTGGTGAAGAACATCGCCGACCTGGCGCGGGACAAGAAGATCGAGGGCATCTCGGATCTGCGCGACGAGTCGGATCGCGACGGCATGCGCATCGTCATCGAGTTGAAGCGCGACGCCGTCCCGATGGTAGTGCTGAACAACCTGTTCAAGCACACCCAGATGCAGACCACATTCGGCGCGATCATGCTGGCCCTGGCCAACGGCCGCCCGAAGGAGATGAATCTCCGCGAGCTGCTCGAGCACTTCGTCGAGCACCGCCACACCGTCATCACCCGCCGGACCCAGTACGATCACGACCAGGCGGCGGCCCGCGAGCACATTCTCGAGGGCCTCAAGATCGCGGTCGACAACATCGACGCGGTCATCAAGATCATCCGCGGCTCCGAGACCACCGAGGAAGCCGACCAGAAGCTGCGCACCCGCTTCAAGCTGTCCGAGAAGCAGAGCAAGGCGATTCTCGAGATGCGCCTCGCCCGGCTCACCGGCCTGGAGATCGAGAAGCTGGAAGCCGAGCTGAAGGATGTGCGCGCGTTCATCAAGGAGATGAAGGCGATCCTGGCCAGCAAGCCGCGCCGCATGGAGATCCTCAAGAAGGAAATCCAGGACCTGTCGAAGGAATTCGGCGACGACCGCCGCACCGAGATCGTCAAGGACGAAGGGGACTTCTCGGTCGAGGATCTCATCGCCGAAGAAGACATGGTGGTGACGGTCAGCCACTCCGGTTACATCAAGCGCATCGCCGTCTCGACCTACCGGCGCCAGCGCCGCGGCGGCCGCGGCCTGAACGGGATGCACACCAAGGAAGAGGACTGGGTCGAGCACCTCTTCATCGCGTCCACCCACGACTACGTGATGATTTTCACGCAGACCGGCCAGGTGTACTGGCTCAAGGTCTACGACATCCCGCAGATGGGCCGCGCCGCGAAGGGCAAGCCGATCGTCAACTGCATCGCGATCAAACCCGACGAGCGCATCGCGTCACTGGTGAACGTGCGCGAATTCGCCGAGGACAAGTTCCTGATGTTCGCGACCAAGCTGGGGACGGTGAAGAAGACGGTGCTGAGCGCCTACGGCAACGTGCGCAGCGTCGGCCTCAACGCGATCAACATCGAGGACAAGGACGAGCTGATCGACGTCCAGATCACCGACGGCACCAACGACATCATCCTGGCGACCAACGCCGGCATGTCGATCCGGTTCCACGAGAAGGACGTGCGCGAGATGGGCCGGCCCGCGACAGGCGTGAAGGGCATCGAGCTCGACAAGGGCGACGCCGTCATCGGCATGGTGATCGTGCGCCGCGAGGCCACGCTGCTGGTCGTCACCGAGCTCGGGCTCGGCAAGCGCAGCGAGCTCTCCGACTACCGCGTGCAGTACCGCGGCGGCAAGGGCATCATCACGCTGAAGCGCACCGACAAGACCGGTGACGTCGTCGCGCTCCAGGAAGTCATTCCGGGCGACCAGCTGATGGTCATCACCCGGCACGGCGTCATCATCAGGAGTCCGGTCGACGAAATCCGCGTGATCGGCCGCAACACCCAGGGCGTCCGCATCATCAACCTGGGCGAGGGCGACGTGGTGCAGGACGTGGCGCGCGTGGTCGAGGAAGAGGAAGGCGCCGAAGAGGCTGCTGCGGAGTCGACCGCGGAGTAAGGGCACGCCAAGCGCGCAGTCAAGCAGTCAAGCAGTCAAGCGAATCACCCCAGTCCGGGCCGCTCCGGGTCCCGAGGCGCTGAAGACCTCGGCCGAGCGGCCCGTTTCGTGTGCATAACGAGAAGCGATCTCGCGCACGGCGGCTCCGGCGCGGTCCGTTCCCAGGATGGCGACGGTGCCGCCGCTGCCGCCGCCGGTGATCTTGGCGCCGTAGAGGCCTTGCGCCTCGCCGGCTTCGCGGACCATCTCCACCAGCCGGTCGGTTCCCTCGCTCCCGAGCCCGCAGTCACCGTAGCTCCGGTGTGATTCGTACATCAGCCCGCCCAATGCCGTCGCACAAGCCGGGTTCCCCGGCAACTCGGCCAGCAGCGCCGCGAAGTGATGGACGCGCGCATTCTCGAGCACCGGATGCCGGGTTGCCTGGAGGACGGGGTAGAGGCGATCGCGGGCGACGCGGGTAACCGGATCGGCAATCTCGTGGTGGCGGTGGAGGAATTCGGCGCCGCTCATCCGGTCGGGGAGAACCTGCTCGAGGCGCACGAATCGTTCCGGCGCCAGGTTGGCGAGGTATCCGCCCGGCACCGCGTCGGGAGCCGTCTCGCTGATGATGCGCAGACCCATGAAGGCGGCGGTCCGCACCAGGCCGTAGTCCGCGCCGCTCACCGCGTGGCGGATTCCGGAATCGATGCCATAGAAACGGAACCCGGCGGGCACGGCGACGTGCCCTTCGATGGTCGCCGGCTGGCAGAGCAGCTTCAGCAGCGTGCCTTCTTCACCGCACATGCTGGTCATCTGGTCCATGATGCCGCAGGGCGCGCCGACGTAGTGGTTCTCGACCCACTGGCAGGCGGCCGCCAGCTCTTCATTCCCCAGCTCGATGCCGAGGTGCGCCGCCGTTACCATCATGGTTGCGACTTCGAGCGCGGCAGACGACGCGACGCCTTTGCCTTCGGGAACTGTGGACTCGATGAGGATGCGCAAGCCGCGCGGCCGCGCGGCCGCGCCACCGTGCGTTGGCACGTCCGCGCGTCCGAGCGTCTGCGCGTCTGCGCGCTCCAGGCACCAGCGGACTACACCGGCGACATACGCCGCCCACGGCTGTCCCTCGGGCAGCGCACCGGCGCCGATCTGCTCGAGGGTGAGCGAGAGAGTGTCCTGCCGGCCGGCCCGCACGGTGACGACGTCCAGGCGAGGCTCATGCTGCGCCTGGAGCGTCGCGGTGACGGCGCGATCCAGCGGCAGCTCGAGCACCAGCGAGCCGCTGTAGTCGGCGATGCCCCCTATGACGTCGAGGCGCCCCGGCGCGCGGGCCCGGATCGCGGGCCGGCCGGGTGCCAGAAATCCCGCGGCGGCCATTGCCTAACGAGTACTGCCGAGGTGGTGGCGGATGAGGACGAGCCGCAGGGCGGGCTCGATGGCGGCGCGCAGGTCGGCGTTGGCGTAGCCGGCCCAGGCCACGTCGGTGGTGGTGTCGAAGGGCGCGTTCAGCGGCTCGCCGTGCGCGCCGGTGAGCTGCACGCCCAGCTCCTGGGCGATGAGCGCGGTGCAGATGTCGTAGGGATGGCAGCAGAGCCCGGGCGGCAGCCCGCGGCTTTTCAGTACGCCGGTCACCAGCGGCCGCAGGTCGGCGATGAAGCGATCGTGTCCCGCCATCAGCTCATAAAGCTGGCCGCCGGTGGACATGTACTGATCTTCGAAGGTCGCGGCGCGTCCGGGCGGGGGCGCGCCCAGCACCTCGCGGGCGATTTCGTCATCGACGGCGCCGAGGACGTCGCGGGCGCCGGGGAAAAAACGGACCAGGCCGGCGAAGCCGTGTTCGATGGTGGTGGCCAGCGAGGGTCGCGGCACCAGGGGCGCATGCGCACCGGTCAGCCGATTGTACCGCCGCGCCTCGGCGCCGCGGCCGCGGATCGCCCAGACCTGGTCGCTCAGATGCTGTTTGAGGAGCGGGATCTCGGTCTGGACCGCCAGGACGATGTCGCTCAACCGGGTCGCGCTACCACGGTTCGGCGCGACGCCGGTCAGGATCCAGGCGCTGCGCTTCTGGTACATCAGGCCGCGGGTGCCGTCGATGGGATCGATGATCACCCGCCACTTGCAGTCGGTCTCTTTCGCGCCGCGCGGCAGGACGAGGATGGCGTCCTTGATCCCTTCGGCGATCAGGCAGAGCGGCGATTGTACGGCGGCCACCGCGAGTCCGCGCACCAGCAGGTCGCCGGCCACGGCGTCGATGGCGTAGGTGGTGTCGCCGCCGGCGTCACCCGCCACGCGGGCCAGCGCTTCGGCTTCCTGGGTCGCGCAGGACTCGAGCACCGCGTCGCGGATGCTCTGGTGCAGCGCCAGGATCGGCTCCAGCAGCGCTTCGGGATCGCGGTCGTTCACAATGCGTAGTGCGCGGCCGGCACCGCGCGCAGCTCGGCGGCTTTGTCTTCCGGCGAGGTGTCATTGAGGAAGTTGCCGCCGCCGATTTCAGGTCCAGCCAGGTATTTCAGCAGTCCCGGTTTGCGCAGCGGCGGATGGATCTGGATGTGGAAATGGAATCCCGGCCGTTCGCGCCCGTCGGTCGGCGCCTGGTGCAGCACCATCACGTAGGGGAACGATATCCGCCACAGATTGTCCATCCGCACCAGCGTCTCGCGGAGTACGGCGGCGAAATCGGCCAGCTCGTCGCGAGCCAGGTCGGCGAGACTGGCGTGGGTAGCGCGCGGCGCGACGAAGGTCTCATAGGGATAGCGCGCGAAATACGGCACGAACGACGCTGCTGCGTTGCGCTCGACCAGGAGCCTGCGGCCGTCCTTCGTCTCGGCGTCCAGGATGTCGGCGAAGAGCACACGGCGATGCTCGGCATAGTGTGCTTCCTGCGCCTCGGCCTCCAGCTCGATCGTCTTGAAGACAAAGTTCGTGGCGTAGATCTGGCAGTGGGGATGCGGATTGCTGACGCCGACCACCTCGCCCTTGTTCTCGAAGACGAGAACGTGATTCACCTCGTCTCGGCTCGCCAGCTCGCGATACTGGTCCTGGAGCGTCTGGAGGAGGCGCACGACTTCCGGTTCCGGCAGCTCGGCGAGGGTGAAATCGTGGCGCGGGGTGAAGCAGACGACGCGCGACAGTCCGGTCGCCGGGCGATTCCGGTAGATCCCCACGGGCGCGCCGAGGTCGGTGGGTGCGTCGGGCGCAACGCAGGGATGGTCGTTGTCGAAAACGTAGCGGCCGGTATAGGCGTCATTACGGCGACCAGAGACCCGGGTGTTCCCGGGGCACAGGTAGCAACCCGGGTCATGGCGCGGCGGCGCGACGTGCGCGTCTCGGGCGCCCGCGTGCTCGCCCAGCCAGGGGCGGTCGTTGCGATGCGCGGAGACGACGACCCACTCACGCCGCAGCGGATGCCAGCGCTCTTCCCAACCCGAATCGCGCGCGTTCATGCGGTGAAGATACCTTATCTGGCCATGAGCCCTGGCGACACTGGCGGCGATTTCCGGCCGCGTCCCGAGCACCACTTCACCTTCGGTCTCTGGACCGTCGGCAACCGCGGCCGCGACCCCTTCGGCGAGCCGGTGCGGCCCCCGCTGACGCCGGTAAGGATCGTCGAAAAGCTTGCCGAGCTGGGCGCGTACGGCGTCAACCTGCATGATGACGACCTGATGCCGCCCGGAAGCTCGGCGGCCGACCGGGACCGCATCGTCCGCGAATTCCTGGCCGCGCTCGAGGCTACCGGCATGAAGGTGCCGATGGCGACCACCAATCTCTTTTCTGATCCCGTGTTCCGTGACGGGGCTTTCACCAGCAACGACGCCCGCGTCCGCTCGTATGCCCTCCAGAAGACCATGCGCGCCATGGACCTCGGCGTGGAGCTGGGCGCGGAGATTTACGTCTTCTGGGGCGGTCGCGAAGGCGCCGAGACCAACGCGGCACGGGATCCGCGCACCGCCATCGCCTGGTACCGCGAGGCTGTCGACTACCTCTGCGAGTACGCCCGGTCGCAGCGCTACCGGCTGAAGTTCGCGCTGGAGGCCAAGCCTAACGAGCCGCGCGGCGACATGTACCTCGCCACCACCGGCCACATGCTGGCCTTCATCGCGACGCTGGCCCACCCGGAGATGGTCGGCGTGAATCCCGAGGTGGCGCACGAGCAGATGGCCGGTCTCGATTTCACCCATGGCGTGGCGCAGGCGCTGGAAGCCGGGAAGCTCTTTCACATCGACCTCAACGGGCAGAAGCCCGGCCGCTTCGATCAGGACCTCCGCTTCGGCAGCGACGATATCAAGGCCGCTTTCTTTCTGGTGAAGCTCCTCGAGGATGCGCGCTGGGACGGAATGCGGCACTTCGACGCTCACGCCTACCGCACCGAAGACGAAAAGGGCGTGTGGGATTTCGCCGCCGGATGCATGCGCACCTGGCTCATCCTCGAGGAGAAGGTCGCGCGGTTCAATCAGGACCCGGAGATCCAGGATATCCTCGGAGGATTGCGCAGACGGGCAGACGGCCAGACGGGCAGGGACCCCCAAGCGCTCAAGTCCGAGACATTCGATCTCGCGTCGATGCGGGCACAGGGCTACGGCTATGAGCGGCTGGATCAGCTCACCGTGGAGCTGCTTCTGGGCGTGCGTTGACGGCGGGTGACCGCTTTCTCGGCCTCGACGTCGGCACCAGCGGCGTGAAGGCCGTACTCGTCAGGCAGAATGGCGACGTCGTGGCCGACGCGACGGCGCCCCTGGCGATCTCCACGCCGCGGCCCGGTTGGGCCGAGCAGAATCCCGAGGATTGGTGGCAGGCGTGCCTCACGGCGATTCGCGAAGCCCTTGGCCGTGCCGAAGGCGCGCGCGTGGTGGGGGTCGGCATCAGCGGCCAGATGCATTCGAGCGTGTTTCTCGATCGCGGCAACGAGGTGGTTCGGCCGGCGCTGCTCTGGTGCGACGGCCGCACGACGGCGGAGTGCCGCGAAATCACCCGCCGTGCGGGCGGCGAAGAGCGGCTGCGCGAATGGGTGTCGAATCCGGCGCTCGAGGGCTTCACCCTCCCCAAGGTACTGTGGCTGCGGAACAACGAGCCGACCTCGTTCGCACGTGTCGCGAAGGTGATCCTCGCCAAGGACTTCGTGCGGCTGCGGCTGACGGGAGCGCTGGCCACCGAGCCGTCGGACGCTTCCGGGACCCTGATGTTCGATCCCGCGGCGGGGAGGTGGAGCACACAGATGCTCGGCGCCGTCGGATTGCAGCCGACGCTCCTCGCCGATGTCGGCGGATCGGCGGAGATCCTGGGACGCGTCACCGCGGCTGCCGCGGCTGCGAGTGGACTTGCCGCCGGAACGCCGGTGGTCGGCGGCGGATCCGACAATGCCTGTGGTGCGGCCGGAGTCGGCGTGATCGAGCCGGGCGAAGCGGCGGCGAGCTGGGGGACATCGGGCACCGTCCTGGCGCCAACGGCGACGCCGGTCGTGGATCCGGGACTGCGGGCCCACACCTTCTGCCATGTGGCGCCGAATACCTGGTACGTGATCGGCGTGGTGCTGTCGGCGGGAAGCGCATTCGCCTGGTTCCGCGATCAGCTGGCGCGAGAAATCTCCCGGGACCCGGCGCGCAACGAAATCCTGATGAAAGAGGCGGCGTCGGTTCCTGCCGGCGCTGAAGGCGTGACCTTTCTGCCCTATCTCCAGGGTGAGCGCACGCCCTGGCGCGATGCCTCGCTGCGCGGCGCTTTCACCGGCCTGAGCCTGGCGCACAGCCGCGCCCATCTTACGCGTGCCGTTCTCGAAGGCATCTGTTTCGCGCTCCGCGATTCGCTGTCGATTCTGCGCGAGCTGGGGCTTTCGCCCGGACAGCTGGTTCTCACCGGCGGGGGATCGCGCAATGCTTTCGTGCGCCGGCTCCAGTCCGAGATATTCGGTCTGCCGGTGTGCCGCGTGAATCGCGAGGAAGGCTCGGCATACGGCGCGGCGCTGCTGGCGGCGGTGGGCGCCGGAGCATTCCCGGATATCAAGACCGCGGCGGCGAAGACGCTGTCGCGCATCGCGGCCGAGCAGCCGGAGGCGAAGGCCGCCGCGCGATACAACGAGTTGTACCAGCGATTCCGCGCGCTTCAGCCGGCGTCGCGCCCGGTATCCGGAGCGGCGAATTGATCCGGCGCCTTGGCCGGAAACTGGCGCACTCCCAGGAGTCGGGGCTGCTGCTGGTGCTGGTGGTGCTGGCCATCCTGCTGGTCCTGGTGGCCGGATCGCACGTCGACCGTCGCAGCGGCGAGGTGGTCAACAACTTCTGGAATTCGTACACCCTGATGCAGACCGGCACCGACGCCAGCTTCTTCGCCATCATGGCCATCGGCGCGACGGTGGTCATCATCGCGGCGGGAATCGATCTCTCGGTGGGATCGGTCTACGCGCTGGCGGGGGTGACGATGGCGCTGCTGCTGCGCGGCCTCGGCCCGATGGCGGGCGCGGCCCAGGTGCTCCTCGGCCTCGCGATCTGCCTGGGCGTCGGCCTGCTGTGCGGTCTGCTCAATGGCGTGCTGGTCGTGGGACTCAACGTGCACTCGTTCATCGTCACGTTAGGCACCATGTGGGTGCTGCGCGGCATCGCCTTCGTGGCCAGTCACGCCGAAAGCATCCTGGTGCCGGGATCGCTGACGGCGCTGGCGAAGGCGCCGCTGGGGCTCGGCGAAGGGCTGTACCCCGTGCCCGTCATCGCCATGCTGGTCTGCGCAGCGGCCGGCGCGGTCTACCTGACGCGCACGGTGATGGGGCGCCATGTCTTCGCCTTCGGCGGCAACGTCGAAGCGAGCCGCTTCGCCGGGCTGGCGCTGAACCGGATCCAGATCGGTGTCTTCGTGGTATCGGGGCTCAGCGCCGGATTCGCGGCTTTTCTGGGCGCCAGCTTCTATGGATCGTCATCATCGGGCGACGCCCAGGGCTACGAGCTGTACGTGATCGCGTCGGCGGTGGTGGGCGGGGCACGGCTGGTGGGCGGCAAAGGAAGCGCGATCGGCGCGACGCTGGGCGCGCTCCTCATCGTGCTGATCAGGCAGTCGATCCGGACGCTGCACTTCGACCAGAATTACGAGTGGATCGTGGTGGGATGCGCAATCGTGCTGGCGGTGGCGGTGGACCAATGGAGCACGCGCCTGGCGGCGCGTCGCTTGAGCGGAGGCAAGGCGTGAGCTACAGGACAGCGGTTCTTCTCATGGCGGCAATCTCGTTAGGCGCCTGCAAGCGCGGCGGCGGCGAGGCCCGGGCGCCGAAGCATTACCATGCCGGCGACACGCTGACCGTCGCGGTGATCGCCAAGAGCTCGAACAATCCCGTGTTCCTCGCGGCGCGGACCGGCGCGGAGGCGGCGGCGCGCGACGCGTCGCAAGCCAACCAGATGACGGTGCGCGTGGTATGGATGACGCCGCCGGTGGAAGACGGCCAGGTCCAGGCCCAGCGCGTGCAGCAGGCGGTGAACGACGGCGCGGACGCGATTCTCATTTCCTGCTCCGATGCCGGCAAGGTCACCGGCGCGATCAACGACGCGGTGGACCGGGGCGTGCCGGTGATGACCTTCGACAGCGATGCGCCCTTGTCGAAACGATTCAGCTTCTACGGCATGGACGACTCGGCGACGGGCCGGGTGTTGATGCAGGAGCTGTCCGCGCAGCTCGGCGGCAAGGGGAAGATCGCGATTCTCGCCGGCAACCAGAACGCGCCCAATCTCCAGAAGCGCGTGGCCGGTGTGAGGCAGGAAGCGGCGCTGCATCCCGGGATCAGCATCGTCGGCGTTTTCAATCACATCGAGACGCCGCAGGACGCCGCCGCCGAGATGATTCGCGCCGGCAATGCCTATCCCGACATCAAGGGCTGGGCGCTGGTGGGTGGGTGGCCGCTCTGGACGCAGACCCTCCTCTCGGACCTGAATCCCGATCGCGTCAAGATCGTCTCGGTGGATGCGCTACCGGCGCAGCTCGCCTATGTCGATCGGGGCATCGCGCCGGTGCTGCTCGCGCAACCGGTCTACACGTGGGGATTCGTCGG
>DASXPG010000124.1:0-2579 GCA_036493755.1 Gemmatimonadales bacterium
GGTCGGCGAAGACGCCGAGCTCGATGCGCGCAAAGCGCTGGTCTTCGCGGGCAGCCTCCTCAACCAGTACCAGGCGAAGAATGGCCAGCTGCCGAACACCATCGTCCAGCTCGGCGTACCGCTTCCCGGGGTCACGTATCAGCGCTCTGGTGACAGTTATGCAGTCACGATCACGGTCGAAGGACATGCCATCACTTACCATAGAGAAGACGACCCGCGGCATTTTGTCCTGACTCGCTAGACTTGGTTCCAGGCTGGCTAGACCTGGACGGCAAGACTGATCAGCGCCCAAGGGCAGGTCAGTCTATTTTGGGATTGTGAATCTCGCGCTCGCGCTCATCGTGGCGTTGCAATGCCCGGACGGAACTCCGCCGCCCTGCGCTGCTACTCGCGCCGGGCCGACGCCTCCCCGCAGCGTCGCCGTGCTCTACTTCGCGAGCCGGTCGTCCGACACCGCCGATGCCTACCTCGGCGACGGCATTACGGAAGGGATCATCACCCGCCTCACGCAAGATCAGCGTCTTGCGGTCAAGTCCATCTCGGCCGTCGAGCGACTGCGGGGGCGCAGCACGCCGCCCGATTCCGCGGGACGCGTCCTGAAGGTCGCCAACCTCGTGAGCGGCTCGGTGGCGCGGTCCGGACGCCGGCTGCGGGTTTCCGTCGAGCTGGTGCGGGCCAGTACGGGCACCACGCTCTGGGCCGCGCAGTTCGACCGCGAGGACGTTGATCTTTTCGACATCCAGACGGCGATCGCCGACAGCGTGGCCCGCGAGATCGCCGGGCGGCTGCTGCCGGGAACGAGATCGCAGCCACGGCGTCCGTCCACGAATCCCGAGGCCTACGACCTCTTTCTCCAAGGCAACTTCCATCTCGCGCGGCGCACACCGGATGACGTGCGCACGGCGCTGCGCAAGTATGAGGCGGCGATCGGATTGGATCCGTCGTTCGCGGCCGCGCACGCCCGCATTGCCCTGGCCTACGCTGTCGCTCTCGACTGGGGTTGGCCTTCCTTCGACATCGACTCCTCGATTCGGCTCGGCTTGGCGGCGTCGGACCGGGCCATCGAGCTCGATTCCAGTCTCGCGGACGCCTGGACGTCGCGGGCATTCATGCTGCGCTTCGCCAACGCGCGCACCTACGCCGGCGTGCGCGAGGCATTCGCCCGCGCGCTACGCCTCGCGCCCCGCGACCCCGAGGCAATGCTCCAGTTCGGCTTTTCGCTGGAAGGACTGGGAAAACCCGACTCGGCGCTCCTGATGCTGCACCGTGCGGTGGCCGTCGATCCCGAGCGGACCATTTCGCGCTTCACCCTTGCCTGGGTCCTGCTGATGAACCATCAGCCGGACGCGGCGATCGCCCAGGCGGATACCGGGATAGCCAACGATCCCACGACGCGGCTGCTGCGTCCGGTGCGCGCATGGGGAAGGTTGATGGCCGGCGACACCACCGGCGCGTGGCTCGATGCCCGCGCCGAGCACGATGATGGATTCGAGAGCACCGCGCTGATCGCGATGCTGGCACGTCGCGGCGACAGCACCGCCGCGCGTGCCGAAGTCGAGCGGCTGGCCGCGGCACTGCCGGCCGCGCCGGCGCGGCTGACGTGGAGCGCCGGGTGGACCGCGCTGGCCTGGGCGTCGCTGGGAAATGAGAGCCGTGCCCTCGACATCCTGGAGCGGATCGAGCCGCAGGGGTTGCACGTCTGGGACCTGATGCAGAGTCCCGGCTTTGATCCTGTGCGCCTGCGGCCGGGGTTTGCGCGCTTCGAAGCCGAGCTGGCATCGGGCCGCTGACCGCCCGACGGTTCCAGCCGGTCCGATCTGCCTAACGGCCTCTGCGGTTGAAGGGCCGCATCGGGGACGCCGGCCGTGCCGGCTTCTCGGCGGCGGGTGCCGCGGGAGGGGCGCTCTTCCCCGGCGGGCCGTGGCGGGTCGGGGTCGCGGCGCGGCCGCGTGCGCTCTGCCCGCCCGTACCCTGCGTACGCCGCGATTCCTTCTCCCTCGCGCGGGCCCGGTCGGCCTGCTTGCGCGCCCGATGCGCGGCGAGCCGCTCGGCCTGCGGCACCTCCAGTTTTTCCGCCGGCTTGTGGCTGTAATCGAAGCCCGGCAGGATCACCCGCTGCAGCCGCTTCCCCACCACCCGCTCGATGGCCGCGATATCGCCCTCTTCGTCGGGTGACACGAAGGTGAAGGCGTCCCCCGTGGTCTCGGCGCGCGCCGTCCGCCCCACCCGGTGGATGTAGTCGTCGGGCGACGCGGGCACATCGAAGTTCACCACGTGACCCAGCGCTTCGACGTCGATCCCCCGCGCCACGATGTCGGTCGCCACCAGCGCGCGGAACTTGCCATCCTTGAAACCCGCGAGCGCCTCGGTGCGCTGGTTCTGGCTGCGGTTCCCGTGGATCTTGGCGTTAGGCAGTCCGTGCTTCGCCAGGTATTCCGACAGCCGGTTGGCGCGGTGCTTGGTCCTGGTGAACACGATCGCGTCGTGCACTTCTTCCCGCTTGAACAGCTCCAGCAGCAGGGCCGACTTCACCTCGCGCGCGACCGGGTAGACCGCCTGGGTGATGCCCGTGGCCGGCG
>DASXPG010000125.1:0-35492 GCA_036493755.1 Gemmatimonadales bacterium
CCCTGCGCCACGATTTCCACGTTGTGCTGGCCGGCCGGCACCTTGAAATGGCGGCTGGTCTGGAGGTTGCCGTCGACCTTGATCTGCGCGCCGTTGGGGATGTTGCCGTCGATCGCGATGGTGCCGTGCGGCCCGTTGGCCGGAGCGGAAGCGGGCGCGGCCGCGGGCGCGGCGACCGGCGCCGGCGGCGGCGTGGTGGTGTGGCCCGGGGTGCGCGACGTGCCATGGCGCGGCGGCTCGGGAGCCGGCGGCGGCGCGGGGGCCGGCGCCGCGGCGGGCGCGGCGGCGTGCGAGGTATCGTGGGCCGCCTTGGAGGTATCGCGAACCGAGGAATCGGTGCCGGGCGCGGGCGCCGCGGGGGGCGCGGCGGCGACCTGCTGGGGCCCGTGGTTCATGGCGAACTTCCAGTAGCCGAGGCCGCCTAACGCCAGTATCAGCAGCGCGGCGATGCCGACCGGCATCAGGCTCGATTTCTTCGGCGTGACTTCCTTGGGCTTGAAGCTGGGCCGCTCGGGCGCGCTGGACCGTTCGGTCTTCGCCGCCGGGGCCGAGGCCTCTTTGGGCTTTCCCATCGACGCCGACGCGCGCGGCAACGGCGTGGTCGGCATGCTGGTCATCGGCGGGGCCGGCTTGGCCGCCGGCTTGAGCGGCTCCATCGCGCGGGTCGGCATGGTCGACATGTCCATCGCGTGGACGCCGCCCTCGAGCGCGCGGATCACCTCGTCGGCGGTCTGGTACCGGTCATCGGGCTTCTTGGCCATCATCTTCTGGATGATGGGGAAGATCTCCCGCTGCTCGGCCGATTCGAGCGAGGGAATCGGCAGCTCCTCCATGATGTGCTTGTAGCCGATGGAGAAGCTGTCCTCGCCGTCGAAGGGGACGTGGCCGGTGAGGCACTGGTAGGCGACGACGCCTAACGAGTAGAGGTCGGAGCGGCCGTCGAGGTTCTGGGCCCGGGCCTGCTCCGGCGACATGTAGTGCGGGGTGCCGATCGACATCCCGGTGCCGGTGAGCTTGGCGCCCGACTGGGCCTTGGCGATGCCGAAATCGGCGACGATCGCCTGCCCCAGCTCGTCGAACATGATGTTGTCGGGCTTGATGTCGCGGTGCACGATGCCGTGCTTGTGGGCGTAGCCGAGCGCGCCCGCGCTCTCCGTCAGCATCCGCTTGAGCTCGGCCACCGGCAGCGCGCCGCGATTCTCGATCACCCCGGACAGCGACTTGCCGCGGATGTACTTCATCACGAAGAAGATCACCCGGCCCGATTTTCCGACCCGGTAGATCGGGATGATGTTGGGATGCTCGAGCTTGCCCGCGGTGCGCGCCTCGCGCTGGAAGCGCTCCACGAACTCGGCGTCGAAGCTCAGGCTGAAGGGGAGAACCTTGATCGCGACTTCGCGGTCGAGCTGCTTGTCCCGCGCCTTGTATACCACCGCCATGCCGCCGCGGCCCAGCTCCTTCTCCAGCTCGTACTCGTCCTTGAGGGCGTCGCGGACCAGCTCGGTCTCGTTTTCCTGGGGCGGCTGCGCCGTCATCGGCGCGGTCGCGCCCGACTTGCCGGCGCCGGTGAGCGCCGTCAGGTCCTGCCCGCACCTCGGACAGAACCGGCTGGACGTATCGACCTGCTCACCACACCGCGAACAGAACATGAGTTTCCTGGCAGATGCGAATCGAGCTTAAGGGCAAACGGGTAGTGAACTTAGGCCCCCTCGGAGAGGGGTGTCAAGACGAGTGGGCGGCGTCGATGTCGAAGGGGCTCTCGCGTACCAGCGTCTTCTGCGACTCGGGATCGGTGAGCTCGACGCGGAGCACGTAGTGTCCCGGGGCGAGACCTTTGAGGTCGAGGTGCTGGCTTACCCGGGTGCGAATCGGGGAATCGGTCACCGTCTCGTAGGCCAGATCGGCTCCGCCGCCGCCGCCGAAGACGCGGTGGAAAACCGACCGGCCGCCGGCGCGCGTGATGCGCACCCGGGTCGCGACGTGCGCCGCCTGGGGCAGCCCGTAGAGTTCGTAGTAGATGGTCGCCGCGCCGTCCTTGGGATACCGCATCAGCGGATTGAGCGCGACCTCGCCTTCGGGCCGGCGCCAGATCAGGCCGCTCCCTTCGCGTCCCAGGATCACGTCGCTGGCCGCGAACAGCGTGTCGAGCCGCGGGATTTCGAGCTCCTTGCGGTGCACCACGTCGCCCGCCGACTCGCCCGGCTCCTCGATCACGAATGAGTAGAGGTAGTTCCCCGCCGGCACCTTCATCGAGAGCTGCTCGGTGAGATACGAGCCCGCCGCGATGTGACCCGAGGCGCGGAACACGCGGATGGTGTCGAGCGCCCCGACCAGCCGCCCGCTCGAATCGTAGACCAGCATCCGCAGCGCCAGCGGGTAGGTGACCGACCCGCCGGCGTCGCGAGGATGCAGCCGCGCGCCGGGTACCGCGAAGACCAGGTGCAGCTCGGGATGCATGGTGGCGTCGGCGACGGCGAAGATCGAGACGACCGGGTGCAGCTCCGACTGGAACTGGAGCGCGTAGGAATCGGTGGAGATGGCGTGGTGCACGCCTTCCATCGACTGCCGCCGCTCGCCGGCCCAGAGATTGGGGGAGAGATCGTCGCTGGCCTGGGCCAGGCGCTGGTAGAGATCCGAGAGCTGGGCGCGTGACTGCACGCAGTCGCGCTGCGAGCCGTTCAGCGTGCTCGTCGTCTGCGGGATCGCGTCGAAGCCGGGACCGCGCCGGGCGCAGACGTCGAGGAGACTCTGCACCAGCCGGAAATCCTGCACGTCGTTGATCGCGGCGAAATGGAGGATCATGTCGGTGCCGTCGGGCTCGCCGCCGCGATACAGCCAGCTCTCGTTAGGCTCGACGCCCGTCGCCGAGAACTGGGTCCGCTGGTCGGGCGCGCCGTGGCGCAGGTACACCAGGCCGCGGTCGTCGAATTCCTGCTGGGTCGAGTCGCTGAAGGCGAACGCCACGTCGAAGCCGCGGTGGCGGCTGGCGAGGCCGAAATTCTGGACCGCGTACTGGTAGCGGCGCAGCTGCTCGGGGAGCCGCTCGCCGGGGCGCCGCCCGTCGCTGAGGTCGCGCCCGAACCAGAAGCGCCGCAGCCAGCTCACCATGCTGTCGGGGCGCACGGCATCCCACTCGGCCAGCTCGCCCGGCGTGGCGAACCAGTGCAGATCGCGGCGCACCTCGATCCGCGCCGTGTCGCTGAGCCGGCGGCCGACGGCGGAGAAATAGGCCGCCACCGAAGAATCCTCGAGCCCCTTCTGGGCGAAGGTGCGGGCCAGCTCGATGCCGCCGACCCCCGAGTCGCCGCCTAACGAGAGGAAGGCGTGGAAGGCCGCCAGCGCCGAGTCGTTTTCCAGCAGCCGCCGCTCGATGCGGCCCCGGACCAGCTGCACCGCGGGGACGCGGCCCGCCGCGGTCGACGCCGCCTGGCGCAGCGCCGCCTGGGCGATCACCAGCCGGGGCGAGATCCGCTGCTTCATCGCCGTGTTGGCCAGGTCCACCAGCGCCATGCTGAAGCTGGGATCGGCTTCGATCGCGCGGGCAAAATGCCGGGCCGCCAGCGACAACGCGTCGAGGCCGAGCAGCTGGCGGATATTTTCGACGATGATCAGATCGGCTTCGCCCGTCGACAGCTCCGCGAGTCCGAGGAAATACCAGGCGTACGGCCACGCGGGACGCAGATCGGAGGCCCACTGAAATTCGCTGGCGGCGTCCTGGTAGCGCTTCTTGGCGCCGGTGATTTCGCCGAGCCGGTAGGAGACGAACCCCAGCTCCATGTGGATCACCGGATTGTCGCGGTCCACCCGGGCTACCGCGATCCGCTGCCGCTCGTAGTTGAGGAGCCACATCGAGTCGCTGATCGCGCCGAAGCCGGTGCGCATCGAATCCAGCGACGCCCGCTCGGCGGGCTGCTGCGCGCGCACCGTCGGTGCCGCGGCTGCCAGCAGCGCTGCGAGCAGAATCGTCAGGCGTCGCATGAAGAGGAATATACGGGAAAGACGCGCGAGCCCGCCGCGCTCTTGCCCAATCGGAACGTCAGAAGGCTGTGCCAAGGGCGATCCACACACCCGCCCGCCCGCCGTCGCTCACTCGCAAGGCAGCACCGGTCCTCAGGCGAAGGAGGTACTCGTAACCGATTGCAACATCGCTCACCAGCTCCGCTCCGACCGACCAGATGCCGGTGGCGCACGCCTCGTCACTGCCGCTGTTGATGACGAAGTCGGGACAATGCTGCGCCGACCACGCCAGCGCGCCGTCGGCGAAGAGCGACGCGGAGATCTTGTCGAGACCGAGCGGCAGCATGCCCAGGCCGCGATCGATGAGCGCCAGCGGCACCCGATTCTCGAGCGACAGGCTCATCGCGTGACGGCCGATCAGCGCGCCGGGTGCGTAGCCGCGAACCTGGAAGGTGCGCAGCCCGCCGCCCAGAGCGACGCCGGGTAGAAAATCCACCCCGCCACTCGACACGCCGCCGACCGAAAAGACCACCGGGTCGGTCCCGGAGACGGTGCCGAAGGCGCCGTGAATCGCGAACACCTGCCGGGCGAATCCGCGCGACGCGGCGGAGAGATAGCCGCTCGCCTGCACCACCGTCTCGGTGGACTGGAGCGGTCCTTGCATGCGCTCCCGGTGCCGCAGGTGAAAACCCACCTGCCAGCCATCCTGCGGCGAGACCGCCAGGGCCGGTGTGATGATATGGGTCAGCGAGCCGCTCAACGACGCGCCACGGCGCTCGGCCTGGATGTCGTCGGTGAGCTCGACGCCAAGGCGTAGCGCCGCCTGGGTGCGCCAGCGGCGGCGGATGAGCGTGACGCCGGCATTCCAGGCGTCATCGTTGTTGCAGCAGGCGGTGGTCGGATTGCCGGGACCGGCCGGCGTGTTCTGCGTCACGATGAGCAGCGAGGGATGATGCGACAGCGAGGCATCGACGATCGCATGCCGGATACCGGCGTACTGATAGGCGAGCTCGCCGTAATAGTGGCCCCGCAGCGCGCCGAGGCCGGCAAGCGCCGTCGCCTCCCAGGAATGCCGGCCAAGCACATCGTTGCCGGCGCTCAGCGCGCCGATCCAGGTTCCACCCGCCTCGGCGTAGGCCTGCGGAACCCAGTACTGCGGACGCAGGGACGGAAGCGGATCGTAGCCGTGCTCCCTGATCGCGCCGGCATCGGGCGCGGGCGGCGCCATGTGCTGCGGATCCTGCCGGGCACCGAGGGATATCTCCGTGGCCGAGATCGGCACCGCGTCGAGGCGATAGCCGTCGGCGTGATAGGAGATGTAGTACATGCTGTCGCTGCCTAACGGCGCCGGCGCGTAGGCGGCCCATGACTCGGCGGTCAGCTGGACGATGCGATCGGGCGATTCCCGGAGGGCAATGCCGACGATCTGCGGCGTGTCGTCTCCGCGCGACCAGGTCAGCCATGCGCCGTCGGGACTGAAGGCGGGCATGATGTCGGGAACGCTGTCGGCGGTGATGTCGCGCAGCGTGCCGCCCGAGCGATCGATGAGCCGGATGTCGTGCCAGCCGCCATGCACCCGCACCACCGCGATGGTATCGGGTCCGCCGAAGCGCGGGGTCGCGTACTCGACGCCGATCTGTGAGGGCGCGATCACCTTCAGCCTCGCGTCGTAGCCGCCGCGGATCACCGCCGCGCCGCCCCGCGCGCCGGCCTCGGGCTCGATCAGGACAATTTCGGAGCCGCCGGGCACCGTGCGGACCGCGACGATGGCGCCGTCCTCCGCGACATCCGGCTCGCGCAGCCGCTCGCCCTGGGTGATCTGCCGCGCGCGGCCATCCATCCCGATGGTCCACAGATCGCTGCGAATCGAGTACGGGTCGCGGTACTCGAGCTGGCTCACCAGCACCCGTCCATCCGGCATCCAGGCGAGTCCGTTCACGTCGTTGAGTCGCGCGATCTTCCGCCAGTGCGGTGTGGTGTCTCCGGCTGGCCGGCGATCGAGCACCATCAGCCGGGTTGCGTCGCGGCCGTCATTGGCGGCGAAAGCCACGTAGCGGCCGTCGTGCGAGACGCGCGCCGCGATGGAGAGCCGTTGCTCCTTCAGCTGCGTCGTGGGAGGCGGCGGATAGTTGCCATCCTGGAAAAGATTGCCGCCGCCAACCCGCTGG
This sequence comes from Gemmatimonadales bacterium, assembly GCA_036493755.1. Taxonomy (GTDB): domain Bacteria; phylum Gemmatimonadota; class Gemmatimonadetes; order Gemmatimonadales; family JACORV01; genus DASXPG01. Next base: position 6,126 of record DASXPG010000125.1, read on the forward strand.
GCGGAGTCCCACGACGCGCCGACCCCTTCGCCGGTCGCGCGACGCCAGGCCGCGCCGATCTCCAGATACGGAATCGGCTCGGAGGCGAGCGCGTTGACGAAGCGCGCGATGACGCTGTCGCCCAACCGCTTCGAGACGTCACCCATGACCGCGGAGCCGAAGGCGTACGCTCGCACGCCCGCGGGGAAGATCCCGGTCGGCGTGTTCTCGGCATCGAGCTTGAGTCCGCCTTGTTCGCCGACGGCGGCACCCACCACCGCGCGGTGATACGCCGCGCCCAGGCGCCCGGCACTCGTCAGGCGGGTTTCGTAAAACACCGCGAGCCCCTCGCGCATCCAGGGCGGCGTGTAGTCGTTGGGAAAGAGAAATGGTGCGCGGCCCAGCACCGAGCGGCCGAGCGCCCACCAACCCCGCGCCTGGTCGAGGTGGAAGATGTGGCTCAGCTCGTGGGTGATGACGAGGCGCAGCCAGCGGTCGTAGGACTCCAGCTCGACGTCGCCGGCCGGAGGAATCGCGTAGACGACGATGTTGGGCAACGGATAGGTCGAGGCGTAGCCGTTGGGATCGTCGATGTTGTCGGCGATCACCAGCTCGATGCGCCGATGCGGCGGCGGCAGCAGCGCCGCGAGCGCGGCCCACGCCGCCTCGGCCTCGCCGGCGGCGCGCGGACCGAGCGCGGCGTACTCCTCGCGCACGTGGACGTTGAAATGCGCCGTCTCGAAGGTGCGCCAACGGCCGGTGGGATCAACCTGGGCCTGTAGACGGGCGGACGGGCCGACGGGCAGTGAGCAGGCCGCCATGAGAGCGATCGCGGCTCGCGACAACTGTTGGCGGACTGCCCGTCTTCCCGTCTGCCCTTCTGCCGGTCTCATCGTGCCGCGCCAGTCTCCCGCAGGAACGCTTCAATCCCCCGCATCACCCCACGCGCATAGCGCTCCTGGAACGACGGCGTCTTCAGCGCATTCTCCTGCTCGGGAATCATCAGGAACGCGCCTTCGCAGAGCACCGCGGGCATCCACGTCGGCCGAACCAGCGCCAGGTCGCCGCGGCCCACGCCGAGATTGGGCAATCCCATCTGCTTCAGCATCGAATCCTGGACCAGCATCGCCAGCCGCGCCGAGCGGGGATGGAAGTAGTAGGCGCTGGTGCCGTTGTTGGCCCAGGGATTCACGCCGTCGGGAAAGGCGTTGTTGTGGATCGACACCAGCAGCTCGGCGCCCGCGGCTTCGGCCAGATTGGTGCGCTCGTAGATGCCGATCGCGGTGTCGGTGCTGCGGGTCATGACGACATGCGCACCGGCGCGGGTCAGCATTTTCGCGAGCGCGAGGCTTATGGCGAGATTGGCGTCCTTCTCCTGGAAGCCGGTGGGTCCGGTCGCGCCGACGGGCGGATGACCCGGATCGATCGCGATCAGGCGGCCGCGCAGCGGACGCGCCCGGTCGATCTTCGGCGGACGCCGGATCTCGAACAGCAGATCGGTTCCCTGCCAGCGGGTCCGATACCCCCAGACCGGTCCGTTCAATTCGAAGGTGACGGTGACTTCGCTTTCGCTCGGCTGCGACCAGGACATCCGGCGCACCAGGGGATCCGTGCCGCCGTACTGGAGCCAGTCGAGATCGGCGCGCGCGCCGTAGAAGCGCAGCGTCAGCGACCGCTCGCCTTCTTCCACCCTGATCGGAATGCGCGAGGTCAGGGCGACGCGCGCGACCACCGACGAATCGCCCGGCGTCAGCCTGACCAGCGCGACGCGCGAAAAGGGCGGCGGCGTTCCCGGCGCCAGCGTTCCCCCAACATCGCCGATCGCGACCCACGCCGAGGCCAGCGGCGAGAGCGCGACGCGCACATGATCGCCGGCCCGTCCGCTGATCGCGGCCACGGTGCCGTTCCTGAAGAACCATTCGTAGGTCCCGTCGGGCACCGGCTTGCCCACCGCGAAGCCGTCGGTGTTGCCGAGGTGGGCGGTGTCGTCGTCGAGCACCACGACGGTGCGGCGGGCCGGGTCGAGCATGGTGAGGCGCAGCGGCAGCCGCTCGCGGACGGTGTCGGCGCCGCGAATCGCGACGATCTGCGCCAGCGTCGAATCGTCGCTGCCGGGCGCACGCGGAATCGCCGGGATGCGCGGTGTGGTAACCGGCGGCAGCGGCGCGCCGAGCAGGGCGGCGGGAAAGACGCCGGCGAAGCGCGCGATCTCGATGTCGGGAACGCGGCTCGGCCGCCGGTCGAAGGGCGTGTACTCCGGGGCCAGCGATCCGGTGTCCGGAGCGAGGGGAATCACCGTGCCATCGGGGAGGTGCAGCCACACATCAGATCCCGGAGCCGCCCGCGCCGAGACGCGGATCATTTCCCCCGGCTCGGCCCACCTGGTGCCGCGGGGCTCGAGCGAAAGGCGGTCGAGCCACAGACCCATCGGCGGAATGAAGCGCCGGGGCAGGCGCACCAGATGGTCGAGAACCGCGCTGTCGGCGCCGGAGCGGGCCACGATGTGATAGACGCCGACGCTGTCGCCGGCTGGAACCGGAATGAAGGCCAGAAAGGCGCCGTTAGGCGCGACGGGAACGGTGTCGCCGTTGATCGTGAGGGAGGCATCGCCGCTGCCGGTCTGGCCAAAGATGAAGTTGCTGTCCCGGGCAGCGATGGCGGCGCCGGCGGGGGGATAGACGATCCGCAAGGCGAGGGGCCCGCGCACGCGGGGGATAGCGGGCAGCGGCCGTTGCTGCGCCAAAGCGGGGGCCACCCCAGCCAGGACCGCCAGCATATAGATGTAAGGGGAACGGCCGAGCGGCATGGGCTCCAACATCACCAACTTGCGTAGTACCGTCAATTTAGCGCATTTTGAGCCGCGCCCGACGAGGGCCCATGAGCGTGCGACCAAGCCCCCTCAAGCGTGCACTGCGGAGGCCCTTCGGCCTGTGACGATCTGCGCCCACTGCGGGCGTCGCAACGATGACGGCTCCCGGTTCTGCATGGACTGCGGCAAGCCGATGAGTACATCGGCCATGGCCGCGGCGACCCCGGTTGAGGGGGGAGTGCCCTCGACGCGCGTTTATGCGGCAGCGCCCGAAGGGGCGGGCGATATGCAATGCCCCACCTGCGGGCACGCCATCGACAGCTCGATGCCGTTCTGCGCCTTCTGCGGCGCCAACCTTGGCAAGGCGGCCGTGGCCACCGAGACGATTCCAACCTGTCCCAACTGCGGCACCGCGATCAGCGGTGATTTCAAGTTCTGTCCCAATTGCGCCACGCCCCTCAAGGCCGGCGCCGGGGCCAGAACGACGCCGCACGAGGCCACGGCGGTATTCTCGGCGCGGACCGCCGGCCCCAAGCCGCCGGCGACGCTGGTGTTGCTCGACGACGCCGGCACGAAGGGCGCCAAGCATCCGCTGGTGGGCGAAGAGACGACGGTGGGACGGGCCGGCGCCGATATCAGTTTCGGCGACGATCCCTACCTCTCGCCGATCCACGCCCTCTTCATCTGGAAAGACAACAAGCTCACCATGCGCGACCTCGGCTCGCGCAACGGGACCTGGATCTTTCTCGACGGACCGCACCGGCTGGTGGACGGCGATCTCGTCCTGGTCGGATCGCAGCTGCTGCGCTTCCGGCGTCTCGGCTATCCCGGACCGCATCCACCGGAAGCGGACGCGACCCGCCGCATGGGCTCGCTGGTCCCCAGCGCCGACATCGCCAGCATCGCGCAGCTCCGGGCCGACGGCTCGGTGCGCGACGTGCTGCACCTCTCGCCCGGACGTGACGTCGCCGTCGGGCGCGACCGGGGCGACTGGTCGTTCCCCTACGATCCGTCGATGAGCGGCGCGCACGCGATCATCCGCTCCGAGGACGCCGACTTCGTGGTCCAGGATGCGGGGAGCCGCAACGGCGTCGCCATCGCCTCGCGGGGCGACATCGTACTGAAGAAGGGCTCCAAGATCCTGGTCGGCGACAAGCTCATGACGATCGAGATCGCGTGAAGACCTGCCCGACGTGCAGCCGGGAATATCCCGACAACACCAAGTTCTGCGCCGCCGACGGCGCCACGCTGCGCGCCAAGGCGGCGTCGGCGGATCTCGTCGGCCAGGTGGTGGCCGACCGTTATCACATCATCAAGAAGCTCGGCGAGGGCGGCATGGGCGCCGTCTATCTCGGCGAGCACGTGAAGATGGGCCGCAAGAGCGCCATCAAGGTGATGATGGCGTCGATGGCGAACGATCCCGACGCCGTGGCGCGATTCAACCGCGAGGCGTCGAACGCCGCCCGGATCTCCCATCCCAACGTCTGCCAGATTTTCGACTTCGGCGAGACCAGCGACGGGCTCATCTACCTGGCGATGGAATTCATCGAGGGGAAGTCGCTGAAGGACCTGGTGGAGAGCGAAGGCGCCGTCCCCGCCGTGCGCTCGGCCAACATCATCCGGCAGTCGGCGGATGCGTTGCAGGCCGCCCACGATCTCGGCATCGTCCACCGCGACATCAAGCCCGACAACATCATGATCGTCCAGGGCAAGGGCGGGGACGACGTGGTGAAGGTCGTGGACTTCGGCATCGCCCGCGCCGTGGGCGGCGACGAGCCGGGACAGAAGGTGACCAAGACCGGACTGGTCGTCGGCACCCCGGAATACATGAGCCCCGAGCAGCTCTCCGGCGACAAGCTCGACGGGCGCAGCGACATCTACTCGTTAGGCCTCGTCTTCTACCGGATGCTGACCGGCACCCTTCCCTTCCAGGCCGACAGCGCCCAGGAGACGATGATCAAGCGGCTCACCGACGATCCGATGCCGCTCGCCGAGGCGCGGGACGACATCGAGTTCCCGCCCAAGCTCCAGCTGGTGATGAATACCGCGCTGGCCCGCGTCGCCGCCGAGCGCTACCAGAGCGCGTCGGAATTCGGCCGCGATTCGATGGACGCGGTGGCCGGGATGGCGATGCCGTCGACCCGGATTCAGCCGGCCCACGAGGGCGCGACCCACATCATGTCGCAGCAGGAGCTGACCCAGGCCACCAAGGCGCAGCCGGCCGGCAAGAAGCCGGCGCCCAGGCCGCGGAAGACCGGGCCCACGGCGACCCCCGAGCAGGCCAAGAAGGGCCTGCCGTTCGGCATCATCGCCGGCGCCGGCGGCGGCCTCTTCGCGGTGATAGCCGTCGCCGCGCTCATGATGAACAAGAACAAGGGCGCGATCATCAACCCCGACACCACCACGCACCTGGTGGGGGCCAATACGGCGACACCGCCCGCGGCGCCCACGGCGATGCCGCCGGCCGCGCCCCCCGGCAGCAGCAAGCGGCCTAACGAGGTGGTGCCGCAGAGCTCGCACCCGGGACCGGCTCCCACGCCGCCACCGCCGCCTTCGTCGTCGGCGTCGCACGCCGCCAGCTGGGCAGACACCATCAAGGCCTATAACGACGCCTTCGACACCGATGAGCTGGGGACGGCGCGCAAGCTGGCGCGCTCGGTCTTCAATGCGCCGAGCGGCGCGATCAACGAACAGCAGCGCGCGTCGGCCGCGATCATGGTCGCCACCACCCTGGCCGGTGCCGCGAACCCGGACAGCGCCATTGCCTGGTACCGGAAGGCGCTCGAGCACGCCGCCACCCCGCAACAGCACACCATCATTGAGCAGGGAATCCGGAACCTCGGGGCCACGCCATGAGCCCGCTCAAGGTGGAAGTCTTCGGCCGCACCGATGTCGGCAAGACCCGCGACCATAACGAGGACAGCTTCCTGGTCGCCGATCTCACCCGGCGCATCGCCTCGCTCCAGCCCGAAGTGCGCGAGCACGAGGTGGGCCCGCGGGGCACGCTCTTCGTCGTCGCCGACGGCATGGGCGGCGCGGCCGCCGGCGAAATCGCCAGCGACCTCGCGGTGGATTCGATCTACGGCCACATGATCAGCGAGTGGTTCAACGATCCCGAGGTCACCGAACAGCGCTTTGCGTTCCGCGTGAAGGAAGCCGTCGAGGTCGCCAACAGCCGGATCCACGACTACGCCCGGACCCATCCCGAGCATCGCGGCATGGGCACCACGACCACCGCCGCCGGCGTCTTCGAGGGCGCGCTGTACGTCAGCCAGATCGGTGACAGCCGCGGCTACCTCATCCGCGCCGGCAAGATCACCCAGATCACCAAGGATCAGTCGCTGATGCAGCGGCTGGTGGATGCCGGCGAGCTGACCGAGGAGGAGGCCGCCGTCAGCGAGCGGCGGAACATCATCCTCCAGGCGCTGGGTCCCGATCCGAACGTGAAGGTGGACCTGACGCGGCAGGATGTGCGCAAAGGCGACGTCCTGGTGATGTGCTCGGACGGACTCTCCGGCCTGGTGCCCAAGGACGACATCCTCAAGGTCGTCAGCGAGCAACCCGACCTGGTCAGCGTCTGCAAGGAGCTGATCGAGCTGGCCAACAGCCGCGGCGGCCCGGACAACATCACCTGCATCGTGGCCCGGTTCGGCGGCGACATCCCCGACCCCGACGGCGCCGAGGCGGTGGGACACCAGGTGTATCCGCTGCTCGATACCGAGTCGACGACGGAGCCGGTTCCTGTGTACCGTGGACAGAGAAAGACCGAGCCGAACGCCAGTGCACCGTCGCCGCAGTCGCCACCGGAAAACGCCGGCGTGCTGGACCCGTCACAGGCCGTGACGCAGGCGGTGCCGGCGCAGGAGCAGCCCAAGAAGAAATCCTGGTGGCCCTTCTGAGGACTGCGGCTTGAAGTGTGAACTGCGGATCATTTCGGGGGCTCGCGCCGGGCAGCGCGACGTCTACGACAAATCCTATATCGGCATCGGCCGCCATCCGCTGAGCGATGTGCGTTTCGACGCCGAGAAGGATCTCGACGCGTCGACCCGCCATGCCGCCATCGTGAAGACCGGCGATTCCTTCATCCTGCGCGACCTCGGCAGCACCAACGGCACCTTCGTCAACGGCGACAAGCTGACCGGCGACCGGCCCCTCAAGGACGGCGACGCCATGCGGTTCGGGGTTCACGGCCCCGAGGTGAGCTTCCATCTGGTGCGCGAGGAGCACGACGAAGCGGAAGTGATCATGCAGGCGGTGCATGCTCCCGCGCCGGGCGCGCGGGCCGCGCAAGACGCGCCGAAGGTGAATGCGACCAAGCCCGAAGGCCTGCCGGTCGTCGAAGGTGCTTCGCCCAGGAGGCAGCAGCGCGATCCCGATCTCACGCCGGCCGTCCCGCTGCGGCCCATCGCCGCGCCGCCCTCCAAGACCTCGGTCCTGCGGGCCGAAGTGGCGCACGAAAAATCGCGCTTCCGCGCGCTGTCGGTCGCGCTGCTGCTGCTGATCATCGGCGCCGTCGGCGTCGTGATCTGGCAAGGCCGCCAGTCGAACGTCGTGATCACCGGGGTGCAGCACCAGGTCGATTCGCTGCGCTTCGAGCTGCTCGCGATGCAGCGGCTCAAGAGCCACACCGACTCGGAGAAGACCTCGCTCCAGGCGCAGCTCGCCGCCGAGCACGACCCGGCGAAGCGGGCCATCATCGTATCGCGCATCGACACGGTCACCCGCCGGTCGGCCGCCATCCGCGCGGCCCAAGGGGTCGACTATACCGCGATCCGCAACCGCAACGACTCGGCGATCTCGATCATCTTCGTGCGCTGCGCCGACACCACCAAGATGTGGACCGGCACGGCATTCTCGGTGGATACCACCGGCCTGATGCTCACCAACCGCCACGTCACTACCTGCGAGGATGGCGGCCCGGTGCGCGATATCGCGGTGCAGTTCTCCGGCTCGCCCGAAGTGCTCCCCGCGCGCCTGGTGAAGAGCTCTCCCGACGCCGACATCTCCGTGGTGCAGCTCGAGTCGCACGGTCCCTTCCCCGTCATCGCCGGATTCGCCGCCGCGGCGCCCGCCGAGGGCGCGCCGATCGCGCTGATCGGATTTCCGGGCGGCGGGACGCACGCCACGCTGGTTACCGGAACCATCGTCAAGGTGGTTCCCGATTCGGAAATCGAGCTCGACGCCTTCAGCGGCGTCGGCGCGTCGGGATCGCCCATTTTCGATCGCGACGGCAAGGTGCTGGGTATCGAGTACGGCGGCCGGGTCGGATCCGGCGGCCGCGCCATCGTCGGACTGCCTATTTCACGCGCCTTGGGACTGCTCGCACGCTGATCGCGTGACCCAGGGTGTGGCGTGAGCACCGCCCCTTCCATACTGTAGGACCCATGAACTCTGTCATGAAGCGACCACTCGTGGCCGCTCTTGTGATCATGGTCACAAGCGCGTGCAAGGATATCCCGCTGCTTCCGCAGTGGGATGCCGACTGGAATGTGCCCCTGCCCAGCCAGTCACTGGTGGTGCCACCCAGCGTCATTCCCTCCGGCTTCTCCGTGCCGGTGAGTTTTCCGACCCAGCGTGACTCGCTGAACCAGTCCGTGGGCTCATTGCTCCAGAACGCCGCCGACACCGGTTCGGTGCAGATGACGCTGATCAAGCAGCCGTCGCTCGCGCTCAGCGGGAACATGTCGCTCCAGATCGACACGACGAACGCCTTCGGCGCGTCGACGATCACCATCCCGGTGACCTTCGCCGCCGCGTCGGATACCACGGTGGCCACCGCCGGCGGAGCGAACCTCGCCATGGTGCGCGCGGCCGCAAACGACAACGGCGCGCTGTTCGTGAAGCTGAGCGGCACGGTGAGCAATCCGGGGCCCGGAAACGTCACCGTGACCGCCGCCAACGGCACCATCACGGTCAAGCTGGCCGTGATCTCACTCATCCACGTTTCGCGCTAGGAGGCGATCATGCGACGCTCGTTATTGCCGCTGTTGCTCCTCGCGCCCAGCGCGCTGGCGGCCCAGCTCCCCAATACCTCGGTCCGCGGCCTCGGCCTCGGCGCCTACACCGTCGTCGCCCGCGGCTACGAAGCGGCGGCGTGGAACCCGGCCGTCCTCGGTGCACCCGGCAACCCCGGCCTCACCATCGGGCTGCCGCAGGCCTCGATGGAATTCGGCAGCAGCGCCTGGGGACTCGGCGACTTCGAGAAATACGCCGACAAGTTCCTGACGCCGGCCGACAAGTCGTACTTGTTAGGCAAGGTGAACGGCACGCTGGGCCTGCGCGAAATCGTCGGGGCCGCTCCCTTCGGCCTGTCGATCAGTCACTTTGCCCTGTCGATCGCCAGCGCCGCACAGGTCCAGGGCCAGCTCAGCAAGGATGCCGTGGCGCTGGCGCTGAACGGCAACGCGTCGAATCCGTCTCAGCTGTTCAGCGGCGCCGGCACCGGCGGCAGCGGCTGGGCCGCCACGACGCTGGCGTTGTCGGCGGGGTGGCCGATTCGCCTGGCCGTCGGCCGGCTCTCCGTGGGCGGCACCTTCAAGAAGGTCTGGGGCTTCGGGCTGGGCTACGGCGTCGCCGATACGTCGACCCGTTTCCAGGTCGTTTCCGCCACCGGGTTCAATGCGCATGCCGCGGGCGAGACGATCTACACCGATTTCTCCGGCACCAACAAGGTGAACGGAGTCGGTGACCTGCTGGGCAGCAACGCTCCCGGAACCGGCTACGGCGTGGATCTGGGCGGCGTGCTTCAGCTTCCTGGCGGCCTCCGCGTCGGCGCTTCACTGATCAACGTCCTTGGCAGCATGACGTGGAAGGCGTCGCACATGCGCTACGACCGCGCGACCTATCAGGTCCAGCAGAGCGGCAGCGGCGGCACCGTCAACGACACGCACTCCGACTCGATTCTGACCGGAGCCGCGATCACCACTGACCCACGCGCCATGAAATTCCGCGACTCCGTGCTGGCCAACAGCAACTTTGCCCGCCTGGCGCGGGGCGGCGCCAGCCTCAAGATCGGCCGGCTGCTCGTCGCCGCCGACGCGCAGATCAGGCTGTCGGACGGCATCGACCATCCTCCGGCCCAGGCGGTCAGCGCCGGCGCCGAATACGTGGTGTTCGGGATTCTGCCGCTGCGGGCGGGAATGGGGACGGATTTCGCGAATCAGTTCACGTTCAGCGGTGGCACCGGGCTGTATCTGGGACCGGTGCACATCGATCTTGGCCTGGCGGACATTACGGGATCGAAGAATCCGGGCGTACGGGTTGGAGCGGGGCTCGGACTGATTTTCTAAGGACATATCCGAGGAGCGCGGCGGCCGTGGCTCCAGCCATCCACGCCGCGCTCCCGATCACCACGCCGCCGATCGCCAGCATCGCCCCCAGTACCATCGCCAGCACGGCCACCACTTCGCCGAGCGCCCTGCCTAACGGCTGAACGGCGGCCACGCCCGTCCTTACCGCGAACCTCGCCCAACCCGGACCGCCGGGCCTCGCCCGCGCGTAGAAGGCATCCAGCATCGCGTCGGGCTCGGGCGCCGTCAGGAACATCACCGGGATCCAGACCGCCGCGGTCCCGACGGCCGAAATCATGATCTTCATGCCGAAACCCAGCGACGAGAGCCCGGGGACGGCGGTCAGCGCGATGGCGATCGTGGTTCCCGCGATCAGCGCGCTCCACTCGGCCCAGGCGTTGATCCGCCACCAGAACCAGCGCAGCAGCAGCACCATCCCGGTGCCGTTGCCGAAGAGCACCATGAAGCGGAACACCTTGCCAACGTCGTCCATGTAGAAACTGGCGGTCGCGGCGAGCAGCGTGATCAGCACCGTCGCGCCGCGCGCCACCAGGACCAGCTTCTCCTGCGGCGCCTCGCGGTTGACGAAGCGCTGGTAGAGATCGCGCACCGCGTATGACGCGCCCCAGTTGATCTGCGTCGATACCGCGCTCATCAGGGCCGCCACCAGGCTGGCGAAGACCAGGCCGAGGATGCCCGGCGGCAGGTAGCGCTTCATCATCAGCGGGTAGGCGATTTCGGGGTCGGCGAGCGGCGGCAGCACGACCAGCGCGGCGAGGGCGACGACGATCCACGGCCAGGTCCGCACCACGTAGTTGATCACGTTGAAGAGGATCGACGCCTTCTCGGCCTCGCGCTCGCTGCCCACCGACGAGAGACGCTGCACGAACATTCCGCCGCCGTCGGCGCCGCGATACGTCCACCACTGGAGCAGCAGGTACGCGCCGAAGGTGCTCATCGGCAGCGCGGCGTCGCCGGCCCGCGGCACCATGCGGAGCGCATCGCCGTGACCGGTCGCGACGAGCTGCGCCCGCAATCCCGAAAGTCCGTGCACCTCGGCCAGCGCATATCCGGCGACCAGCAGCGCGCCGATCATCTTGAGAACCAGCTGGAAGAAGTCGGTCCACACCACGCCCCAGAGGCCCGAGGCCGCGGCGTAGACCAGCGTCAGCACGACGATCAGCGAGACCGACCAGAGCTGCTGGTCGCCGGGGAGGTGGAAGACGGCGGTCACGTCGAGCGCGACCATCACCTTGCGCATCGCCAGCATGCCGTAGCCGATGGCGATGCAGTTGAGCGGAATGCCGAAGAAAAATGCCCGTGTGCCGCGCAGCAGCGCCGCGGCCCGGCCCGAATAGCGCCGCTCGATCAGCTCGGCGTCGGTCATCACTTCGGCGCGCCGCCAGAGCGGGCCGAGGATCACCTGCATCAGCACGTGCGCGCCGGCGAAGCACCACCACTCCCAGTTGCCGGCGATGCCGCGCCGGGCCACGAGCCCGGCGACATAGAGGGGCGTGTCCACGTTGAAGGTGGTCGCCGCCATCGAGCCGCCGGCCAGCCACCAGGGAATGGCGCGTCCGCCGAGGAAATATTCGTTGAGGCTCTGCGATCCCTTGCCGGCGAGATAGAGGCCGAGCCAGAGGGTGCCGGCGAGATAGCCGAGGACGACGATCCAGTCGAGGGGACTCACGAAGACACATGCGTCATCGCCTGCGCCGCCGCCCGTTGCATGGCCTCGTCGCCGCTCCAGGCGCAGACCACCGGCCCCAGGCCGGGAATCTCGACCTGGCGCCGCGGATGCCCGAAGACGATGACCGTGGTCTTCGCATCCACCAGCGACTTGAGCCTGACCTGGCTCTCGGGCGACAACCCGGCGCGGCCTTTCCAGGATTTCACGTCGGCGAAGAGGAGCACCACGCGCTGGCCGTTAGGCAACACCGCGACGTCGTGGCGCACCAGCTCTCTGGCGAAGGCGTCGCGGGGCGGCAAGGGATAGGGGCCGCCGGCGTCGTCGTCGACGATCTCGAGCCACACCGCACCCTTGAGTTTCGGCGGATCGCCGCGCAGCACCTTGATGCTCCGCCGGCACAGCTCGGCGCCGATGGCGGGATACCCGGCGATCTGCGCGTCGGGAACGCCGGGGGCGGCGGCGCCCATCAGCACCCGCTCGCGGCGCAGCGCCGAGTCGCGGATGGCGATTTCCAGCGCGTGGCTCCCCTTGGCCGCCCGCTCCATCGCGGCGATGACCTCGCCGGGTTCCGGCGGATAGAGCAGCAGGTCGCACCCCGCCAGCAACGACTTCATCGCGCCATCGGTGAAGGATCCGCCGGCCTTGGCGCCCTCCATGATCAGCGCGTCGGTGACGATGAGCCCGTCGAAGAAGAGATCCTTGCGCAGCACCTCGCGCAGGATGGTCCGCGACTGCGTCGCCGGCACCCCCGACGGATCCCACGCGGGGAAGGCCACGTGCGCCGTCATCACCGTGGCGACGCGCGACTCGATCACCCGCCGGAAAGGCATGAGGTCGCGCTCCAGCTCGCGGCCGGCGCTGACCACGGGGAGCGTCGCGTGCGAATCGAGGGTGGTACGGCCGTGGCCGGGGAAATGTTTGGCGCAGGCCAGCACCCCGGCCGCCTGGCAGACCATCGCCCAGCTCGAAGCGAAGAAGGCGACGTCGAAGGCATCGGATCCGAAAGCGCGGGTCTGCACGATCGGGTTACGCGGCTCGAGGTCGAGGTCGCACACCGGCGCCAGCGCCCAGTTGATGCCGACGGCGCGGGCTTCCTGCGCGGTGATCGTTGCGGCGCGGGTGATCGCCTCGATGCCGAGCGTCGCCAGAGCGGCGAGCGGCGGCAGCGACGTCAGGCCCTTCACCTGCTGGCCGGCGCCACGCTCCAGGTCCGACGCGATGAGGAGCGAACGGCCGGACGCGCCGTCGCGCAGATCCTTCGTCAACGCGGTGGTCGCGGCGCGCTCCCCGCCGAAGAGAATGAATCCGCCTACGCCGAGCTTCTGCCATTTCTCTATGTCGGCCCGGGCGTGCTCGTAGCCGGTCTTCTCATCCCAGCGGATCGCCGGGAGCACGAGATCTGCGAATGGCCGGGTCATGCCGGCGTGATCGAGCCGAGGATCCGCGGGCCCGCGGCACCGGTGGCGCAAGGCTCGTTACCGGGACGGCCCGTCCAGGTGAGGTAGCCCAGCAGGGCGAAGGCCACGGCTTCCTTGGCATCACCATCGAAGAAGAGATCGTCGAAACGCTTGTGCACTGGTCCCTTCCAGGCCGACTCGATGCCGGCGGCGAGCACCGGGTTGCGGGCACCGCCTCCCGACCGCACGACGTCCCTGGGCGTCAGATTCGCGGGAATGAATTTCGCCGCGCGCCCGATCGCGGTAACCGTCACGTGCGTCGCCGTCGCGACCGCGTCCGCGGTCTTGCCGCCCAGCTCGAAGCAGCGCGCGATCAGCGAGTCGGCAAAGGCGCTGCCGAACAGTTCGCGGCCCGTGGACTTGGGAGGATGCTCGGCGAAATAGGGATGCGCGAGGCACTCGTCGGCCACGTCGTCCAGAATGCGGCCGGAGCGCGCGATGTGGCCGCCGTCGTCATAGCGCATGTCGGGGAAAAGCTTCTGCACGCAGGCGTCGATCACCATCACCCCCGGACCGGTGTCGAAGGCGAGGAGCGGCGCCTGGTCACCTCTGGGCGGGACCACCGTGACATTCGCGATGCCGCCGATGTTGAGCAGCGCGCGCGGCGCATCCTCGGCGGAGTAGAGCATCCGGTCGGCGCGCGGAACCAGCGGCGCCCCTTCCCCGCCCGCTGCCACGTCACGCGAACGGAAATCCGAGACCACGGCCGTCCCCACCCGCTCGGCGATCACCGCCGGGTTGCCGAGCTGGAAGGAGGAGCGCCGCGGCAGGTGCCAGATGGTCTGGCCGTGCGACGCGATGAAGGCGACGTCCTCGGGGATGACGCCGGCATGGTCGAGAAGATTCCCGGCGCACTCGGCGAGCCACTCGCCCAGATCGGCGTGGAGCAGCGCGAGATCCTGGGCGCGGCCGTTTTCGATGGCGCCGCGGATGCGCTGCTCGCGCTCCTCGCCGTAGGGCTCGGTGTAGTGCGAGAGGAGCGAGACCTGCACGTCGTCGGCGGAGCGTTCCTCGATGCGGACCAGCGCGCCGGTCACGCCATCGAGCGACGTCCCGGACATGAGCCCGACGGCCAATAATGGCTCCGGTGTCTTTTTCACCGTCCGCCTGCCCGTGCGGACTGTTCGAGTACTGGCGGCGGATCGCCGACCGCCTTGCGGGCGTATCCGCCCGCTCTGTCGAGCAGCGCCTCGGCTTCGGCCCTGGTCACGCTCAGCTTCTGCATAACGATGGCCGTCTTCACGTGTCCGCCGGCAGCCGCGATCACACCCTTCGCCTGCTCGCGCGACACTCCGCAGACCTCCATCACGATGCGCTCGGCGCGGTCGTGCAGTTTGGCCGAGAGGGCGCGGAGATCCACCATCAGATTGCCGTAGGCCTTGCCGATGCGGATCATGGCGCCGGTCGTCACCATGTTGAGGACCATCTTGGTCGCGGTGCCGGCCTTGAGGCGGGTCGATCCGGTGAGGACTTCTGGGCCGACCTTGGGAAGAATGGCGACGTCCACCAGGCCGAGCAGGTCGGCGGGCGGATCGGTGCACGCCAGCAGCACCGTCCCGGCGCCTAACAAGCGTCCCCGGCCGATCGCGCCTTTGACGAACGGGGTGCCACCGCTCGCGGCGATACCGAAAATCACGTCGTTGGGTCCGGCATGTTTCGCGTCGACGGCGGCGGCGCCGGCGGCGGCATCGTCTTCGGCGCCCTCGGCGCTCTTCACCAGAGCGCTCATGCCGCCGGCGATCGTCCCCTCTACAATAGAGGGGTCGCTGCCGAAGGTGGGCGGGCACTCGCTGGCGTCGAGCACGCCGAGCCGGCCGGAGGTGCCGGCGCCGAAGTAGTAGAGGTGGCCGCCGGCGCGAAAGGCGGCTTCGACAAGGGAGATGGCGCGGGCGATTTCCGTTCGGACCGAGTGGACAGCCTCGATCATGTGGGCATCTTCGCGATTCATGATATCCACGATCTCGAGGGGGCTCGCGAGATCGATCGCCGCGGATGCGGGATTGCGTTGTTCGGTCAGCCGTGAATCGAGAGGCGGAACGGGGGTCATCTCGTTGCCAATCTAGGGGATACGCGGCCCGGGTTCAAACCGGCTAGCGATCCCGTTTGAGCTTCCCCAGATCGATCTCCTGCGGCACATCCCGCCGATCCGCCTCGAATGTGTCGTTGATGGCGAAGGGGAAAGTCATGGAGCCACCGTCCGCGCCGGGCGCTTGACCGTCCAGATGGCCACCACAACGAGCAGAATGTTGGCCACGATGACCGGCGGCGCGTGCGCCAGCACGCCGTAGACCGCCCACAAGAGCGCTCCGGCGACCTGCACCCGCCGCAACGTGTCCGGGCGCGCGCAGAAGTACGACGCGATGAAAACCGCCGTCGCGACCCAACCCACCATATCCTGTGTGCTCATCAGCTCCCCGGCATTTGCGGTTCGGACAGCAGGTCGTCAATCATTCAGATCATGACCGGCAAACGGACTATAGCGATACTGACCGGCGGCGGCGATGTCCCCGGATTGAACCCGGCCATTCGCGCCATCACCATCCGCGCGGTGCGCGACGGCCACCGCGTCATCGGCATCCGGCACGGCTGGGCCGGGCTGGTGGACTACGTCCCCGACGCCAAGGCCGACAACAGCGAGAACATCCAGCCGCTCTCGGAGGCCATCGTCAATCGCGCCGGCCGCACCGGCGGCACCTTTCTCCATACGTCACGCACCCGGCCGAGCCACCTGCCGCGGGAGCGGCTGCCGGCGCACCTGACCGGTTACGACCAGCCGATCAACGACGTCACGAAGACCGTGCTCAGGAATCTCGAGCACCTCGGCGTCGATGTGCTGATCCCCATCGGCGGCGACGATACGCTGAGCTACGGCCGGCGGCTGCACGATGAGGGCGTCAACGTCGTCGCCATTCCCAAGACGATGGACAACGACGTCTACGGCACCGACTATTGCATCGGCTTCAGCACCTGCGTGACCCGGACCATCGAGCTGACCCACCGGCTGCGCACCTCGGCCGGCTCGCACGAGCGCTTTCTGGTCATCGAGGTCTTCGGACGCTACGCCGGCTTCACGGCGCTGCTGCCGACGATGGCCGGTGCCGCCGACCGCTGCGTCATCCCCGAGCATCCGGCCGACATCGAGCAGCTCGCCGAGCTGCTGACGCTGGATCGCAACCGCAATCCCAGCCGTTATGCGGTGCTGCTGGTGTCGGAGGGAGCGACGCTCAGCGCGCACCAGGGGATGAGCTTCGAGGGCGAGGAGACCGACATGTTCGGTCACCGCAAGCTGGGCGGGATCGGCGACCAGGTCGCGGCGGCGCTGAAGGAATACTCGGCGAAATTCAACAACGGCCGGCGCATCGATGTCGTCAGCCAGCGGCTGGGCTACCTGGTGCGCTCCGGCGAGCCCGACGCGCTCGACTCGATCGTGCCGATGGCCTTCGGCAACCTCGCGCTCGATCTCGTCTTGCGGAATGAATTCGGCCGGCTGGTCAGCATCCACCGCGGCTTCTACGACAGCGTGCCGATCAGCAGCGTGACGTCGGAGAAAAAAGTCGTGAACGTGCCGAAGTACTACAACACCGAGCGCCTGCGGCCGATCTACGACTTTGACGGCGCACCGCTCTTCATCATGACCAGCGATTAGGCTGGCGTCCGGCGCACATCATACCTATCCTCAACCCCGGCTGGTTCCGTTTTACACGCCTTCTTCCAGGATATCGTCATGGCGAAGTGGACAGTGATCTACGGCTCGCACAAGGGTGAGAGGGACTCGATCGTGATCGAGGTTCCCGACAAGTTCAAGACCGCGGCCGAAGTGCGCGAGGCGCTGGTCGGCGGCAAGATCCAGGACGCCGTCTTCGAGGCCGAGGCCGTCATCGGCGTCACGCGGCACAGCCAACCCGCGATGGGCGGCTTCCGGGTCGAGTGACCGCTGCCTAACGAGCACGCGGTGCGCCTCGCCCCTATCACCTTGCAATGGCTGGCCGGCCTGGCGCTCGCCGCGGGCGCGCTTCAGGCCCAGAGCCCGGCCTCCGCGATCCCGCTCCCCGAACAACCCCGCCCCGACTTCGAGCGCGCCGAGTGGCTGAATCTCAACGGCGCCTGGCGCTTCGCCTTCGACGGCGCCGATCAGGGCGAGCGCGCCGGCTGGTTCAATGGTCCGCTGCCGGGCGACCGGAAAATCCTCGTGCCGTTTTCATGGGGTGCGCCACTCTCGGGCGTTCCCGACAGCGCCGACATCGGCTGGTACGAGCGCTCCATCACGGTGCCGGAAGCGTGGCGCAATCAGCGCGTCTTCGTCGTCTTCGGCGCGGTTGACTGGCGCACCACCGTCTGGCTGGACGGCACCCGTCTCGGCGAGCACCAGGGCGGCTACACGCCCTTCTCCTTCGAGCTGACTCCAAACATGCGCCTCGGCCAGGCGCAGCGGCTGGTGCTGCGCGTGGACGATTCTCCCCATCCCTTCAAGCTGGAGGGAAAGCAGGGCTACGGCCCCGCTCGCGGGATGTGGCAGACGGTCTACCTCGAGGCTCGCGGCTCGGACCCGCTCGACGCGGTGCACTTCACGCCGAAGCCGGACCTGGCGGGCGTGGGAATCGACATCCGCCTGCTGGAGCCGGCGCCGAGCGATCTCACCATCCGGTTCGACTTCACCAATCGCGAGGGACAACCGGCGGTCACGTCACTCGTCAGGCGCGGCGCGCGCGTCGCCCACGTCGACGTACCGCTGCCCAACGCGCACCGCTGGTCGCTCGAGGACCCCTTTCTGCATGCGGTGACGGTAACGGTCACCGGCAACGGGCTCCAGCGAGACCTTGTTCGCACCTATTTCGGGATGCGCACCATCTCGGTGGTCGATCTCCCCGGCAGCACCACGCCCTATGTCGCGATCAACGGCACGCCGGTTTTTCTTCAGCTCACACTGGACCAGGCCTACCATCCCGAGGGCTACTACACCTTCCCTACGGACAGCGCGCTGCGGCAGGAAATCCTGCGGCCTCGCCAGATCGGACTCACCGGGCTGCGCGAGCACATCAAGATCGAGTCGCCACGCAAGCTCTACTGGGCCGACCGGTTGGGTGTTCTCATCATGGCCGACGTGCCGAACTGGTGGGGCCCGCCCGACTCCGAGGCCTTTCACGAACATGAAGTCGCGCTGCGCGGGATGATCGACCGCGATTACAACCACCCCTCTGTTTTCGCGTACGTGATGTTCAACGAGAGCTGGGGCCTGATCACCAAGGAGGGGGAGCAGGAGCACTATCTGCCGGAGACGCAGCGCCGAGTGGCCGGCGTCTATCGTCTGGCCAAGTCGCTCGATTCGACCCGCCTGGTGGAAGACAACTCGCCTTGCTGCGGCTGGCGTCACACCGAGACCGATCTCAATTCCTGGCACGACTACCGGCCTGGCTGGGCCTGGGAATCGCACGTCGCATGGATCAGCGACAGCACCTTCCCCGGATCGCCCTGGAATTTCTATCCGCCCTGGCATCAGGCAAATCAGCCGATGCTCAACTCGGAGTTCGGCAACGTCTGGGGCTACGAAGGAAGCACCGGCGACGTGGACTGGAGCTGGGACTACCACCGCGCCATCAATGCATTCCGGCGCTATCCCAGAGTCGCCGGGTGGCTCTACACCGAGCACTCCGACGTGATCAACGAGTGGAACGGCTACTGGCGCGCCGACCGCTCGGCGAAACAAACCGGCCTGGGCGGGATCGTCGACGGCATGACGTTGCGCGACCTGCACGCCCCGCTCTACCTGGTGGTGGGCGATTCGGAGCTGGCTCACACCGTGCGTCCCGGCGACCGGGTCGAGGTTCCGCTCTACGCTTCGTTCCTCAGCGGCAGCACCGCGTTCGGGGATTCGCTCACCCTGCAGGCCGAGCTGAGCGGATGGAACTCGTTAGGCGAGCAGCGGAGTTATGGCACCTGGAGGCGGTCGATCCCGTATCACCCGTGGATGACCGAGGCCCTCGCCCCGCTCCAGGTCACCATGCCCGACGAGCCGGCGGTGCTGGTGCTGGCGACGCGGCTCGTGGACCGCGGCGGCGACGTCCTCCAGCGCAACTTTACCACCTTCCTGGTCGAGGGCGAGTCTCCAGGCATCGTCAGGCTGCGGGACGGCACCCACGCCCTGCTGGCACACGTCTCGGCCACCGCCATCTCGGCCGGCCACTGGTCGCTCAAGCAATGGGCGGTGCTGGGGGACCACAAGCTCAACGGCGCGGGAAGCGGCTTCTTCGAGTACCGCATCGCGTGGCCCGCGGGGCTCGACCCGCGCGACGTACACGGCGCGACATTCCTGGTCGAGGCCTCCGCCAAGCGGCTGAACGGCAAGGACCGCGACAGCACCGCCACCGAAAACGGCGACTACATGCGGGGTGGCGGATTCCACGACCGCAGCAGGAATCCCAACAGCTACCCGATGACCAGCGTCACGCCCTTCCCGAGCGCGGTCATGGTGCGCATCAACGGCATTCTCGCGGGGCGCTACGAGCTGAACGACGATCCGGCCGACTCGCGCGGGATTCTGAGCTGGCTGGCACAGCCGCACGATCGCCATCTCTACGAGGCGGGATCATACGGACAGCTGCTCCGCGTGCCGCTCCCTGCCGAGGCGCTGGCCCAGGCGGCACAGAGTGGTGAGGTGGTGATCCGGCTGGAAGTGGATGATGCGCTGCCCGGCGGGCTGGCGATCTACGGCGCCCATTTCGGCCGCTATCCTCTCGATCCGACGGTGCTCTTCGTCCTGAAGTAGCACGCCGCTCTTGACGTCTGCTTGACATCTCCCCGCCAGTGTTGCCTCGTCAACGCTCTCACTGTCCCTAACGAGGCGGGAATCGTTATGCATGCCTTACGAGTCACAGGCTGGCGACGGATGCGTCCAGCCGGCGCGGCGACCCTACTGCTCGCGCTCCTGGTCCTGCCCTCGTGCTTCATCATCCACCATACCCGGGTCGAGGAGCTGGCCCGCACCCCCGTGCACGTCGACGCGCCGGTGCGCGCGCACATGGTGGACGGCACCACGGTCGTCTTCCGCCACGGTGTGGAGGTCACCACCGACTCTCTGATCGCCCTGTCGGCGGGAGTGCGCTTCGGCCTCACCCTTGCCGAGTCCTCGGCCGTCCGCTCGGTTCCAATGGCATCGGTCCTCGGACTCGAGACCTACCGCGATGAGGTCGACCCAACATCGACGTTCGTGGTCTCGACGCTGGCCACGGCGGCGTTCATCGGGGGCACGATCGCGATCATCTGCGCCGCCGATCCCAAGTGCTTCGGCTCCTGCCCTACCATCTACTCGGACAGCGCCGGCCAGGCGGTACTCGAGGCCGAAGGGTTCTCCTATGCTATCGCGCCCCTCTTCGAGATGCGCGACATCGATGCCCTGCGGGTTCGGCCCGACAGCGCCGGCGAAGTACGCCTGGAGGTGAGGAACGAGGCTCTCGAAACGCACTACATCAACCAGCTCGCGTTGCTCGAAGCGGTCCATGCCCCGGATGAACGCATCGCCCCGGACGCCACCGGCCACCCGGTCGCCGTCCGGGATCTCCAGGTGCCGGCGGCCGTGCACGATCGCGCCGGCCGCGACGTTGGCCCCGCGGTTGCCACGCACGACGGCGTCGTCTTCGCGACGGACTCGCAGACGCTGGCCCATGCGACCGCCGCCGATCACGATGACTGGCTCGACATCGAAGCGCCCGCTCCCGCGGCCGACAGCGCCGCGCTCGCGCTCCGGCTCCGGAACAGCCTCCTGACCACGGTGCTCTTCTACGACGTGATGCTGGGCGACCGGGGCGCAAACGCGCTGAACTACGTCTCCAACGACCTGTCGCGCATCGGACCAGCGGTAGATCTGGGCCGCTGGTACGTCGAGCACATGGGAATGCGCATCTCGGTGTGGGACCACGGCGCCTGGCACCAGGCCGGCCGGCTTCTGGACACCGGACCCGTGGCATGGAAGGACGTGGTCGTGATGGTGCCGGTTCCTCGATGCGAGCCGGTGTTGCGCATCCGGCTGTCGTTCGTGGCCGACGACTGGCGCATCGACCGTGTCGCCGTGGCCGGCTCATGGCGACGGCCCCGCTCCCGAATTGTCGAAGTGTCGCGAGTCATCGACAGCGAAGGGCACGAGGATACCACCGCGGCGGCAAGCCTGCGCTCGCCGGACACCCGGTACCTGCGCACCCAGCCGAGCCAGCGCTTTTCACTTCGCTTCGATACCGGACTCGAGCCGGCTGATTCCACGCGCTCGTTCCTGCTGGTCTCGCAGGGCTACTACATCGAGTGGATCCGCCAGGGCTGGATCAGCCAGGCGAACCCCGCCGCAACCGCGGCGTTCACGGCCGGCGACGATGCCATCGGTGAATCACTGCGCCGCTGGAAGGACGGCCATGCGGAGCTCGAACGCCGGTTCGCCGCGACCCGGGTGCCGGTCCGATGAAGACCGCGTGGATTGGCGGCGCCGCCGCGCTCATCGCGTTGGGGGTCCCGGGCTGCGCGCTGGGGACGCGCCCCGCCTACTACTCCAGCGTCCGAACCGGTCAGGGCATCAGGTGCATCGTGCTGATCGCGCAGACGCGCCAACGGGTGAGGGGAGAGCTGCTCGCCGCCGGCGATACGTCGGTCATCATGGTCGTCGACGCCAAGGTGTGGCTCGTCCCTTATCGCATGATCGTGCAATCCGATTGCGGCGATGGGGGAAGCATTCCCTTTGACGACCATGCGAGACTCGTCGTCTCGGCGGCAAAGGTTCTGCAAAAGTACTCCCGCTATCCACAGGGAATCGATCCCGATCTGTGGCAGCGGCTGCTCCAGGCGTACGGGCAGACGGCTCCGAACCTGCCCGACCCATCGGTGCGGCACCAATGACGGGGCGTCCCATGCTGATCCTGCTGGCCGCCGTGCTGCCGGGCCTGCTCCGGGCCCAGACCACGGGCAACGGGGAGCAAGCCGCCACGTTTCTGGCCGCGGCACGCACCGGGACGGCGCGATATCAGGACCGGGACGCGGCGATCGCCGACGGATATCGGGCGATCGGCCCCGATGCCCCCGGGATGGGCCAGCACTGGGTCAATCCGGCGCTGGTGCTCGGCGGCCGGTTCGACGCCGCCCGGCCGCAAGTCCTGACCTACATCATGGTCGGCGGCCGCGCGCAGCTCGTGGGCGTAGCCTATGCCATACCGACGAGCGGCGGCCGAGGCGCGCCTAACGATCCGGCGGGCGAGTCGGCGTGGCACTATCACGCGCATACCGTGGACGAAGAGAGCTTTCTCCCCGACCATCACCATGCCGGCGAGGAACCGGGCTCGGACACCCGCGTCGCGGTCATGCATGCCTGGGCCTGGAGCGTGAATCCGGCCGGCGCGTTCGAGCCCGACAACTGGGCACTACCGTTTGCGCGCATGGGGATGACGCCGCCGCCGGGCGCCGGATCCGACGAGGGCAAAGCGCTCTCACTCGCATCCGTCGGGAAGCCGTTCTATCAGCACCTGCTGAGCGATCTCTGCGGGCGCGACTCGGTTTCGGCCGCCGCCACAGCCGCCGCGCTGGAGAACCGCGCTTCCCTGATCGGCGGCTGGGCAGAGGGGCGGCGAGGCCGGGCCCTTACGGCCCTTGAAGGCGCGTGGCTACGGTCGCAATGGCAGGCGTTGTGGGAAGACATTGGCCGCGCGGCACCGGCGCTGGGCTCCCGGCTGGCGGCGCTCGATCGATCAGACCCGAGATGACTACCCCGCCACGCCGAACCGGAAGATCGTCCGCGAGGTAAACCGCTCGCCCGGCCGCAGAATCGTGGACGCAAAAGCCGGATGGTTGGGCGAATCGGGGAAGTGCTGCGTCTCCAGGCAGAATCCGAAGCGGCGCTGGTATACCCGTCCGCCTTTTCCGCGCAGCGTCCCGTCCAGGAAATTCCCGCTGTAGAACTGCACCCCCGGCTGATCGCTCAGCACGTCGAGAGTCCGGCCACTCGCCGGCTCCACCACCCGTGCGACGTGCTGGACGCCGGCGCCATTCCGGTCGACGACGAAGTTGTGATCGTAACCGTGGCCGAATCGCAGCTGCTCGTCGGGCCGGTCGATGCGCGCACCGATCGCGGTCGCCGTGCGAAAATCGAAGGGCGTGCCGGCCACCGACGGCAGATCACCGGTGGGAATCAGCGTCGAATCCACCGGCGTGAAGTGACCGGCATCGAGGCGCAGCACGTGATCCAGGATATCGCGGTGGGCGTCGCCGGTGAGATTGAAGTAACTGTGCTGCGACAGATTCAGCGGCGTCGCCTTGTTCGTGGTGGCGAGGTACTCGATGATCAGCTCGTTGTGATCATTCAGCGTGTAGCGCACCTGCACGTCGACCCGGCCGGGATATCCGTTGTCGCCGTCCGGGCTGGTGTGGGTGAGTACCAGACCCGCCCCGGTATCGCTCTCGAAGGGCGCCGCGTTCCAGACCACTTTGTCGAAGCCCTGCAAGCCGCCGTGTAACGAGTTGGGCCCGTTGTTCACCGGCAGCTGATAGGAATGGCCGTCCAGCGTGAAGCGTCCCTTCGCGATCCGGTTCGCATAACGGCCGACGATGGCGCCGATGTAGGGCGACCCGTTGAGATAGCCGCTCAAGCTGTCGAAGCCAAGTACGATGTCGCCCATGTGGCCCGCGCGATCGGGAACGCGGATCGCCGTGATGATGGCGCCCCAGGTGATCACGTGCATCGACAGGCCGTGCGCGTTGCTGATGGTGTAGCCCTCGACGGACGACCCATCGGGAAGATGACCGAAAACAGCCTGGGTAATGCGCGGCGGCATAGGCCTCGTGCCGGTTCGGAGTGGAGGCGTCGCGCAGGCGACGGCGATGACCAGCAATCGGGCCGAGCGAGAGATGCTCAGCATCGGCAGTCGAACACCGGGCGCATGCGGGCTACCGGCTTCGCGGATCCGGCCGCACCGAGAACGTCTGCGTCGTCACCTGCCCCTGGGCCGTCAGCCGAGCCGTGAACGTCCCGGTGAGCAGCGTCGGCGGCCGGCGACCACCTCCACCGCCGCCGCCACCAGGGCCGCCGGCCGGAACCGGCGCGACGGGCCGCCAGACCACGCGATGCATCCCCGGCCCGGTCTCGAACACTTCAGGTACCGGCTGCCACAGCGGTGACACGCGCGGGATCCCGGGCGCCGCGTTTGCCCCGCCTCCGCCAGCTCCTGCACCTCGAGCCGCGCGCCCCGCATCGGCGTCCAACTCGGCCGGCCAGGTTCGCAACACATGTCCCGCGTCGTCCAGAATTTCGAGCTTGATGCCACCCGCCATCGCGCCCTTCAGGTAGTAGTCGATGAACGCGCCTTCGGGGAGGTTGGGCGTTTGCGGCTCATCGCGCTGGAGCGGAGTGCCGTTGTCGCCACCCTGGAGAACGTTGATCGCGTCCGCCGGCTTGAAGAGGTACGCCTCGGCGTTGAGCACCGCGTCGCCCACCTGCCTCAGCGCGCTGATGTCATCCATGACCCAGAAGCCGCGGCCGTGGGTCGCGACGATGAGGTCGTTTCCGTAGACCACGAAATCCCGCACGCTGGTGACGGGCAGATTGTGCTGGAGCGTCTGCCAGTGATCGCCGTCGTCGAGCGACACAAATGCGCCGCGCTCAGTGCCCGCGAAGAGCAGTCCGCGCCGCACCGTGTCTTCCTTTATGACGTGGACGTAGGCGCCATCCGGAAGCCCGGCAGCAATCGCCTGCCAGCTGCGGCCCTGGTCCTTGCTCCGGAACAGATATGGCGCAAAATCCTGGAGTTGATGCCGGTCCACGCTCGCGTAGGCCGAATCGGCGTCGAAATGCGAGGCCTCGATGCACGTAACCCGGCTCCACGGTGTAAGCGCCGCGGGAGCGACGTCGCGCCAATTCTGTCCGTCGTCGCTGGTCAGCTGGATGAGTCCGTCGTCGGTGCCGATCCAGATCAGCGGCGCGCGCAAGGGTGACGGCGACACGGCATAGATCACGCCGCGCTTTCCGTTACGGTCGAGCTGCGCGGCCGCGGCCTCGTCGAGGTTTGCCGGGACACCGGGATCGGGGCGAGTAAGATCCCCGCTGATCTGCCGCCAGGTGCGCGATCCGTCGTTGCTCTTGAAGAGGAACTGGCTCGCGTAATACAGCGCCCGCGGATCGGCGGGCGAGATCACCAGCGGCTGGGTCCAGTCGGCGCGATTGGTCTCGGAGCCGCGTGGCGCCGAGGTACCGGGAACCGACACGTTGGTATCGAGATTCCAGCGCGTTCCTTCGCCGCCATAGATGATACCGGGGTGCAACGGGTCGCCGGTCGCGTAGCCGCTCTCGCCTCCCGCGCCAATCGGCTCCCAGTCGCGCTGGCTGATCTGGGCAAACCTGCCCCGGGACCGCACCGCCACTGAGCCACTGTCCTGCTGCGCACCCACGACCCAGTATGGAAAGCGATAGTCCACCGAGGCGTGATAGATCTGCGCGGTGGGCTGGTTGAGCCAGGAGCTCCAGGTAATGGCGCGCGGGTCGGCGCTTCGCGCGTTGCGGGTGATGATGGTTCCCTGGTCGCTGGCCTGGATCAGCGTGTTCGGATCGTCGGGCGACACCCAGGTCTGGTGGTAGTCGTCACCGCCGGGCGAGCCGCGGATGACGTCCCAGGTCTCTCCGCCGTCGCGGCTGCGATTCACCGCAACGTTAGGCACGTAGATCGTGTCGGCATCGTGGGGGTCCACGGCGATCTTCTCGAAATACCAGCCGCGTCCCCAGAGCGCGTTGTCCTTCGCCACCCGCCGCCAGGTCTCGCCGCCGTCGTCGGAGCGGAAAATGCCGCCCTGACCCGGAGGTGCTGCGGGCGGGCGGCCCGCGGCCGGAGGAGGCGAAGCGGGTGCAGTCGGATCAAGGACGAGGCAATCCACGACGGCATACATGCGCCGCGGATTGCTCGGTGCCACCGCGATACCGGAGCGACCGATGCCGGCGGCCGGCAGGCCGTTGGTCAGCTGGCGCCAGGTCGTGCCACCATCCGTGGACTTGTGGATCCCGCCACCCGGCCCGTTGGTCGGGGCG
This sequence comes from Gemmatimonadales bacterium, assembly GCA_036493755.1. GTDB lineage: Bacteria > Gemmatimonadota > Gemmatimonadetes > Gemmatimonadales > JACORV01 > DASXPG01. The sequence continues at coordinate 32,389 of DASXPG010000125.1, forward strand.
TAGCTGTACCATGGCGGACGGCGGGTATTCCAGAGTCCCGCGTAGACGATGCGCGGGTTGGAGGGATCGATTACCACCTCCACGGCGCCCACGTTCTCGTTCGTGAAGAGCACCTTTTGCCAGCTCCGGCCGCCGTCACGCGAGCGAAAGACGCCGCGGTCCGGGTTCGGAGCGTAGAGGTGGCCGATGGCGGCCACGAAAACGATGTCGGGATTGTGCGGATCGACGGCGACCTTGCCGATGTGCTGGGTCTCGTCAAGGCCCAGGTGGGTCCAGGTGCCGCCGGCGTCGGTGGATTTGTAGACGCCGTTTCCGAATCCCACCGAATCGCGCAGCGTGGACTCGCCGGTGCCGACGTACACCACGTCGGGGGCCGACGGGGCGACGGCCAGCGCGCCGACCGACGCCACCGGCTGGCCGTCGAAGACCGGCAGCCAGGTGCGGCCGGCGTCGATGGTCTTCCAGACGCCGCCGTTGACGTGGCCGAAGTAGAACTCGTTAGGCCGCCCCTGGACCCCGCAGACGGCGTCGGTGCGGCCGCCCCGGAAGGGCCCGAGCAGGCGCCAGTCGAGACCGAGCGCGGTGTCGCCGGCCCGAAAGCGGGAGGCCAGGTCGCCGGGAGCCGTCGCGCCCTGCCGAGGCAGACGGATTCCGGAAAGCACGGCACCGGCCAGGCCGGTAGTGACGAGGAAATCACGTCGAGACGTCATGCGACCTCGGTGCGGGGGATGACGAGAGGCTCAATCGCTGGCCGGCTGTCCCGCGGGCTCGACCGAAATGACGTGGGCCCTGACCGTCTTCTTGTTGCGGCCGAACCAGCTCTGCAGCTCATCCAGGTAAGTGTAGAACACCGGCGTCACGTAGAGCGTGACCAGCTGCGAGAAGGCCAGGCCGCCGACCACCGCGACGCCTAACGGGCGCCGCGTCGCCGCACCAGCGCCCCACCCCACCGCGATCGGAATCGCCCCCATCAGCGCCGCCAGCGTGGTCATCATGATCGGGCGGAAGCGGACCCGCGCCGCCTCGAGGATCGCCTTCTCGGGCGTCAGCGAGCCGCCCCGCTGCGCCTCCAGAGCGAAGTCGATCATCATGATGGCGTTCTTCTCCACGATGCCGATCAGCATCACGATGCCCACGAAGCCGTAGACGTCGAGGTCCAGGCCCCAGAGCCAGAGCGTCGCCAGCGCGCCGAACGCCGCGAAGGGCAGCCCCGTCAGGATGGTGATCGGGTGGATGAAGCTCTCGTAGAGCACACCCAGGATCACGTAGATCACGAAGATCGCCAGCACCAGCAGCAGCGCCAGACCCTGCTGGGTGCTGATGAACGCCTCGGCGGTTCCCGAGAAGCCCGCCGAGACCGAGGGGGGCAGCACCTCCTTCGCCGCCGACTCGACCGCGCTGAGCCCGGTGCCTAACGACACCTTCGGTGCCAGGTTGAACGACACCGTCACCGACGGCAGCTGGCCGGCGTGGTTCACCGTGACCGGGCCGACGCCGGCGCGGAACGACGCCACCGCGCTGAGCGGCACCACCGGCCCGTTGGCCGAGCGGACCCAGAGCGAGCTGAGCGAGGCGACGTCGCGCTGGAACTGCGGCAGCAGCTCCATCACCACCCAGTACTCGTTGGTCGGCGTGTAGATGGTCGATACCTGCCGTTGCCCGAAGGCATCGTAAAGGGTGTTCTCGATCTCGGTCGCCGACACGCCGAGCTGCCCCGCGTGGTCGCGGTCGATGTCCACCGTGACCTGCGGATTGGCGATCAGGAGGTCGCTGGTCACGTCGGTCAGCTTCGGGTTCTGGCGCAGCTGCGCTTCCAGCGCGCGCGCCGCGGTGTTCATCGCGTTCAAGTCGCCGCTCTGGAGCGTGTACTGGTACAGGCTCTTCGAGGCCAGGCCGCCGATCGAGATCGCCGGCGGATTCTCCACGTAGACCGTCACATCCGGCACCGCCAGCGTGGCCCGCGCCAGGATCCGCGCGATTTCGTCGGCGCTGTGTTTGCGCTGCGAAATCGGCTTGAGGTCGATGGTCAGCAGTCCCTGGTTGGCCGCCGCCGTCGAGCCTACCGCCGAGGTCACCGCCAGCACGTCGTCCGAATCGCGGGCGATCAGCGCCGCCACTTCCTGCTGCCGCTGTGACAAGGCGTCGAACGACACCCCCTCGGCCGCCTCGGTGGTCGCCAGGAGCTGCCCGGTATCGTCGGTCGGGAAGAGACCCTTGGGAACTCCGTAGAAGAGGAGCCCGGTCGCCAGCAGCGTGACGATCGAGAACATCAGCGCGCCGAAGCGGTGCTCCATCACCCAGCCCAGGCTCCGGGTGTACGCGCCGACCCACTTCTCGTAGGCGTTCTCGATGCTGGTGTAGACCCGGCCATGCTCCCGGCCGTGGTCGGATCGGAGGAACCGGCTGCAAAGCATCGGCGTGAGCGTGAGCGATACGAAACCGGAAACCAGAATCGCGACGCCGATCGTCACCGCGAATTCATGGAACAGCTTGCCGATGATCCCGCCCATGAAGAGGATCGGGATGAAGACCGCGGCCAGCGAGAAGGTCATCGACACGATGGTGAAGCCCACTTCGGAGGCGCCGTCGATGGCCGCCTGCATCCGCGGTTTTCCCATCTCCAGGTGGCGCACGATGTTCTCGAGCATCACGATGGCGTCGTCCACCACGAACCCGACCGCCAGCGTCAGCGCCATCAGCGACAGGTTGTCGAGGCTGTACTTCAGCAGGAACATGATCGAGAAGACGGTGAAGCCAATTTCCTTCGCCCCATCCACTGCCGCCTGAAACGGCGACTTGCCGGCCTCGAGATGCCGCGTGATGTTCTCGATGACCACGATCGCGTCGTCCACGACGAACCCGGTGGAGATGGTGAGCGCCATCAGCGACAGGTTGTCGAGGCTGTAGCCGAACAGATACATCGCGCCGAAGGTACCGATGAGCGACAGCGGCACGGCGACGCTCGACGGATCGAAGGAAGTCGGCTTCACCATCGTGTCGATGACCTTGTCGCTCGTCGCGGTGTTCATTCCGGTGCTGTTCATGGGCGGCATCCTGGGCCGTTTGCTGCGCGAATTCGGCGTAGTGATCATCGTCGCGGTACT
>DASXPG010000126.1:0-40458 GCA_036493755.1 Gemmatimonadales bacterium
ATGCCGCCGGGACCGGCGGGGACGGGAGCGCCAGATGGCCGGTGGCGAAGGTGCGGGCCTGAAAGAGATAGGCCACCTCGTCCTGCAGGTGCGGATGCCGCTGGTACACCAGCACCGCGAGCGCGGCACAAACAACGGTGACGAGCGCCGCGGTCACCCACGCGAAGCGGTCGAGCTTCGGCTGCACCGCTTCGCCGCCGGCGACGTCCTCGCCGAGCAACGCGTCGAACCGGCGGCGCAGGCCGCCCAGGCGCTCACTGCCGATGCTTCGAACCGCGAGTACCACGCTCAGAATTCCCAGCAGCTGCACCGCCGAGCTGAGAGCCAGCTCGCCGACGTAGCGGGGAATGTCCCGGCCCACCGTCGCGCTCGACAGCACCATCACAAGGGCGAAGACCGGCAGCCGCCATCCGGTAAGAAATTTCCGCGCATGGGCCAGCAGCGCCGACGCGGCACCGCGCATTCCCCACACTACGGCCACGGCCTGGAGCGCCAGCACCAGGGCCGCCAGGGGCCGCGACGTGAGCTCGCTCAGCGGGATGTAATGCTGGTAGCCGACCGACTTGCCGGCGGTGATCAGCGAGAGCGCCGCACCCTGGCCGGCGACGGCCAGCGTGACCCATCCCGCCGCCGTCAGGTCCCGCGACGCGCGGCTCACAGCACCACCGGCGAAGGAATCGGGATGATGAACCGGCCGCCGGCCGATTGGTACGCCCGCTGCTGGCGCATGATCTCATCGGCGAAATTCCAGGCCAGGATCAAGACGTAGTCGGGTTGCCGCTCCACCAGCGTGTCGGCGGGCAGCACCGGCAGATGGGTGCCCGGCGTCCAGGTGCCGACCTTGAGCGGATTGCGATCCACCGTGTACGGCACCAGGTCGGTCCCGATGCCGCAGTAGTTGAGCAGCGTGTTGCCCTTGGCCGGCGCGCCGTACCCCGCGATGCTCTTCCCCGCGGCTCGCAGCTCGGCCAGCAGAGCCAGCAGCGCGGCGCGCTGCGCCTCGACGTCACGAGCGAAGCGGTGCCACCGATCCAGGCTGGTCAATCCGGCGGCCTGCTCCTCCGCGATCATCGCCACGACTTCCGCACCGGCGCGGCGTCCCGACGAGGGGAGCGCGCCGTACACCCGGATCGTGCCGCCGTGAACGGCCTGCCTGTCCACCCGCACCACCCGCAGCCCCGCGGCCTCGAACAGCCGTATCAGAGCGGTGAGCGAGAAGTAGCAGAGGTGCTCGTGATAGACGGTGTCGTATTCGAGTTTCTCGAGCATCGGCAGCGCGTGGGGGACCTCGACGATGACGAGGCCTTCCTCGTCGATCAGGCTCCGCGCGCCGCGAAGGAATCCGACGGTGTCGTCCACGTGCGCCAGCACGTTATTGCCGAGCACGGCGCGGGCCCGGCCGCGCGAGCGGCGCAACTCGGCGCCGGTCTGCTCGCCGAAGAACTCGGTGACCGTCTCCACGCCCTTCTCTTGCGCCACCGCCGCGATGTTGATGGCCGGCTCGACGCCTAACGTCCTGACGCCGATGTCACGGAAGCAGGAAAGAAGGCTGCCGTCGTTGCTCGCCGCTTCGACCACCAGGTCGTCGGGGCCGAGGTTCAGAAGGTCCACCACGGTGCGCGCGTAGTCGCGATTGTGGGCCGCGATCGTCTCGGAGGTTCCCGTGACGTAGATGTAGTGCCGGAATAGCACCTCGGGATCGATGACATCGACCAGCTGGACCAGCGAGCACCCCTCACAGAAATACAGATCCAGGGGGAAACGCAGCTCATCCCGGGCCTCGGCAGGGTCGCGCAGATTGGCATTGGCGAGGGGTTGGAGGCCGAGCGACAGGAAGCGGACCAGCGACGAGCCGCCGCACGCCCGGCAGCGGGTGCGGACGTGATGCACCGGCCGGCCGGTCTGTTCCTGAAGGGTCGCCGCACTCATCCTAGGATCGCCTCTGGTGGGTCTGCTTGGCACCGCGCCGATGCAAGCCTGATGCCTGACCCGCGACCCGGCGCTGTTCGCTAACCCGATGTGGCATAGTGAGATTCAGCCGTTAAATATGGCCGTTCCCCGAGAAGCAATGCAACATTGAAACGGGTGTTGCGGCGGCGCCTCACAATGCGCTGGGGAATTTCGGATGCGGCAGCGGCAAGTTACAATCGGGCGTGAAATTCTCCGTGGTCGTCGGGATCGTGGATGGCGGCGACCAGCTCGAGCGCTGCCTCGCCGCGTTGGCGAGCCAGGCGGCCGCCCCGCCCATCGAGGTCATCGTCCCGTGGGACGATTCGATCGCGGGAATCGAGGCCTTCATCATCCGGTATCCCGGATTCCGTTTCCTGGCGATGGGACATGTCGCCACCTTGCACCCCGCAACGAGCAACGTCGGCTTGCACGAGCTCTACGACAAGCGCCGCGCGGCGGGACTGCGCGAAACTACCGGCGATCTCGTCGCGCTACTCGAAGATCGCAGCGTGCCGACGGTCGAGTGGGCCCACAATGCGGTGGCGCTGCATGCCCGTCTTCCCAACGGCGTGATCGGCGGCGCCATCGCCGACGGCCGCGATACCCTGGTCGGCCACGCCGATTATCTCTGCGATTTCGCGCGGTATCAGCCCCCCTTCGCCGGCGGTCCGCGCGAATACGTCTCCAACGTGAATATCTGCTACAAGCGTGCGGCGCTCGATCGCACCCGCGAATTGTGGGCCGACACTTACTACGACCTGACGGTTCACTGGGCGCTCCAGAAAGAGGGCGAGCAGCTCTGGCTCGCCCCCGAAATGGAGGTCAGGCAGATGCGGGGCGACGGCACGCCGCTCGGCAGAGTGCTCGCCGAGCGGGTTGCCTGGGGCCGGCGATTCGCGGTGCGCCGGGTCGCGGCAGCAGGGCGCGGATCGCGGCTGCGTTTCGCGCTCCAGTCGCCGCTGGTGCCGCTGGTACTCTGGTGGCGTGTCGCGCGCGATCGGCGCGGCAGCGATCCGGCGGTCTTCGCCGCGGCCGCTCCGGTGATCCTGCTGATTTATGGCGCGTGGGGACTCGGCGAGCTGATCGGATACGTCACCGGAAAACAGTAAGACAAAGACAATCTGTCTCAATCTGTTTTGCCTAGACAGCTAGAACGGGTTTCCCACCCACGAGCGTGATCCCGCCGGTCATCGCAAGGACCACCCCGTACACCAGGATTCCCAGCGCGATCGCGATTCCCACGTTAGGCAGCGGCAGTTTCCACAGGGCCAGCGCCATCACCGCCGTTGCGGCCAGCGGCTTCAGCAGTCGGCGCGCGACGCCGAAGGGCATGCCCAGGCGTCCGGCGTACACCAGCGCGATGACGGTCCGTACCACCTCGGTGACCAGCGTCGCGAAGGCCGCGCCGGGCATACCGTACCGCGGGATCAGCAGCGCGTTGAGCACCAGGTTGGCCGCCGCGCTCCACGCCGACGTGCGCAGCACGAAGCCCTGCTCGTGGTGCGCGATCAGCGCCATCTGCACCACCGTGCGCACCAGCGATGCGACCACCGACCAGATGAGGATCTGGAGTACGGGACCCGCCGCGGCGTAGCCCGCGCCGAAGACGGTGACGATGAGCGGCATCGCCAGCAGGCATCCGCCGGTGGCGATCGGCAGCCCCAGCGCGAGAACCTGCGCCGTCGCGCTGTCGTACAACTCGCGCTGCCTCGGAGGATCGGCGGCGAGCCGGGACAGCACCGGCAGCAGGCTGTTGCCATAGGTGATGCCCAGGTTGAGCAGGAAGCTCACCAGCGTGTACGCGACGGCGTAGAGACCCGCGGTATGGGCATCGCGCAGCGCGCGCAGAAAAATGAGATCGCTGTTGAAGATGATCAGTCCGAGAATCGCGTGCGCCACCAGCGGCGACGCGCGCCGCAGCACCGGGCGCACCAGCGCAGGATCTGACCGCACCGGCAGCGCATAGCCGCGCGAGCGCAGCAGCAGCGCCAGCACCAGCACGCCGACGGTATCGCCGGCCACCCGGGCCAGCGGGACGTTGCCGAGGTCGCCGGCATCGCGCACCAGCAGGATCACCAGCAGCAGCGCAAGGGCTTCTCCGGCGATGCGCACCGTCGCCACTCCGCCGGGGCGCTCGGTGCCGAGAAAAACGAAGCGCGTGCTTCCCGCAACGGCGAGCAGCGTAAACGACGTGGCGGCGAGGATCGCGCCGTCGGGCTGCGGCAGAAAGAAGAATCCGGCGACACTCAGCAGCACCACGCAGGCCAGCGCGATCAGGAGGCGGGCCGCGATCAGCGGCGGCGCCAGCTCGTCCACGCCGTGCGTTCCCTGGGCCAGCTCGCGTGCGCCGACGATCTCGACCGACCAATCGGCGAAGTGATTGAAGTACAGCACCACGGCCGTCGCGACGGCGAGGATGCCGTAGCCGCTCGCCCCCAGCCGCCGCGCTACAAACACGGTGGCCCCGAAAGCGACAAGCCGTGCCAGCGCCTCTCCGGCACCGAGCACGGCGAACATCCGCCCGACCGAGGTGGCGGGGCGGGTCCCGCCGCGGCCGGCTATGTCAGTAGCCAAACGGGATGCGCCGAAGCCGGGCGCGCATGCTGTCGAGCACAGCCGCGTTGGCGGTGTCGGCGGCGAGATCCCGCTCTTCGCGGGGATCCTCGCGATACCGGTAGAGCGACTCTCGCAGCGGTCCTCGGATGTAGTGCCAGGTCTGGTCCACGAGGCTTCGCATCGCGCCGGTGGCCGATGGCGCGTTGGCGTTGGGCGTCGTATCGCGCTGGACCTCGCTCAGCGCCGGCAGCCGAGGTACCTCGGGATGACGCCACGTCTCCGCAATCGAGACCCCGGGCAAACGGCGGTCCGTCAGGCCCGTCAGATCGACGATCGTGGCCGCGAGGTCGCGCGTGCTGACCGCCGTGCCGATGCGCACACCCTGGGGCACGGTCGCGGGATAGCGGATCAGCAACGGCACGTGGAGGAGTTGCAGGTAGAGGCTGTTCGAGTGGCCGGTAAGGCCGTGCTCGAGAAACTGCTCACCATGGTCAGCGGCGACGATCACCACGGTGCGGTCAAGGACGCCACGCCGCGCGAGGGTGTCGAGGGTCGCCCCGATCACCGAGTCGTCGTAGGCCATCGCCTCGTCGTAACCTGCCCGGTTCGACGGCACGATGTTCAGCTCCGCCGGATAGCGGCCGGGCCGGTGGAACTCATGGACATCGATGAAGTTGAGGAACGCAAAGTATGGATGGCCCGTCACCGTCTTCTGCCAGGCGAGGAAGTTCCTGCTGATCTCCTCCGCCGGCCGGTACTGGCCTTCCGGAAACACGTTGCGAACGAGATCGGGTGTGCTGAGCGCCCTCAACATCCGCCGAGCCGCGGCCGGCGGAGGACTCGCGGTCCGGGCGGGGCCGAACACATAGGGCGAGCCCAGCCGCGCCGGGAGTGTCGGCCGCGAATGCCCCAGGATCTTCTCCACCGCGTGCTGCGTCGCCTGCCAGACCCAGACCCCAAGGGGCGTCTGCCACAGCGTCGTGCCCCGGATGATGCGCTGCGGCGTGAGCGGCCGCCGCAGATAGCGGGTGAAGCCGCGGGCCAGGCCGGAGAGCGGGCCGGTGTAGGCCACGTTGGCGGCGAACCCGGCAGTCGCGTAGCCGTGCTGGCGCAAGACCCCGGAGATGCGCGGTACGTCGTCATTGAACGGATGGAGCCAGCGCACCGAGGTCTGGCTGGCTGGGAGGCCGCTGAACATCGATGCATGCGACGCGAGCGTCCAGGGCGCGGGTGCGATCGCCCAGTCGAAGACGGCCGCCGAGTGCGCGATGGAATCGAGGCGGGGGCTGGTCGCTTTGGCGTAGCCGTATAGTCCGAGGTTCTCAGCGCGCTCGGTGTCCACGATGATCAGCAGCACGTTAGGCGCCGCCGCCGGCGCGGCTGCGAGTCGCCAGTCCTGCCACCGCTCGATGGCGAGGGGCAACCCGCGCGCGATCACCAGGCCCCCCAGCGGCAGCACCAGCGCCCAGAGCGAGAAGCGCCGCAACATGGGGAGCACCGGACCCGGCTCGGGCCCCATCATGGCGGTGATCCGCAGCGAGATACCCGCGGCGAGCACTGCTGTCGCGAGCGGCCAGAACTGGCGGAACAGCAGACCGAGACTGAAGAACGTGAGCCAGGCGCACACGAAAACCGTGAGCCGCCAGACCAGCGGGCGCGGGAACAGCAGCGCCAGGAGCAGCAGGGGAACTCCCGGAATCATCTCCAGCAGGATGTAGCTGCTGGGACTGAGCCAGAGGACGTCGAGTCCGGTGAAAACCAGGCGATGCAGGAAGAAGCGGACCACCAGGTACCAGAACACCGTGAATATGGCGCCCGCCATGGCGGCAGAGAGCGGCACCAGGACGCCGCCCTCGAGTACCTCACGCCGGGTCATTCAATAACCAAATGGGATGCGCTGGAGTGCCGTTCGCATGCGAGCCAGCACGCCGGCATTGGCGGGGTCAGCGACGACGTTGCGCTCTTCTCCGGTGTCCTCGCGATACCGGAACAACCACTCGGTCCCGTCGGCGCGCCAGATATAGTGCCAGTCGGCGTCGACCAGCGAACGGAGCGCCCCGCCTACCGCCGGCGACTCCGAGTGCACGGTGCGGTCCCGCTCCACTTCGCTGAGCGCTGGCGGGCGCGCGGCCGCGGGACGCCGCCAGGTCTCGGCGATCGACAGCCCGGGAAGCGGCGCGTCCCTGAGATGGGTCAGATCGGCGATGGTCGCGGCGAGGTCGCGGCCGCTCACCGTCGTCGTCACCCGCAGGCCGGATGGAACGACGCCGGGATAGCGCATCAGCAGCGGCACGTGCACCAGCTGGGCATAGAGGCTGTTGGAGTGTCCGCGAAGGTGATGCTCCAGGAACTGCTCGCCATGATCGGCGGTGACGACCAGCAGCGTATGATCCAGGACACCGCGGGCCGCCAGGGTATCCAGCATGGCGCCGACCACGGAATCGTCGTACGCCATCGCGTCGTCGTAGCCGGACAGGTTCGCGGGCACCGCCCAGACGTCGTCAGGCAGCCGCCCGGGACGGTGGTATTCGTGCACATCGAGGAGATTCAGAAAAGCGAAGAACGGATGCCCGTCGGTGGAGCGTTGCCAGTCCAGGAACGCCTGGCAGATCTGGGCACCGCTCCAGTAGGGACCCTCGGGGAAGAAATTGCGGATCATCTCCCGGGGCTGGACGGGGAGGAGGCCGCGGAGGCCGGCCTGGCGCCAGAGTCTGATACCGACCGGGGTTTGCCAGAAAGGCGTGGCGCGGATGATGCGGCCCAGGTTGACCGGCCGATGGAGATAGGTGATGAACCCCCGCTCCAGACCGGACGCCGGTCCGGCGTAGGTGAAGTTCGCGGCGAATCCCCCGGTGGCGAATCCCCGGTTGCGCAACACGTCCGCGAGGCGGGGTACATCGTCGGTGAACGGCCGGCTCGAGCGACGTACCGAGGTCTGGCTTGCCGGCAGTCCGCTGAACATCGAGGCGTGGGAGGCGAGCGTCCACGGCGCCGCGGCGATTGCCCAGTCGAACACCGTCGACGATCGCGCCAGGGTATCGAGACGCCGGCTGGTGGGTCTGGAATAGCCATAGAGGCTGAGGTTCTGGGCCCGCTCGGTATCGATGATCAGCAGCAGCACGTTGGGGGTGCTGTCGGGAAGCGGCGCGAGCCGCGCGATGCGCTGATGCGCCAGCAAAGGGGGCGCGACCCGCGCGCAGATCAGGCCGACAGCCGGGAGCGCCAGCGATATCCCGGCGAGGCGGCGCAGCTTCGGCAGCAGCGGCGAGGGATCGAGTCCCGCCGCGACGGCGATGCGCCAGGCGCAGCCGGCGCTCAGCACCATCAGTGCGATCGGCCAGATCTGGCGGAACAGCAGCCCGACATTGTACAGCATGAGCCAGGCACTGCAAAAAACCAGCGCGCGCCAGAACAGGGGTCGCGGCGACAGCGCCAGGAGGATCGCCAGCGGGAGACTGGCCACGAGGAGAAGAAGGACATAGCCGGCCGGCGTGATCCACAGGACGTCGAGGCCGCTGAACACGATCCCGTGGGTGACGAAGCGGACGATGAAATAGCGCACGATCGTCAGCGCCGCCCCCGCCATCGCGAGGCAGAACGGCGCCAGCAGGCCGCCCTCGATCGCCTCGCGCCGCGTCATTTTACATGTATCCGTCGCGCCGCAGGGTTTCGAGCCCGCCGCCATCGTCCTTGTCCTGCGCGCGGCCGGAGCGCTCGGCGATGTTGGCGAATTTCCCGGTCCGCAGCTCGGCGATGATTTCCTCGACGTTGCGGGCATCCGACGACACCGTCAGGGTGCAGGTCTCGCAGCCTAACGAGCGATAGCGCACGCCGGCGCCCTGGTTGTAGTAGAGCGACACGGTGGGGATCTTCTCGCGCTCGATGTACTCCCAGATGTTCAGCTCGGTCCAGTCGAGGAGCGGATGGATGCGCACGTGGGTCCCGGGCGCGAATTCGGTCTTGTACTGGTTCCAGAATTCCGGCGGCTGCTCGCCCACATCCCAGACGTTCGAGGTGGTGCGGGGCGAGAAGTAGCGCTCCTTGGAGCGGCTGCCTTCCTCGTCCGCGCGGGCCCCGACGATCACCCCGGTGAAGGGCTCTACGCTCTTGTCGAGCTCGTACTTGCCGGTCGACAGATTCAGCCGCTGGCGCGGCCACTCGCCGCTCAGCGTGTTCTTCAGCGCCTCGGTCTTGAGCAGCCCGCAGCAGGTGATCCGGTCGATCGCGCCCTTCGGGAAGGTGCGCCCCTCGGCGAGCGCGCGGGTATTCTGGCCCACGATCATCGTGAGCTTCCATTCCATCGCCAGGCGGTCCCGGTAGAGGATCATCTCCGGGATCTTGTAGGAGGTGTCGATGTGCACCAGCGGGAACGGCACGTGCCCGAAGAAGGCCTTCCGCGCCAGCCACAGCAGCACCGTGCTGTCCTTGCCGATGGACCACAGCATGCACAGCTGCTTGAAATTGGCGTAGGCTTCGCGGAGGATGTGGACGCTCCGGTTTTCCAGCTGCTCGAGATAGTCGCTCACCCGCTTCTCCCTGCCATCCGGCGCTGCACCTCGGCCACCACCTTCTGGACCGAGACATCGACCGGCGTCGTCGTCGTATCGAGAACGAGCTCGGCCTTGAGGGGCGGCTCGTAGGGGTCATTGATCCCGGTGAAGTTCGCAATCTCGCCACGCCGGGCCCTGGCATACAGCCCCTTCACGTCGCGCTGCTCGCAGACCTCCAGCGGCGTGGAGACGTGGACCTCGATGAAGCTGCGGCACATGGCGCGGACCGCGTCCCGGGATTCCCGATAGGGGGAAACAAAGGAAGCGACCACGAACACGCCGTGGCTCTCCAGCTTCGAGGCCAGGTAGCCGACCCGCTTGACATGGGCATCGCGGTCGGGACGCGTGAACCCCGTCGTCGGAAAGATCGCCCGCACGCTGTCGCCATCGAGGTACTCGATGTTGAGCCGCTGTTTCGCCAGCTCGGCCGTGACCCGCTCCGAGATGGTGCTCTTGCCCGATCCCGACAGGCCGGTGAACCAGACCACCGACGGCGTGATCTCCTGTTTCCCGTAGCCGATCCGCTCCCAGACCCGTTCGTGGCCCCAGAACAACCCGATCTTGGAAAGAAACTCCGCTCCCCCCACGAACAGCGCCTGGGTCAGCCGGCCGGTAACGATCAAGGTGATGAACGTGGTGGTCGCGCTGGCGATGATGCGCCACGAGAAGGCCTTGGCGACGCTGCGTCCGTGGGTATCGCGGGTCCGGCTCACGACAGCACTCCGATCACGAAGCCGGGATTGAGCAGATCCGGCGTGTTGTAGACGATCGGCGAGGCCCGCTCGGCCGCGCCCTCGGGGACCGCGTTGCGCCAGACACAATCGCCTGCGGCGACATCCCAGTCGTGGGTCGGGCCGAAACGCGGATAGCAGTGCGCCTTTCCCTCGGCGACCACGCCGAACTTGAGCGAGCTGCCCGCCTGCACGCGGCGCGCGACCTTGATGGTCGCGAGGAACGCTTCGAGCTGCGCCGACGGATGCGAGCGGCTCTCGACGACGACTATTCCTTCGGGGCCCGGTGCGCCGGGGCCCAGGAGCCGCCGCGACGCGCCGGCCTCGTGTTTCCACGAGCCCGCGCCCCGCCCCGCCGAATAGAGGACATCGATCGCCGGGGCATACACGACGCCCCTCACCGGCTCGCCGTTCTCGATCAGCGCGATGTTCACCGTGAATTCGCCATTCTGCTGAAGAAATTCCTTGGTCCCGTCGAGCGGATCAACCAGCCAGAACCGGGTCCAGCCGCGCCGCTCCTCGTAAGGCACGACCGCACCCTCTTCTGAAATCAGGGGAATCCCGAGGTCCAGCGATGTGAGGGAGCGCACAATCACGTCATGTGCGGCGCGATCCGCGCGGGTCACGGGGCTGCGGTCCGCTTTGAGCTCGACTCCGCCCTTCTCGCCGTAGAACCGCATCGCCGCGGCGCCAGCCTCGCGCGCGATGGCGCCCAGCTGGTCCAGACTGGCTGACGTCACCACGGCCGGAAGATGATCCCCTTTTCCTGGAGCATGCGCTTGATCTGCTCGACGGCGTCGGGGGCGTCGGGATCGGCGATCTGGAGGTCGGCGCGGACGTCGGTGGTCCGCGCATCGCCGACCCAGACCACCTCGATACGGTCCGGATCCACGGTGGTCTTGATGAGGTCCACGTCTTCCTGCGTCAACTCGGCGGCGGTGACGATGAGAATCGCGCCGGCATCGAGCATCAGGTTCGCGACCTCGGCGAGACGCCGCAGGTGCTCGGCCCGGTTGCCCTCGGCCCGGGCGATGTCGGCGTCGACGCCGTAGAGCACGTTTCCGATGCCGAGATAGTAGACCACGTTGCCGATGTCGAAGAGCGACTGCTCAACATCCTTGGCCAGCTCTTTCCGCTCCGACGCGCGCTCCCCGGTCATCAGCAGCAGCGTCGGCCGCTGGCGATAGCGCTCGGCGCGCCGCTCGGGGGCGATGCGGCTCGGCTCCCACTTGTAGTTGCGCAGCAGGACCCGGTCGCGGACGCTGCTCAGCGTGTCGGCGATCGCCTCGCGCACGATGCCGCCGCCCCGGATCTCGAAATCGTCGACCACCACGAACCGGCTGGTCGTGGCGATGTCGGTGGCGAGGTCGCAGGCGATCGCCCGCGACGTCTTGAGCGTCAGCTCGGCGACCTCGTGGCGGTCGACCCGCGGCTTCTTGTCGTCGACCTCGAGGTTCGACGCGTTCAGCACCCGGTGGATCTCCTCGACCCGCGCGGGGACGCGGACCGCGCCCAGCTTGAGGATGTAATCCTTGTGCTTCACCATCGGCTGCCTGCCTAACCAGAAGAGGCTGGCGCGAATCCGGGTGGTGACCTGGGGGCGGGGCTCGCCGGCGCGGGCCGCGAGCTCGCCGCGGGCGACGTAGATCTGCTCGGCGAGGGTGAAGCCGGTGGCCTCGCCCGCTTCCGCGGTGGTCGGCGTGGCGCGATTGAATGCCTCGATCGTGGCGACTTTCGCCTTCTTTCCCGACGGATAGAAGACGACTTCGTCACCGACCGCGATCTTCCCGGTGTCGATCGTCCCCGAAATGATGCGGCGGTCGTCCCCCTGCCGGGTGAACTTGTAGACATCCTGTACCGGCATCCGGAACGGCTTGTCGGCCTCGGGAGCCTCGGCCTTGAACTGGTCGAGCGCCTCGAGCACCGTCGGGCCGGAATACCACGCCATGTGGCCGCTCTTCGCCGCGATGTTGTCGCCCTCGCGTCCGCTCACCGGAATGAAGCCACCCGGCGTCACGTCGAGCCTGGCGAGAAAGGCGCGATACTCGGCGGCGATGCGATCGAACTCCGCCTGCTTGTAGCCCACCAGGTCCATCTTGTTCACCAGCACCACGAGCTGATGGATGCCGAGCATCGACATCATGTAGCCGTGCCGCCGCGAGTTCTCCTGCACCCCCTCCTTGGCGTCGATCACCAGCAGCGCCGCTTCGGCGCGCGCCGCCCCGGTGACCAGGTTGCGCAGGAATTCGATATGACCGGGCGCGTCGATGATGAGGTACGGCCGCTTCGTGGTCTTGAAGAAGACCCGCGCCGCATCGATGGTGATTCCCTGCGCCTGCTCGTCCTTCAGCGCATCGAGGAGAAAGGCATACTCGAAGGGCTTGCTGTTCCGCTCACAGTTGGCGCGCACCGCCTCGAGCTTCCCGTCGGGAAGCGAGTGGGTATCGGCGAGAAGCCGGCCGATGATCGTGCTCTTTCCGTGATCGACGTGCCCGCCGATCACGAGGTGGAGCCGCCGTCCGGCCTGGTCGTCCGCTGCCGCCGTCACGATGCGACCGCCGGCGGCTCGATGCCCATGATTCGCCGCACCGTGTGCTCCGGCGTGCCCACCAGCAGATTGTCCATCGTCTCCACGCCTGGGAGCGCGGAATGATCCTGGTTCGAGGTTGAGATCATCCGGATTTCGCTGAGTGTGAGACGGCCCTGACTGCAAGTCCGGTGCCTAAAATAGGAGGTCGGAGATATGACAACAACGCGCAACACTCTCCTGAATTGGGGTAAAGTTCGTTGCTCGCGTGCCACAGGGCAGGCCGCCGAAGATCGGGTAGCACGATCGTAAACCACTCCGCAAGAATAATTTACATCATCGTCAACGTCTGTCATTCCGGGTGCGAAACTTGCGTTGCCCAGAGCCGGACTCGTCTCCCCGGACGGGACCTTCACTTGCAAGGAGGGGTGCAGATGGTTTCGAAGAAGCAGTTCGTCATGCCGACCCTGACGGAAGAGGCATCTCTCGTCTCGGTCACGCTGTTGTCCTGCGTTGATCCCAACGATCCTGCCTGCCAGTCGATCTAGTCCGGCAAGCGGTAGGGACTCAGCAACGACTCGCGCCAGGCCTTCGGGTCTGGCGCGCGTCGCGTCGGTGAACGATTACCCTTTACGCGTGCCCGATGCCTCAGAGGTCACTTGCGATGATCCCGGCGTGCGCCAGTGGGTGGCGGACTGGCTGGCATCGTGGCGCATCGCGCCGCCCGGACGGCTCTCCCTGCGCATCAGCGTCAGCGACGTCGCCGTGGGCGAGGCCGACGAGCGCGAGCCCTTTCGCCAGCCGCTGGTCGAGATCCGTTCGGGTCCCCCGCATAACGACTTGCGCATCCGCTGGCTCGCCGGCAACGCGATCGCGGTCCTGGACCCGAAGGAGCCGCGGGCCGATATCATCATCGCTCCCGCGGCACTCGCCGATCGCGAGCGGCTCCAGCAGACATTTCTCGTCGCCGTGGTGGTTTTCCTGCTCCGCCGAGCCGGGTGGCATCACGTCCACGGCGCCATCGCCCGCGATCGTGCGGGACGTGAGTGGCTGTTGGCCGGCGACGCGAAAGCCGGCAAGTCTACCACCGCGGCGCTGCTCGCGACGCACGGCTGGTCGGTCGGCACCGACGACCTCACCTTTCTCGCCGCCGCGGATGACGCTGTCGATGCCCACGCTCCCCACATACCGATCGCACTGCGCGAGGGTGGCGCAGCGTTGCTCGCCGCCCGCGGCGGCGCGCCGGCGCGCGGCGGACGCAAACAGGCCTTCTTTCCCGAAGAGCTGGGCGGCAGTTTTGCCTCCCGCGCCCGTCCGACGATCCTGATGTTTCCGCGCGTCGAGGGAGCCGTGACGCGCATCGAGCCGCTGACCCCCGGTGCGGCGCTGGCCGAGCTGGTGAAATGGTCGGCGTGGGTCGCGCTGGAGCCCGAGTTTGCACAGCTTCACCTGGATCTTCTGGCGGCGCTCGCCCGGCAGGCGCGCGCCTTTCGCCTTTCGCTCGGCCCCGATCTCTTCGAGGGCAAGGACCTGCTGATGAGCCTGGTGCCATGACGACGCGCTACACGCTGCATCCCGAGCTGCGCCTGACCCGGCTCGGCGATGAAGGTGTGGCCCTCCATCTTGGCAGCCGCCGCTATTTCACCGTGAGCGAGACCGGGGTCGACATTCTGGAAGCGCTGAAAACCCCGAGCACCCTTGCCGACATTGTCGCACGCCTGACGAGCAGCTACGACGTCACCCCCGAGCTCGCCGAAAAAAGCGCGCGCGACTTTCTCGACAACGGCCGCCGCCACGGACTGCTCCACGTCGAGGACGCGCCGTGAACGAGCTGTCTCTCGCCTGGCGGCTGCGGGCCATGCTGGCCTGTGCGGTGCTTCCACCCCTCCTCGAGGTGATGAGCTTCTCGCGCGTCGCCGCATTGGCGGGCGGCAGGGCGCCGAGGACCGATCCGCACGCACCATCCGACGAAGCCCTTGCCGATTTCGTCGCCGGCTCGCTGCGCGGTCTTCCCGCGCCGTGGCGCTACACCTGCCTGCGGCGCAGCATCGTCCTCTATCATCTGCTGCGGCGCGCCCGCCGGCCGGTCTCACTGAAGATCGGCGTGCGCAAGAACGCCGCGGGCGCGCTGCAGGCCCATGCCTGGCTAGTACGCGATGAACGGCCATACCTGGAGCCGGACGCAACCGAGCATCTCGCCTTCCAGGTGATCGCCTCCTTCCCCGAGTTGGCGGCCGCGTCGTGAAAGCCCACGGACACGCAGGCGCGGCGCTCTTCTACGAGACGTTGCGGTTGCACCCCCGGATCGACCCCGATGACCTGGCCCGCGCCTGGTCGGAAACCAATCCCGCGGGCCTCTATCCGCTGACCGACTACGAGCGCGGCGCGATGTGGATCCTGCGCCGTCTCAACGACACCGAAGCCGAGGCCGCGACGCCCGACGCTTTCATCGGGCCGCTGCGGCGGCACGTGAATGGCGCAACCGCGCGCAATATGCTGGTCGACGCCGAAGCCGCCGTGGTCGTGAAGCTGCTGGCGAAGGAAGGAATTTCGGTCATCCTCCTCAAGGGACTCGCGCGGCGCGCGGCGGGCCCGCTCCTGCCCTGCGGTGATGCGCGCAGCACCACCGATGTGGACGTCCTCGTCGCTCCGGGCGAGGTTGATCGCGCCTGGCAGTACCTGGTCGACAACGGTTATCGCATCGCCACCGACGCCAGATCGCCGCATCACGCACCGCCGCTGATCGGAGCCGGGGGCGTCGGCGTGGAGCTGCACAAGTCGCTGTCCCACCGCATGAATCCCGATGAGGCGTGGCGCCGCGCCACCGACGACGCTCGCGACATCGACTGGAACGGCATCAAGGTCCGCATCCCGGCGCCGACCGAGCTGCTCTGGCATGGACTCAGCCATGCGCTGCAACACGACACCCGGGCCTGGCGGCTCCGCTTCTTTCTCGACGCCGCCTGCGTCCTCGCCGCCGATGAACCGGTGGCGTGGGAAATCATCGGCCAGCGTCTCGACGACAACGAAGTGCCGGAGCAGCGCTCGCCGCGTCGCTGGCTCGACGCCGCCGCGCAGCTTGCCGGGGTCGAGCTGCCCCCGGGCATCGTGCGGAACGTCCCCCGCTTCGACGTCGAGCGCGCCCTCCGTTGGCGCCTCGGCGTCCTGCGCGAACGGAAGAACCACGGCTTCGGCGGCAGGCTTCTCGAAGAGGGAACCCGCCGCGAGCTCGGCGTCGGGGTCGCGCCGCGGGCCGTCGGGACCGGGCTCTACAAGCGCGCCCGCCGCCGCATCGGCGGACTGGCGGCCCGGGTGGTCTACGGCATCTGGCGGGCGACCGGGGAACGCGCCGTCCGCATCTAGGGGATTCTCCGCATCAGATTGATCCCGATTTCGGACAGGTTGTCCCGATTGCGACGAGCCGCATTGCAACTGTCCAGCCCTTTCGAGCATCTCAACTCATGACAGGACAAGGCGTTCGCCCGGCGTGCCGCGGTGGCACGGTCCTTCCTCTTGTAGAGGCACATGACGACGGCCCTGGCCCTCCACGATTCGATCGACAGCGACGCGCAGGACGAGCGGCGCTCGCTCGAGCGTGCCCTGGCCGGGCGCTACCGGCTGGTAGAGCTGATCAGCCGTGGCGGGATGGGTTCGGTATGGCGCGGCTGGGAATCGGGGCTGGAGCGCAGCGTCGCGATCAAGATGCTGGCTGCCAACCGGGCACTGGATGCCGATGAGCGCGGCCGTTTCCGCCGCGAAGGCCGGATCCTGGCATCGCTGTCCCATCGCAACATCGTCAGCGTGCATGGTTTGGGTGAGAGCCAGGACGCTTGCTGGCTGGCCCTGCCCTACTATCCCGGCGGCACCCTGGCCGCGCGCTTGCAGCGTGAACCCCGGATCCCGCTGGCCGAAGCGCGCACCATCCTGATCGCCCTCGCGGATGCCCTCGCCACCGCGCACGCGCGCGGCGTGATCCACCGCGACATCAAGGCCGAGAATATTCTGATCGACGAACGGCGCGAGCCGGTGCTCGCCGATTTCGGCGTGGCGATCCTGAAGACCAGCGAGGCCTCGCGCGCCGAGATCGTGAAGAGCTACGGCACGCCGGCGTACATGGCGCCCGAACAGTTCCGGGGCGACCTGGCCTGCGACGGCCGGCTGGACGTCTACGCGTTAGGCGTGCTGGGCTTCCGGATGCTGTCGGGGCGCTTCCCCTTCGAAGGCTCCGACGAGCAGATCGCCGCGGCGCACCTGACGAAATTCGTCCCGCCCCTCGAAGCCCATGTGGCCGAGGTGCCGAAGGACGTCGCCCACGTGATCGACCGCTGCCTGGAGCGCGAGCCGCGCCGCCGCTGGGCCGGCGCCGCCGAGCTGCGCGATGCGCTGAAGCAGACGGTGTCCGCAGCGCCGCGTTTCTGGTCGAGACTGGGGCGGGGCCGTCGCGCGCATAACGATTAGCTTGGGATCATGACCCCGGCCACCCTGCTCCTCGCCGCACTCGCATTGCCGGCGCCCCGCGCGCCGCACACCATCCACGTTCCCCGCGACGTCGCCACCATCCAGGCCGGCATCGACACCGCCTCGGCCGGTGACACCGTCCTCGTTGCCCCCGGCCATTACTACGAGAACCTCAGGCTGCGCGGCGTGAACATCGTCCTGGCGAGCGAATTTCTCACCAGCCACGACACCTCGGTCATCGGACGCACCGTCATCGACGGCTCGCGGCCGACCAACGCCGACTCGGGAACGGTGCTGAGCATCTATCGGTTCGAGGATTCGACCACCGTCGTGGCGGGCTTCACCATCACCGGGGGCACCGGGACGGTGTGGTACGACAACAAGGACAAGATCTTCTTCCGCGAGGGCGGCGGCGTCATCGTCGACCTCGCCGGCCCGACCATCCGCGACAACGTCATCACCGGAAACCGCGCCGACTCGGTGCACCCGGGCGTGCTGAGCGCCGGTGGCGGCGGGGTGCGCATCGGCTTCGCCGATCCGATTCTCGACCACAACATCATCAGCCGCAACTCCGGCCGCTACGGCGGCGGGGTCGTGCTCTTCTACGCCGCCGCGCGGCTACGCCGGAACGTGATCACCGAGAACGAAGGCGGCGAGGACTTCGGCGGCGCGGGACTCTGGATGTGGGGCCAGCTGACGCCACGACTCCCCTACGTAATAGAGGGGAACATCATCCGGAACAATCACGCCCACGGCGCCGACGGAAAGAGCCGGATGCGGCGCGCACCGGCGGCCGCCGGCACCGGCGGCGGACTCAGCACTCGTGACAATGCGGCGATCATGAGGGACAACGTGATCGGCGACAACACGCCCGACGACGTGAAGCGCTTCCAGCCCTGACCCTCAGCGGGTGAGCAGGTCGCGGAATTCGGGATAGCGCTCGACGACGGATCCCACGAACCAGCAGGACGGAATCACTTTCATCTTCCGCTCGCGCGCCCACTCGAGGCCGTAGCGGACCAGCCGCGTGCCGATCTGTTGTTCCCGCAGAGCATGGGGCACGAAGGTGCTCTGGAAATCGAGCGTGGTATCGTCGACGGCCTGATAGGTGAGGGTCGCCTGGTGGCCGTCGATGTCGGCGATGAACAGCCCCTGTTCGTCGTCGTGGATGAAGGTCGGCGTCGCGTTCGGTATCACGACAGAAACATACTCGGCCCGGGACCCGAAGGTCCGTTTCAGGGGGCGCCCCGAAGCCGGCGCGACGCCCACTCGCCCAGCAACGACAGAAAGAGCAGCGCCCCGGCGAGCGGCAGGAGGGCGCGAAGATCCCCGCCCGCGGCGGCCGGTGGCGCGGCGGCGCGCGCGGGGCCTAACGCCGCGACCAGCTCAGCCAACGGCGCACGATCTTCTCCGGCCTGCGGCCCCTGGGCTCGTTCCAGGGGCACGTAGGCCGCCGCGGCGACGGTTCTCGCCCACCAGGCGCGATGTTCGTCGACCGCGTCGCCGACGCCGGCCATCCGCCAGCGCCAGGTGTCGTCGTAGGCAATCTGGATGACGCGCCCGGCACCGACGCGCCGGGCCACGATCACCGCGCGCCGCCCCTGAGATTCAAGTACGATGGCGTCGGAGCGTGGGGTGATCGGCGTGAGCGCGAGGGCGCGCATCGGCGTGGCCGACGCGAAGCTCAGGAGCTCCGGCAGGACGCGCGGCTGAAGGCTCCCCGCCGCGATGGCGCGGAGCGACAGCGCGGCCCGCGGCACGATCACCACCCCGCCCCCGGACGAGACGAACCGCGCCACCAGCGCCGCATCGCCCGGGCTCAGCGAGTCGAGCACCACCACCGCCGACTGGCGCGTGGTATCGAGCGGCAGCGCGCTTCCCTGCCGCACCACGATCCCGGGCGCGACGGCGAGGCGCACATCAACCGCCCAGCCCCGCTCCTCCAGCGCCGCGACGACAAATCGCGACTCCCATTCGGCGTTGCCGAGGACGGCGACGTGGCGCGGTGCGATGCTGTCGCGGGCCCCGGCGCCCGCATGCTCGCCGCCGGCGGCAATCGTCAGCGCGCCGCCGGCGTCCGACACCTCGAAACGGGCGCCGGCGCCGGCCAGCCGTGCCGAGTCGATCACACCTAACGAGTCGGCGAGGCGCACCGTGGCTCCGGAGGGTCCCGCCGCCAGGATCGCCACGCCTCCCGCCGGATCGGCCGAGGGAATCCGTTCCACCGCGAGCGGCACCGGCGTCCCGCTCCAGGTCACCGCCGTCCCCGCCCCGGCCAGCGCCGCCAGCCAGTCGCGCTCCACGGCGCCCGGTGCGGCGCCGAGCGTCACGTGAACCGAATCGGGGCCCGAGAGCGACCATGCCGCCAACTGCGCTCCGTTTACTACTGCGGCGACTGGGCGATTGTGCGACTGGCCCGCCATCAGTGCCCAGAAGCAGAAGGCCAGCAGCGCGATACTCAACGCCCGCAGCCCACCCTCGAGGACGGTCCGCCTAACGGGTAAGGGCATGGACCACCAGGTTCACCGCGAACTTCGTGTTGTCCACCGCGAAGAACTTCTTGTTCTGGGGATGATAGTTCCACTCCGAGCTGTAGTCCTTGCTGGAATAGAGCACGCCGATTTTGCCGTCGACGATCACCGCGTCCAGATAGCGGTGCACCAGGTTGTCGCCCCAGCCGTTCAGCTCGTGGGAGGTGGTCGGCGGCCCATCCTCGAAGGTGAAGAAGGCGCGGTACAGCGGATGGCTCGAGGGGAGCCGAACCAGCGGCCCGAAAGTACGCGCGATCTCCTCGGTCGCGGTCTTGTGGAACTGGCCGTCCACGTCGTGATTGTGGTCGTCGACGAAGAGGAACCCGCCCCGCGTGATCCACTGCTTCGCGTTGGCCCGCTCGGCATCGCTGAATCGCACCGGCAGGTGTCCGGTGAGATAGGCGAAGGGATAACGCGCCAGGTCCGGCGAGCCGAGCGGGACGATGATCCCGCTCGGCGCCAGCTCGATAGTGGTGTAGCGGGCGATGGTGTCGATGATGTTGGACGGCACCAGCGGCGCGCTGTCCCAGTCGCCCGACTCGTACTGCACCGTGGCGAAGGTGAAGGGGCTCATGGCGGCTCGCTCCACGCGCCCAGTCCGGTGACATGACGCGGCTCGCCCAGGAGCGCCGAGCGGGCGCGCACCAGGTCTGCGGCCGCGGCGGCCCCGCCCCGCAGATCGGCCGCCGCCTTCGACGCGGCGCCGGCGAAGGCCGGCCAGCTGCCTAACGCCTCGAGCCGCAGCAGCAGCAGCGAGTCGGCGGCCGCCAGCGGCGCCGCCCCGGCAATCGCCGTCGCCACGGCAAGGCGGGCCGCCATGCGACTCTTCGCCAGGCCCAGCGCCGGGCCCGACACCCGGCCCGACCCCGCGGCCCCCGAGCGGTCGCCCTTGAGCCGCGCGTCGCGCAGATCCACCACCTGGGTCGGCGGACGCCCGCGCAGATAAATCCGCTCGGCGAGGCGTGCCCGCTGGATGGCGGCGAGGGCGGCGCGCATGTGGGGCAGCGCGTCCGCCGGCTCACCGATCTCCAGCGAGCGTCCGGCATCCCACATCGCGTTGTAAGCCTCGAGGAGCGGTCGATTCACCGCGATCACCGGTGATTCGTCGGCGGAAAAATCGAGGGGATTGCCCCCGGCCCTGGTCGCCGCGGACTCGGCGGCCGCCAGCACCTGCTCGGGCGTCATCGCCTTCGTGGTGTCGCCTTCGCTCTCCTCGCCAGAGCTCTCGCCGCTGATCCGCATGAAGACGATGTCGGACACCCGGCGGCGCAGCCGAGCCTGGTCCACCGCGATGCTCCGCGACTCGGCGACCACCGTGTCGCGCGAGAGATGCGGCCGCCGCTTCTGGAGTTCCTCGGCCAGCATGATCAGCATCCGCTCGCTGAGCGCCGCGGTATCGCCCAGCATCGAGGGAAGCGCGTCGACGTCCACGGAGTCGTACTCACCTTGCCGGGCGATGCGGATGGTGCGCGTTTCGGAGGCACCGCGGCCCGGTCCCGTGACCGTATTCCCGTCACTGGCGACGGCGCGCAGATGGATGATGTCGCCGGGCTTGAGGCTCAGCGTCGCCAGCGCCAGCGTGCCGGCCAGCTCGGCGTGCCGCTCGTTATGCATGGCGTTGTGCTGAAGGGTTCCCGTGCGGAAAGTGAAGGCCTCCATTTCGCCCGAGGTGATGATGTACTCGAAATGGGTCTCGGCGAGGCCGATGTCATCGCTGGCATCGGCGGCGAGGTTGAAGGTCCCCGCGGCGGTGCGCAATACCGTGTCGCGCGCGGGAATCCGCAGGTTGACGACCGGCACCGAGTCCGGATAGGGCTCGATCGTCACCAGCCGCTCGGTGCTGCCGTCGCCGAGCCGCAGCGCCATCGGCTTGTCGGGCATGCGCAGCCGCACCCGCCAGCGATCGCCATCGGCGCTGGCGCGTTGGGCGCTGTCGCCAAGCTGCGCGTGCAGCAGGCTGGCATCGCCCCGCCCCTCCACCGCGATTTCGCTCCCCGCGATGCCGACCAGGGAGACCGGCTCTTCGACCGTCTCGGCGCGCCGGCCCGTGTAGGCGGGGGGCGTGATCGTCGCGACCAGCGGGGTCAGAATCGAGCCGCGATGCCGCAGCGGCGTCCACCCATCGAGCACGTCGCCCGGCCTGGGTCGCGCCACCCGGGCCACCGAGGCATGCGGCAGCAGAAGGAGAAGGACTACGGCACCGAGCAGAACGCCGGCCGGAATCGCCAACGCGCGGAGCGCGGCGCGGCGCACCGGCTCCGACCACTCGCGCGATTCGACGACAGTCTCGAGCCGGGCGGCGAGATGGTGAGACGTCAAACTATCGTCGAGGAGGGTCACCAATGCGAAGCCGAGCGAGGGGACGCGCTCCTCGATCCAGAGGGCGACCTGTTGCGGCGACCTCGCGGCGCGGCCCCGCACCCAGGTGCGCCAGCCCATCATGACCGCGATGGCGACGCCGGCCGGCAACGCCACGAATCGCACCGGCGCCGAAAGCCCGATCGCGAGATCCGCGGTACCGACGACCACGAGCCAAACGGCAAGCGCGGCGAGCATCCAGAGGACCGACGAGCCGATGACCGCCCGAACGAGGGAGCGCGAATCGCGCCGGACCCGGTCCATGGCGGGCATCGCCGCCGCCGGCGCTGCGATGGCGCTCACGAGGCGGCCCGGGGACGCACCAACATTTCGGCGAGCAATAACAGCGCCGAGATGCCGAGGAGCCACGCCGATGCGGACGAGCGCCGTGGCCCGGCCGGAGCGAGGGAAGCGCGCATCAGCCCGGCGCTCCCGCGGAGCATGGCGAGCCTGGCGGCCGCGGCGGGCTCGCTGTTCCGGGGACCACCGCACGCCGAGGTCAGCGCGTCAACCAGGCCGCGGACGCCCTGGCGCAACACCAGGTCGCCGGCCGTCGGCAGTGGAATCGCGACGGTACGGACGCAGCCCGTGCCTGACGATCGCTCCGTGGCGGCGGGTACGCCGTCGACCCAGAAGGCCACCGCGCGGCCGGGGGATGGTGGAAGCCGAAGAGCGCGCACGAAAGGCGCGACAACCACGACCCCGCCGGCGGCAACGGCGCCCACCGTGTCGGTTCGCGAGGCACCATCCGACGCCGCGGGCCAGATCACGAGCACGCCACCACCACGGGCGAACGCCGAATCGGCGGCCGTTGGTCGCGCGCGCATCACCCGCGTCTCGGCACCGCTGCGCGTCCCCAGCAGCGCGACCGGCGCGCGAATGGGGTCATCCGGCGCGCCGACGATCGAGATCCTGCGCGGCGCGGAGGCGCTCCTGGCCGCGACTTGAACCAGCCTGGCCCGGCCCGGCCAGAGCCGCCGGATCGAATCGGTCGCCGCGTCGAACGAAGCTTCGAGGAAGGGCGACACGATCACCAGCTCGAGCGAATCAGCGTGATCTCTCAATGCGGCGGCGGCTCGCAGCGCCCGGACCAGTCCCCCCGACAACGTCCCAACCTCCCAACCTCCCAACCCCCCAACCTCCCAACCTCCAACGATCGTATCGCCCGGCTGCACCATCGCGACGGCACTGTCGTGCGCGAGGGACGCCGACTTCGCGCCGGCGGTGTCCAGAACCACCACGCGCGCCACGCGGCGGCGCGGCGGGCTCACCACCGGCCGGGCCAGTGCCGCGCCGATGGCCAGCAGCGCGAGGACACGCATCAGGAGTAGCAGCAGATCGGAGGGGAGGCGCGCCGGAGAAGGCGCGCGGGCGATGGCTTCGGGAATGAACCGCGCCGTCGGCAGCATCGCGGGGCGCGGGCGGTGCCGCGCGAAGAAATGGGCGATGACCAGCGCGCCCGACGCGACGCCCGCGATGGCGAGCCAGAGCGGCGCGAGGAAGCTCACCGGGCCGCCACGCCAGCGCCGAGGCCACAGATCCGGCGCACCGCGTGGGCCGCGGACTCATCGGTCCGGACCTCGGTGAAGGTCGCGCCGCCGGCGCGCCAGGCGCGCGCCGTGGTCAGACGCCACTCGGCGAATTGCTGGAGGTAGGGATCGCGCGAGTCCAGCGTCAGCGGCCGGCGGATCTCGGGCGATTCGGGATCGGTAGCCAGAAACGTCGCCGCCGGCGGCTCCAGTTCTTCGCGGGCCACAATCTCGATCGCGTGAACCTCGGTGCCGCCGGCGCTCAGCTCGCGCCCGCGCCGCAGCGCGTCGTCGGCATCGCCCAGGAAGTCACCGATCAGGGCGATGCGCGGTGTACCGCGCAGCAATCCCAGCGCCGGCGCGAGCGGAGCGCCGCCGCCGGGCTGCCAGCCATCCAGAACCCGCGCGATTTCGGCCAGCACGCCGCGGCGGGTGCGCGCCTCGACCCGGCCCGGCTTGCCATCCGAAGGTATGAAGAGGCCCACCGGGTCGCCGCTGGCGTGCGCCACCGCGGCCAGGCCCATGGCGATGCGGCAGGCCTGGGCCCACTTCTCCCGGGTGCGCTCGGGAAACGCCATCGACGCCGATCCGTCCACTACGAGCACGGTGCCTAACGTGGCGCGGTCGGAGGTGATGCGGAGAAACGCGCGGTCGGTGCGGGCCAGCAGCTTCCAGTCCAGCCGCCGGGGATCATCGCCCTGGCGGTAGGGCCGGTACTCGGTGAATTCGGCGGAGAGGCCGCGGAGGCGCGAGCGATGGGTGCCGGCCGTTCCCGCGAGTGCGGCGCGCCGCGCCGGCCATGTCACCCCGCGCAGGGAATCGAGCAGCGATCCATAGTCAGCGGGCATTTACTGTGGCGACTGCGGCGGCCGTGGCGACTGGTCTTACAGTCGAATGTCAGCGCGGGGCAACGGTACTCTTGCGAGCACCTCATCGATCACGCGATCGGCACCGACCCCTTCCGCCTCGGCGGCGAAGTTGGGCAGCACCCGGTGCCGCAGCACCGGCGCCGCGACCCGCTTGATATCGTCGGGCGCGACGGCGAGTCGTCCGTCGAGCAGCGCGTGCGCCTTGGCGCCAAGGATCAGCGCCTGCGATGCACGCGGCCCCGCGCCCCAGCGGACGAACTGCCTGACGAGCTCGGGCGCGGTGGGGTCGGCCGGACGGGTCGAGCGTGCCAGCGCCGCCGCGTAGCGCAACACCGGCTCGGAGGCCGGTACATCGCGAACCTGCCGCTGTAGATCGAGTACCTCGGCGGCTCCCAGCACCGGCGAAATCGGCGCGTCGGCGGTGCCCGTCGTGGCGCGAAGGATCGCGATCTCTTCGGCCTCGTCGGGGTAGCCGATGCGCACGTCGAAGAGGAACCGGTCGAGCTGCGCTTCGGGGAGCGGATAAGTCCCTTCCTGCTCGATCGGATTCTGGGTCGCCAGCACGAAGAACGGCTCGGGGAGCGACATCGTCTCGCCGGCGGCGGTGACGCGGTGCTCCTGCATCGCCTCGAGCAGCGCCGCCTGGGTGCGCGGCGGCGTGCGGTTGATCTCATCGGCGAGCACGATGTTGGCGAAGACCGGACCATGCACGAAGCGGAAGGTCCGCGCGCCGGTCGACGGATTCTCCTCCATGATCTCGGTGCCGGTGATGTCACTGGGGACGAGATCGGGGGTGAACTGGATGCGGCGGAATTCGAGCCGCATGGCGTCGGCGATGGAGCGGATGATCAACGTCTTGGCGAGGCCGGGCACGCCCACCAGCAATGCGTGCCCGCCCGCCATCAGCGCCATCAGAATCTCGTCGATGACGCGATCCTGTCCGACGATGCGCTTGGCGACTTCGGCACGAAGCCGGCTGACAGCGGACAACTGGCGGCTGACAGCCGGCTCGGCCATTACACCGCTTCCGACAGGCTGGTGAAGTTGAATTCGCGCGCCTTCACCGACGGCATCACGATGTCGCCGCCCGCCTCGGTGCCCGCGAGCCGCTGCGGCCGGCCGAGGTTGTCGAGGTTGTTGAGCATGAAGATCGGCGAATCGTTGAAGCGGAAGTTGCGCACCGCCTTGCTGATCCGGCCATTCTCGACCAGGAAGGTTCCGTCGCGGGTGAGGCCGGTGTACAGGATCGTCCGCGGATCGACCTCGCGCAGATACCAGAGCCGCGTCACCAGGACGCCGCGCTCGGTTCCGGCGATGAGCTGGTCCACGCTCTGGTCGCTTCCCGCCATCTTCACCGACGACGGGAATCCGGTCGCCGGCTTGTTCGACTTCTGGGCCCAGAAGCGCGTGTAGTAGAGCTGCTGGAGAACGCCGTCCTTCACCCAGTCCTGCCTTCCGAGCGGCAGGCCTTCGCCGTCGAAGGGCTGCGCCAGGAGCTGCGAGTCGGCGGGATCGGAATAGATGTTCACCCGCTGATCTACGATCCGCTCCCCGACCTTGCTGCCGCCCTCCTGCTTCACGAACGGGCTGCGGCCCTCGTCGGCCTCGCGGGCGCCCATGTAGAAAATCATCAGCTGCACCAGGTCGCCCACCGCCTGCGGTTCCATGATCACGGTGTAGCGTCCCGGTTCGATGGCGACCGGGGTCTTCGATGCCCGCGCCTTGTCCACCGCGCGCTGGGTCACGCCGCGCACGTCCATGCGGCTGAAGTCCTGGTCGTCGGCGGCGGCCCAACCCGATCCGGTGCCGTCCGCGGTGCGCACCGTCAGCGTGTAATTCGACGACGTGTTCTTGTGATAGGCGAAGAGTCCCGCCTTGTTCGCCACGCAGGTCGAATTCGCCGAGGTGATGAGGAACCCGGCCGCGGTCAGGTCGTTGGCGTGGCGCGCCTCGTCGAGCGCCAGCTGGGCGGCATGCGCCCGATCGGCCGGCGCGAGGTTGGCGGTGCTCTCGAACCAGGCGTCCACCGGATGGTACTGCTGGCGCGGCAGCTCGGGGAGCGCCTCGGGATCATCCGGGGCGAGGTGTGCCAGCCGCTCCGACTCCTCGACCACGCGCCGGACCGACGCATCCGAGAAGTCGTTGGTGGTCACCACCGCGTGCTTGGGACCGAAGCTGCTCTGCACCACGAGCTGCGCATCCTCGACCCCACCCGACGTCGACAGCTGGTTGGCGGCGAAGCGCACGTTGCCGGTGATGCTGCTGCCGATATTGATCGCGCATCCCTCGGCATGACTGAACGACAGCACCTTGTCGACGAGATTCTGGCATTCCTGGCGGCTGAGCACCCCGCCTCCCGCCTGGGGACTCTGCGCCACTCGGGCCACCGGCCTCCGGCCTGGTAGAGTGATCATGACCGCCTCCCCGTGTTGATCACGTTGATGCCGCGGAACTGCGCGGGGACGGTGCCATGGCTCACCGCGTTGACCTGGCCCGGCTGGCCTTTCCCGTCGAAGAAGGAGCCGCCGAGCCGGTAGTGGCTGCGCCCGCCGATCATCGACATGGCGTTCCAGAAATCCGGAGTGCGCATCTGGTAGGCCACGTCTTTCAGCATGTCGCCTTTGCGTCCGCCGCGGATCTCGTAGAAGACCTGTCCGCCGAACTGCGCGTTGAAGCGCTGCTGGTCGATGGAGAATGAGCCGGCGCCGTAGATCGCGATTCCCCGGTCGGTCGCGGCAATGAGATCGTCCATCGACAGATCGCGCTCGCCGGGGAGCAGCGAAACGTTAGGCATCCGCTGGAATGCGACGTCGTTCCAGCTGTCGGCATAGGCGCAGCCGTGCGAACGGGTCGGCATCTGCTTGCTGTCGTAGTACCAGCGCAGCCATGGCGCCTGCTCGCGGGTGGTCTGGTAGTCGTTGAAGACGCCGTTCTTGACGATGAGAAAATTCTCGGGGCGCACCCCGTCGTCGTCGTAGCCGACGCTCGACAGCCCGCCCTCCTGGGAACGGTCGCCCTGGATGTTCATGAATTCGGGGCCGTACTTGAACGAGCCGAGCATCCGCTCCGGCGGCGCCAGGAAGCTGGTGCCGGCGTAGTTGGCCTCGTACCCCATCGCCCGGTCGAGCTCGGTGGGATGGCCGATCGATTCGTGGGTGGTCAGCCACATGTTGTCGGAGTCGAGGACCAGGTCGTAGCGGCCGACCTCGACCGGCTTGGCCGTCAGCTTCTGCGACGCCTCTTCGCCCCAACGCTCGGCGTTATGCACCATCTCCTGGTCGAGCACGAATTCCCAGCCGCGCTGGCTCGGCGGCATGGCCGAGTCGCGGATCTGGAAGTCGGACCGATCCGGCGCGACGGCAGTGGCCTGGAAGCTCGGCCAGCTGCGGATGATGGTCTGGGCGACCACGGTGCCGTCGCTGTTGGCGTAGTTCTTCTCTTCCTTCACGAAGAAGAGCGCGCTGTTGACGAACTTCACGTTGGTGGCGCGCATCGCGGCGGCGTTGGACTGGAGGAGGAGACCGGCTTTGTCTTCGACCGAGACCGTCCACGGATCGACGCGATAGGGACTGCGCCAGGTCGCATTGGGATACGATTCGACCGGCAACCACTCGACGGCGCGGTCACGCGCCACGCGGTTGGCGCGGGCGATGCCCACGGCTTCGCGCGCCGCGGCGGCGACGGCTTCGCGATTCATCCGGCGGGTCGCCGCGAAGCCCCACGTGCCGTCGACCAGGACGCGCACCCCGCAGCCGATCGAGTCGGTGTCGACGACGTTCTGGATCTGCTGTTCGCGGGTGAAGACGAAGTTCTGGCGTTGGCGGGCGATACGGGCGTCGGCGAAGGTCGCTCCGGCCATCTTGGCGGCGTTGAGCGCGACCATCAGCAGGTCGCGCGTCGCGGCATCCATCGACGGCTCCTGCGGCTGGGCGATCAACGGCCTGGGTCTCGCCAGCACCGCGGCGCCGGCCGCCAAAGCACCAGTGGTCTTGAGGAATTCCCTGCGATCGGTCACGAGTGCGCCTCCCTGGAGCTAAAGCCGCTTGGGACGGTGAAGTTATGGCGCGGCAGCGGGTTGGGCTACCGTGCGGGCCTGGTGCAAAGCGAAATCATTGACGGCGGATGGGCGAATGCGCCCGGATGATCTACGGGAGGGTCGCGCCAAAGTTGCAGCGCAATGGGGGCGGTTATCCCGGCCCGAGACGCCCCGCTGAGGAAGACGACGGCAGCGCACCGCCCTCCGCGACCAGCCCCTGCGCCATTGCGGCGAGCCGGTCGATCAGGGCCTCGAGCTCTTTCTTGCGCCCGTTCGACTTGTAGTGGAAGAGCGTCCGCGCCCCCGACAGCACCGACACGACCCACAGCGGGGCGATGATCGCCGCGAGGAGCGGGGCGTGCAGGCCGCCGGCGAAAATGCCCATAATGGGTCCCATGCCGCCGCCGCCAAGGCCGCCGCCCATGCCGCCGAAGATCGCGCCGGCGAGCGGACCCATGTTTTCACGGATGCCGATGCGGGTCATGCCGCCGCGCATCGAGATCGACAGCTGGAGATCACGGCCCATCCCGGACCCGGCTTCGCGGCGGGCTGCCGTCCAGTTCACCGACTTGCCGAGGGTGCCCACCATTCCCGAGTGGCCGGTCACGGCGCGGACTTCATCGACGAGGTAGGCACAGTCCGACTCGGTGAGCTCGCCCTGGACGACCCGCTCCAGCGTCACGCGCATCGGCCCACCGGCGACGAAGGCCCCGAAGGTGCGCGGCTTCTGCTCGGACGTGGTGGGGCCCCGGCCGCGACCGAACTCTCCGGCGGCGGCGCGTACCATCGCCGGGTCGATGCCCGCCTCACCGGCAACCTGCTGGATACCGCCGATCGTCAGCGAGCCCGAGAGCGTCGGCTGAGAGACCTCCATTTCGGAGGCGCGCTTGATGATCTCGCCGACTTCACCGTCGCTGTAACGCCGCCTGACGGGCTGCGTGTCCGGCGCGGCCTGCGCGGCTCGCGCGCCCGACGCCGTCAGCTCGGCGATCAGGTCATCGGCGGTCGCGGTTCGCTGATCGTGCCGGATCGCCATGGCATGCACCAGCGCCGGTTCGGCCGCGGCCGGGAGGGTGTCGAGAATGGCGCGATGTGCCGCCGGTGCGTCGATGAAACGACCCGCCCGGACGGCGTCTTCGGTCGGCCAACGGCCCGGCACGCTTCCCACCAGCATCTCGTAGCAGACCACCGCGAGGCTGTAGACGTCGGTGCGGACATCGAGGTCGGTCAACCCGGCGGCCTGCTCAGGGCTCATGTAGCCCGGCGTGCCTAACGGGAAGCCGGTGCGGGTCAGCTGCTCGCCGCCCGCGGTGCTGATCGCCTTGGCGATGCCGAAATCGGCCACGATCGGCAATCCCTGCGCGAACAGAATGTTCTCGGGCTTGATGTCGCGATGGACCACGCCCATGCGATGCGCGTACGACAGCGCGCCCGCCACCGACAGCGCGATGCCGTTTACCGCCGAGGGGTCGAGGCGGCGGCTGGTCTCGATGCGGGTCCGCAGCGATCCGCCGTCGATGTACGGCATGACGTAGTAGAGGAATCCGGCCGACTCGCCCGAATCGTGCAGCGCGAGGATGTGCGGGTGGGTCAGCCTGGCGGCGATCTCGATCTCGATGAGGAAGCGCTCGGCGCCGATCGAGGCGGCCAGGTCGGGGCGCAGGATCTTGATCGCGACCGGCCGGTGATGCTTGCGGTCGGCGGCCAGGTAGACGGAAGCCATGCCGCCCCGCCCCAACACCCGCTGGAGGTCGTAGCGCTCGCCGAGCGCGGCGCGCAGCGGATCCGGGATTTCCGACATGGCGCGCACAACATAGCACGCTGGCGGCATCGCCGCCGCCTCGCGATAATGGGATATGCACACCGAAACCCGAGCCGGCCGCGCGTGGATCATGGCGCTCGCCGCGCTCATGCTCGCGCCTCCGCGCATCGCCGCCGCGCAGCAGTCCGGCGCCGATACAGTCCTGCTCCACCATATCGCCATCCAGGCGCGGCAGCGCGACGCGCAGATCGGCACCGCGAACGCCCCTGCCCCGGCCGCCGCACAGTACCGCGAGGCACTCGCCGACCTCGAGCGGGGCGAGTACCCCATCGCCGCGACGGAGCTGTCGGCGGCATTGCAGCGCGCGCGGAACAATCCCCTCTACCTCGGCGATCGTGCCTATGCCTACGCGGTCCAGGGACAATTCGATCCCGCGGGCCGCGACTATCGCGCGGCCTACGCGGCGCAGCAGCGCAACGCCTGGTACATCGCGGCCCTCGCCGAGCTGGCGGCGGCGCAGAACAACTGGACCGAGGCCGCCGGCAACGCGCAACTCGCCGCCAACACCGACAGCGCCGTGGTCGACAGCCTCTTCGCGCCGGCAGCCGCGACCTGGTTCGCCTCGGCAAATGATCGCACCGGCGCCTTTACCTGGTCGAAGCTCTCGACCCAGCGCAATCCCGCCGATGCGCAGAGCTGGCTTCGGATCGCGCTGTTTCTGCGCCAGCGGCAGGACTCGTCGGCCGAAGGCCCCGACGCCGTCCGACGGTACATCGCGCTGAAGGGCGAACACGCCGACCGGCTCGCCTTTGCCTTGATGGCTGAGCAGGTCTACAACTCGGGCAAGACCGATTCGGGACTGGCGCTGGCGCGGATCGCGGCCCAGGACAGCGGCTACCGAGAGTACGCCGCC
This sequence comes from Gemmatimonadales bacterium, assembly GCA_036493755.1. Lineage (GTDB taxonomy): Bacteria > Gemmatimonadota > Gemmatimonadetes > Gemmatimonadales > JACORV01 > DASXPG01. The sequence continues at coordinate 30,771 of DASXPG010000126.1, forward strand.
CAGCTCTACCTCCAGGCGGGACGCGATGCCTTCCAGCATCGCGATATCCCCAACACCCTCGCGCTGCTCACGCAGGGCCGCCAATGGGCGACACCCGCGCAGCTGCCGGCCTTCAGCAACATCACCGGCCGCGCCCAGCTGCTGAAATTGCAGTCGATGCTCGCGAGCATCGAGGAGTCCCATAACTGCGACTCCGCGCATGTCGCCGACACACTCCTGTCGAAAACGGAACAGAGTCTGCGCGAAGGCGCGTCGTTCGACACGGCGCGGACCAATACGATGGTGAATACGGTGTTGCCGGGCTTCAGGCAGAACGTGCAGAGCGCGATTTCGAGTTGCAGGCAGGGCGGAGCGGCGACGCCACGGCGGAGCACGGCGCCCCGGCCGGCGCCGGCCCGGAGACCCTAGCTTCGGCGGACCTTCAGGGCGCCTAACGCTTCGGAGAGCAATACCGCCGTCCGCCGTCCCGGCCGCGACGACACCAGCGCAAAGACCCGGCCGGAGCTCGTCCGCGCCACCGGCTCGCCGCCGATCACGCTGCCGTCCGGGACGTCGAGGGTCACTCCAGACCCCATGCCCCAGTGCCCACCGATGCGGCCGAACGCCACATTCATCGAATCGACGTCGTTGAGGGCCGGCGAGATCGCCATCACCTGGGTGAAGACATCCACCCCGCTCGGCACCTCCCAGTCCACCGTTTCGCAGTCGGTGTTGCAGGCAATCTGGATCAGCGCGACATCGAGCGAGCGGTTGGTGCGGATGACGCGAATCGGCCGCTCGATGCCGTTGCGCAGCCGGGCGCGCAGCCGCCGGGTATCCCTCACCACCCGCGCCGACGCGAGCGCCAGGCCGTCGCGGGTGAGAATGAACGCGGTGCCGCGGACATAGTCCGGCGTCCGCAACGTCACGACGCCGGCCGCGACCCGCAGCGCCAGGCCCGAATCCTCCGCGGGATTGAGATCGGCGCTGTCGAGCTGGATGACGTCGCCACTCGCCGGCAGGTCGCGGGCATAATGCTGCTCCATCCCGGCGTCGGGATCAGCGCGCATCGTCGCCAGCGCATAGCGGAAACTCGAATCGGCCACGAGATGGATCAGCGACTGATCGAGCGCCCGGCCGATGACCGAGTCGAGGTCGCCCGTCTCACGCACCGAGCCGCGCAGCGTCCGGCCGAAAACCGCGCCGCCGCTGCCGATATCCAGCAGCTCCCACGACACCACGAGCTGAACGTCCACGCGGTACGGTTCCGTCGGCCCGGTGGTCGTGACCGACATTTCGGCGACGCGGCCGCTCAGGCCATACTGCACGCCGTGCAGCTGCTGGGCGTCGCTGCTGGGCTGTCCCACACCCACCACGTTCAGGCCCGCGGCCCGCAGCAGCAGCTCGCCGCGATCGCGCGCCGCTTCCGACCAGCGAATTCGCAACGCGTCACTCAGCTGGTAGCCGAACTGCCGGACTTCGAAACCCAGACCGGTGTAGTGCCCGCCGATCGTGGTGCCCGCGTCGGGAAGCTCGATTCCGGTCAGGATGATCGCGCCGGAGGCGCTGGGAAATTCTGTGGCGATGCGGGGAAGCGCGGAGGATTCGGTTGCGGGATCCGGTCGGGCGTGCCGGATCGACACGCACGCCGTCAAGCTGGCTAGTGACAGAACGAACAGCGAGCGTCGCATGCTTCGGCAATATACCCGCGCCATGCAGGCCCGACAGAAAGGCTGCCGGCGATGTTCCAAATAAGGCTCTGAGCCGATCTTCTTACCCGTATTTCTGCCTCAAACATGGGGTTCTCACGGAGCCTTCCGCCGGGGTCTATATTTCCTGTTCGATCGCCACTGACTACTAAGGATCAGCCAGCACCGGGGGACCTCTTCGGCGTGCGCAGATTTTTGCCCGCCATGCGCCATTGGAGCAAGACGCCCGTCGCCACCCGCGTGGGGGCGGGCGTCCTCGTGTTCGGCCTCGCCCTCGCGGCCACAACCTGCAAGCTCGGCGACCTGGTCAATCCCGGCCACGCCGGAACCCTGATCCTCAATCCGCTGAGCGTGCTCGATTCGGCGCCGGCGGGCAGCACCGCTCTGCACAATTACAGCGTCTCGATCGCCGGCGGCCAGGCCTCGGAAGTGGTCGACTGGTCGGTTCAGGTCGCGCAGGCCAGTCCCTGGATCAAGCTCCCGGCCACATCCGGCCATACTCCCGGCACCTTCTCGGCCGGCCTTGATCCCACCGGGCTCGCGACCGGCACCTATACCGACACCCTGATTTTCACCATCACCGGTCCGGCCTCGACGCCGGTCTCGGTACCGGTCCAGTTCAAGATTACCGGTTGCACCGTTACCGCCGTCACGCCCACCGTCACGGTGAACGACTCGCTGACCGGGGCCGATTGCGCCGCGCCCAATCGCGCCGGCCACTTCGGGCAGCTCTACCGCTTCAATGCCGCGGCCAACGATTCGATCACCATCCGGCTCACCTCGACGGCGTTCGACGGCTTCCTGCTCCTCGACACGCTTCCGGGCCAGCCGCCGATCGCGCAGAACGACGCCTGCTCGGCCGGTGTCCAGGATCCCTGCCTGCGTTATCTGCGCATACCGCACTCCGGCAGTTACACCGTCGAGGCGACCAGCGCCGCCGCCGGCGCCACCGGTCAGTTCCAGATCGCCATCACCAAGCCGCGGCCTCCCGCGGCGCCGGACACGCTCCGGCAGCTGCTCTCCGACCTGGTCACTCCGGTCGCCGTCAACGGCGTCCTCGATGTGGCGACCATGAATCTGCGCGGGACGCTGACCGACCCCGACGCCGACACCGTCCGGATGGAAGTCGAGGTCGAGCCCGTCGGCACCGCCTTCACCAACGTCGCCAATGGCGGCAGCAGTTTCGTGGCATCGGGATCGACGGCCAACGCGTCGGTCGCCGGACTCAACGATGACACCGGATATCACTGGCAGGCCCGGACCGTGGACAATACCGGGCGGGCCAGCGCCTGGCTCAGCTTCGGCGGCAACGCCGAAAGCGCCGCCGACTTCCGGGTCGCCATCCCGCAGCCGCCGTCGGCACCCACGGCGACCACACAGCTCAAGACCGACGGCACGACCGCCATCGGCGTTGGCGCCACCACCGACGAAGCGACGGTGCTCTTCCAGGCCAGCGTCAACGATCCCGATCCGGCCGACGTGGTACGGCTCGAGGTCGAGGTCCAGCCGTTAGGCACCGCCTTCACCAACGCCGCCACGGGGGCGAGTCCCGCGGTGGCGCGCGGCTCGGTCGCCACCGCCACCATCGGCGGACTGGCCGACAACATGGCGTATCACTGGCAGTTCCGCGCCGTGGACGAAACCGGCCGGGCCAGCGCCTGGACCTCGTTCGGCGGGAATGCCGAGTCGGCGGCGGATCTGCGCGTGGCCCTGGCGCCCTCCCACCTGACCTTCACCGTCCAGCCGGGTACCACCGCGGCGGGCGCGTCCCTGGCGCCGGCGATCACCGTCGCGGCCCAGGATGCCGCCGGCAACACGTTGGCGAGCTTCGGCGGCACGGTCGCGATCGCCATCAGCAACAATCCGTCGGGCGGGACGTTGTCGGGAACGGCGAGCGCCGCCGCGAGCGCGGGTGTCGCGACCTTCGCCGGCCTGAGCATCGACAAATCGGGCGCGGGCTACACGCTGATCGCGACCAGCGGCACCCTGACGTCGATCAGCAACGCCTTTACGGTCTCGGCGGCCAGCGCGACGACGCTGGTCTTCACCGCCCTGCCCACCAGCGCGACGGCGGGCGCCGCCTTCTCTCCCGTCGTCCAGGTGACGGTGCGGGACGGGCTCGGCAACGTCGCGACCGGATTCAACGGCACCGTGACGATGGCGCTGGGTTCAGGTCCGTCGGGCGGCGCGCTGGTCGGCACGACTTCGGTGACCGCGGTCGCCGGCGTCGCCACCTTCACGGGCCTCAGCCTCAGCAAGAGCGGCAGCGGCTACACCCTGACCGCCAGCGCCGGCGGAGTGACCGGCGCGACCAGCTCCAGCTTCGCCGTCAGCGCCGCGGGCGCTTCCAGACTGTCGCTGACCAATGCGCTGCCGGGCTCGGGCGCCAGCGGCGTCGCACTGGGGACCCAGCCGGTGCTGCAGATCCAGGACGCCTTCGGCAATCCGGTGGCGCAGTCGGGCGTCGTCGTCACGGCGAGCATCGCGAGCGGGCCGGCCGGGAGCGTGGCCGGTGCGTCGGCGACCACCGACAACGCCGGTGTCGCGACCTTCTCCGGCCTGGCGATCAACGGACCGTCGGGCGGGTACACGCTGAGCTTCGCGGCCAACAGCCTGACATCGGTCACGTCGGGAACGATCACGTTAGGCGCCGGCGCGCCGGTGAGCCTCATCTTCGCCACGGCGCCGTCCTCCGGCGCGCAGAGCGGCGTGGCGTTCGCTACCCAGCCCAGGCTCCAGATCGCCGATGCCGCGGGCAACGCCGTATCCCAGGTGGGCGCCACTGTGACCGCGGCGCTGGCCGCGCCAGCCGGAACCGCAACGCTGGGCGGCACGCTCACCGCGACCACCGGCTCGACGGGACTCGCGATCTTCACCAACCTGTCGATCAGCGGGCCCTCGGGCGCCTACCAGATCGTCTTCACCTCGGGCAGCCTCACGGGCGCGACGTCGGGGACGATCACCATCGGATCCGGCGTCCCGGCAACGATCGCGCTCGTCACCGGCAGCGGTCAGTCCGCCGTCGCCGGCACCGCGGTGGCCGCCGGGCCGACCGTGCTCGTCACCGACGGCAGCAACAACCCGGTCCAGGGCGTGAGTGTGACGTTTGCGGTGACCGGCGGCGGCGGGAGCGTGACGCCCACCCCGGTGACGACCGACGCGGCGGGACACGCATCCACCCAGTGGACGTTAGGCACCACGGTCGGTGCCAACACCATGACCGCCGCCGGAACGAGCGTCAGTCTCGCGGGCAGCCCGGTTCAGTTCACCGCCACCGGTACCACCGGCGCGGCCGTGTCCTTCACCAAGAGCGCCGGCGACCTCCAGACCGGGCCGGTCAGCGCCCCGCTCGGCTCGCCGCTCGAGGTACTGGTCACCGACACCCACGGCAACCCGATCCAGGGCGCCGCGATCACCTGGGGCACAACTTCGGGATCGGTCGGCGCACCCAACACCACCAACGCCCAGGGCAAGGCGACGACGACCTGGACGCTCGGCGGCACCGCGGGACAGCAGTCGGCCACCGCGACCACGACCATCGCCGGCAACCCGGTGAGCGTGACCTTCACCGCTACCGCCAACGTCGGCGGCGCGGCGCACACCACGCTGAACGGCGGCGACGCTCAGACCGACACGGTCGGCGCGACGCTGGTGACGCCGCTGTCAGTGCTGGTCACAGACGCGAACAACAACCCGGTGCCCGGCGTCACGGTGACATGGTCTGTGACCACCAGCGGTATTCCAAGCGTCGTCGGCCAGGTCAATCCGACGTCCTCGGTCACCAACGCCAGCGGCATCGCGTCGACCAACTGGACGCTGGGCACCTCGACGTCGACCGGCCAGGGCGCCCGCGCGACTGCGGCCGGTTCGGTGAATTTCATCGCCACCGCGACGCCGGGAACGGTGAACGCGGGGCAGAGCCTTTTGTCCGCGTCGATCGGAACGATCAGCGCCTCGACCGGCAGCGTCACCGCGACCGTGACCGTCACGGCAAAGGACGCCTTCGGTAACCTCGTTCCCGGCAAGACGGTGACGATCGCCGGGAGCGGCAACGGCAATACCCTGGTGCAGCCGTCATCGCCCACCAGCGCCTCGGGCGTCGCCACCGGTACCTTCGCCAGCACGCTCGCCGGATCGCACAGCGTTTCGGCCACCGCCGCGGGCATCGCCGTGACCCAGCAGGCCACGGTCCAGGTCAACCCCGCGAGCGCGTCGAACCTGAACTTCATCGCCGCGCCGACCGGCCCCACCCCGGCGGGATCGGCGCTGTCCAGCCCCCAGGTCGAGATCCTCGACGCCTTTAGTAATCGCGTGACCAGCGCCACCAGCTCGGTGATGCTGGCGATCGGCAACAATCCTTCGGGCGGCACGCTCAGCGGCGCGACCAGTGTCGGCGCGCTTGCCGGCGTCGCCACCTTTGCCGGTCTGTCGATCGACAACGCGGGCACCGGCTACACGCTGGCGGCCAGCTCGAGCGGGCTCAGCGGCGCCACCAGCGGAAGCTTCGACATTACCTCGGTCTCGCAGACCATCACCTTCGCGCAGCCGGCGCAGCCGGTGGCGTTCGGGGCAAGCTTCACGGTCGCGCCGACGGCGACGTCGGGTCTGACCGTCACCGTGACGCCAAGCGGCGGATGCTCGATCAGCGCCGGCACCGTGACGATGACCAGTGGCTCGGTGGACTGCGTGCTCACCGCGTCACAGGCCGGCAACGCCGGCTATCTGCCCGCCGCGAACGTGGTGCGCACGGTGACGGCCGCGAAGGCGTCGCAGGCCATCACCTTTGGCCAGCCGACATCTCCGGCAGCGTTCGGATCGACGTTCAGCGTGGCGCCGACCAGCAGCTCGGGCCTCACCGTGACCGTCACGCCGAGCGGCGGCTGCTCGATCGGCGCCGGTACCGTGACCATGACCAGCGGCTCGGTGGATTGCGTACTGACGGCCTCGCAAGCCGGCGACGCGAATTTCGCGCCGGCCGCGAACGTCATTCGTACGGTGACGGCCGCCAAGGCCGCGCAGACCATTACCTTCGCGCAGCCAACGTCACCCGTGACCGTCGGCACGACCTTCCCCGTGGCGCCCACCAGCAGCTCGGGCCTCACCGTCACCGTCACGCCGAGTGGCGGCTGCACCATCAGCGGCGGCACCGTCACGATGACCAGCGGCTCGGTGGATTGCGCGTTGACGGCCTCGCAGGCCGGCGACGCGAATTTCGCGGCGGCTACGGACGTCGTCCGGACAGTGACGGCCGCCAAGGCCGCGCAGACCATCACCTTCGCGCAGCCCACGTCGCCGGCGGGGTTCGGGACGAGCTTCGGCGTAGCGCCGACCAGCAGCTCGAGCCTCAACGTCACCGTCACGCCCACCGGCGGCTGCTCGATCAGCAGCGGCACGGTCACGATGACCAGCGGCTCGGTCGACTGCGTGCTGACGGCCTCGCAAGCTGGCGACGCGAATTTCGCGGCGGCCACGGACGTGGTTCGGACGGTGACAGCAGCCAAGGCTGGCCAGACCATCACCTTCGCGCCGCCCACGTCGCCGGCGACCTTCGGCACCTCCTTCAGCGTGGCGCCGACCAGCAGCTCGGGCCTCTCAGTGACGGTGACGCCGAGCGGCGGCTGCACCATCGGCGGCGGCACCGTGACGATGACCAGCGGCTCGGTGGACTGTGTGCTGACGGCGTCGCAGGCTGGCGATGCCAACTTCTCAGCGGCGACCGACGTCGTGCGCACTGTGACGGCGGCCAAGGCCGGCCAGACCATCACCTTCGCGCAACCCACGTCGCCCGCGGCGTTCGGCTCGACCTTCCCGGTGGCGCCGACCGGCAGCTCCGGCCTCGCTGTCGCGGTGACGCCAAGCGGCGGCTGCACCATCAGCAGCGGCACCGTGACCATGACCAGCGGCTCGGTGGACTGCGTGCTGACGGCATCCCAGGCAGGCGACGCCAACTACGCGCCGGCCACCAACGTCGTACGCACGGTAACCGCCGCAGCGGCCGCGCAGACGATCACCTTCGTGCAGCCGACATCGCCCGCGGCATTCGGCTCGACATTCCCGGTGGCGCCGACCAGCAGCTCGAATCTCACCGTGACCGTCGCGCCGAGCGGTGGCTGCTCGATCAGCGCCGGCACCGTGACGATGACCAGCGGCTCGGTGGACTGCGTCCTCACCGCCTCCCAGGCCGGTGATGCCAACTTCTCGGCGGCGACCGATGTCATCCGCACTGTCACGGCGGCTAAGGCCGCGCAGAACATCACCTTTGCGCAGCCCACGTCGCCCGCGGCGTTCGGCACGACGTTCCTGGTAGCGCCGACCAGCAACTCCGGTCTCGCCGTCGGTGTGACGCCCAGCGGCGGCTGCTCGATCGCGGGCGGCACCGTCACCATGACCAGCGGCTCGGTGGATTGCGTGCTGACGGCCTCGCAGGCCGGTGACGCCAATAACGCGGCGGCGACCGATGTCGTCCGCACCGTCACCGCGGCCAAGGCCGCGCAGACCATCACCTTCGCCCAGCCAACCTCGCCCGCGGTATTCGGGACGAGCTTCAGCGTCGCGCCGACCAGCAGCTCGGGCCTTACGGTGACCGTGACGCCGAGCGGCGGCTGCTCGATCAGCGCCGGCACCGTGACCATGACCAGCGGCTCGGTGGACTGCGTGCTCACCGGCTCGCAGGCCGGCGACGCCAACTACGCGGCGGCCGCCGACGTCGTGCACACCGTGACCGCGGCGAAGGCGTCGCAGGCCACGCTGACCATCATCGTGCCGGCGAACGACAGCATCGGCGCCGCGGGCTTGCTGGCCTCAACAAGCGGGGGCAGCGGCGCCGGCGCCGTGACCTTCTCGTCGACCACGACGGCCGTGTGCACCATCGACGTCAACAGCGGTGCGATCGCCACGCTCACGCTCGGTACCTGCACCCTGACGGCGACCAAGGCCGGGGACGCCGATCACCTCCAGACGACCAGTGCCGGCGGTTCATTCCAGGTTCTGCCTGGTGCGGGGTCGCAGCTCATGTTCAGCGCGCAGCCCTCAACGCCGCAAACCGCGGGCCTGCCGTTCAGCGCCACCGTGACCGCGCTGGACGCGCATGGCAACGTCGCCACGGGCTTCACCGCCTCGGTGAGTGTCGCAGGATCGGGCTTCGCGCTCTCCGGCACGACCTCGGCGAGCGCGAGCTCCGGCGTGGCCATGTTCACCAACCTCGTAGCGCAGGCCGCGGGTACGAATTACCACCTTGCGGCATCGAGTTCCGGCCTCACGGGCGCCAACAGCAATGACTTCAACGTCAACGCCGGCGCGCCGGACACGGTCCGTGTTTTCTCGGGCGACAACCAGACCGCGACGGTGAACACCGCGGTTGCGACGGCGCCATCGGTTATCGTCGTGGATGCGTTCGGGAATCGAGTGCAAGGCGCCACGGTAACGTTCACGGTGACGTCGGGCGGCGGCAGCGTCTCGGGTAATCCCGCGACGGCGGACAACAGCGGCATCGCGACATTGGGCAGCTGGACGCTGGGAGTGCTGACCGGAGCGAACACCCTCGATGCCAGCGTCAACGGGCACTCGGCGACATTCCACGCCACCGCGACGCCCGGGAGCGCATCGGTCGACAGCTCGGTCGTGAGCGTAGGCAGCGGCACGGTGAGCCTCACCGTCACCAATACGACGACCATCACGCTCCAGGCCAAGGACGCCTTCGACAACAACCTGACCGCCGGCGGACTGAGCGTGCTGTTCAGCGGAACTGGTAGCGTGCCGTCATCGTTCACCATCTCGGGCACCACCGACAACGGCGACGGGACGTATACCGCGACGTTTACCGGCGCGCTCCCCGACACCGTGACCATCGATGCGACCATCGGTGGCATCACCGTGACGCGTACGCCGAAGCCCACCGTCACGGTGACGCCGTGATCTGCCCCCGCTGTTCCGTCGCCGAAATCGGCGCCATGACCGGCGCCTGCGTGCTATGCGGTTACGTCCCTGACGGCTCGGTCGCC
>DASXPG010000127.1:0-24179 GCA_036493755.1 Gemmatimonadales bacterium
GCGTCGCCGGCGCCGCGGAAGACGGCGTTGATGAGAAACAGCATCAGCACCGCGGCGTTGCCGCCGAGCATCACGCGGGTGAAGCCGGCGCCGGTGCGCTGCAGCTCGGCCGATCCGCCGAGGAGGCCAAGAAGCTGGGGCGCGAAGCTGTAACCGATGACGCCGATCGGCGCCGACACCAGCAGGCCCAGCAGGATCGCCTGGACCGCGGAGCGGGCCGCCGCTTCGGGCTGTTTCTCGCCGATGCGCCGGGCGACGATGGCCGAGGCCCCGACCCCGAGGCCCATGGCGATCGAGTAGACCAGCGCCATCATCGATTCGGTGATGCCGACGGTGGCGACGGCATCGGCGCTGTGCAGCCGGGAGACGAAAAAGATGTCGACGACGGCGAAGAGCGACTCGAGGAGGGTCTCGAGCACCATCGGAATGGCGAGCATGACCAGCGCGCGGCCGATCGCTCCTTCGGTGTAGTCGATGTGCGAGCCGCGGACCGCTTCGCGCAGCGTCTGCAGCCAGCGCGGGCCGCCGGCGGCTGTTTCCGCGGTGGTCGACATGGGCCGGAAAGTAGACGTCAGGCAGTGATTGGCTAGGGGCTATATATTTTCCGCGCACTCGCTGGAGGATGGCGTGCTTTCGAAGATTGGTCAGATCGCGATCAATGTGCGGGATATGGAACGCGCGACCGCGTTCTTCCGTGACACGATGGGGCTGAAGTTTCTTTTTGCCGCTCCCAACCTGGCCTTCTTCGATGCCGGCGGCATCTGGCTGATGCTGAGCCCGCCCACCGAGCGCGAGTTCGATCACCCCGCTTCGTTGCTGTACTTCGATGTCGACGACATCGCCGCCGAGCATGCGCGCATGAAGAGCGCCGGCGTGGAATTCCGCACCGAGCCGCACGTGGTCCACCGTGACGCGACGCGCGAGCTCTGGCTCGCGGACTTCCGTGACACCGAAGGCAACACCTTCGTGCTGCGAAGCATGAAGCCGCTGACCGCGGCGCCCCCGGCATGAGGCCTGCCGGTCCTGCGTAGACACCGCTCGTCATGAATCTCAGGCACGCGCTCTTCGGCAAGCCACGGGATCTCGAAGACACCAGGCTTTTCCATCGACTGGCGCTGATTCCCTTTCTCGCCTGGGTCGGCCTCGGCGCCGACGGGCTCTCCTCGTCATCGTACGGTCCCGAAGAAGCCTTCAAGGCGTTAGGCATCCACGTTTTCCTCGCCCTCGGCCTGGCCGCGCTGATGGCGATCACCGTCCTGCTGATCTCGGCGGCCTACAGCCACATCATCGAGGAATTTCCCAGCGGCGGCGGCGGTTACGTCGTCGCCACCAAGCTGCTGGGCGAAAAAGCCGGCGTCATCTCCGGCTCGGCGTTGCTGGTGGACTACGTCCTCACCATCACGACGTCGATCGCCGCCGCCGGCGACGCCATCTTCAGCTACCTCCCGGCGCCCTGGCATGGCGTGAAGCTCGCGGTCGAAGTCCTCCTCATCCTGTTCCTGGTCACCATCAATATCCGCGGCGTCCGCGAGTCGGTCATGCTGCTGCTGCCGGTGTTCCTGGTTTTCCTGCTCACCCACCTGGTGGTGATCGGCGGGGGCATCCTGAGCCGGCTGCCGGCGGTCGCCACCACGGTGACCCAGGTGGGGCAGGGGTGGAAGAGCGGCCTGGCCACGGTCGGGGTGCTGGGGCTGGCGCAAATCTTCGTCCGGGCGTACTCGTTAGGCGGCGGCACCTACACCGGGATCGAGGCGGTCTCCAACGGGCTGCCGATCATGCGCGAGCCGCGGGTCAGGACCGGCCGGCGGACCATGCTGTACATGGCTGGCTCGCTGGCCTTTACCGCCGCCGGCCTGCTGCTCTGCTATCTGCTCTGGGGCACGCGTCCGGCGCCCAACATGACGATGAACGCGGTGCTGGTGCAGCGGATGGCGGGCGGCTTCGTGGGCGGGCGGATCTTCGCCGTGGTCACGATTCTCTCCGAGGGCTTGTTGCTGGTCGTGGCGGCGCAAGCCGGCTTCATCGACGGCCCGCGGGTGCTGGCCAACATGGCGGTCGACTCCTGGGTGCCGCACCGCTTCGCGGCGCTGAGCGAGCGGCTCACCACCCAGAACGGCATCGTGCTGATGGGTGTCGCGGCGCTGGCGGCGCTGCTCTATACCCGCGGCGATGTCGGGCAGCTCATCGTCATGTACAGCATCAACGTCTTCCTGACCTTTTCGCTCTCGATGCTGGCGATGCTGCGCTTCTGGATCCGGCACCGGAAGACGCGGAAGGAATGGAAGCGCCGCCTGCCGCTCTTCGCGGCCGGTTTCGCCCTCTGCGCCACGATCCTGGTCATCACGCTGAGTGAGAAGTTCCTGCAGGGCGGCTGGGTGACGGTGGTGGTCACTACCATCCTGATCCTCTTCTGCTTCGGCATCCGGCGCCACTATGTCGAGACCCGCGAGGCGATCGAGGCCCTTTACAAAGCGTTAGGCAACCTTCCCGATATCCACGCCGACCAGCCGCCCAAGCCCGTGATCCAGAAGGATCCGACGGCGGTGGTGCTGGTCGCGTCGTATGGCGGCATCGGGATTCACACCATGCTCAACATCTTCCGGAGCTTCCCGGGGCACTTCAAGAACCTGGTCTTCATCTCGGTGGGCGTCGTGGATTCCGGCGAGTTCAAGGGCGAGCACGCGGTCGAGGAGCTGCGCCGCCGGACCGAGGAAATGCTCGGCCGCTACGTGCAGCTGGCCAACAGCCAGGGGATTCCGGCCGATTCGCGCTACGCCCTCGGCACCGAAGTCGTCGAAGAGGCGGAGTCGCTGTGCCTGAGCGTGGCGAAGGAGTTTCCGCGGTCGACCTTCTTCGCCGGCAAGCTGATTTTCCAGAAGGAGCGGTGGTGGCACCGGATACTGCACAACGAGACGGCCGAGGCGCTCCAGAAACGGCTTCAGTGGGTGGGAAAGACGATGGTCACGCTACCGGTGCGAGTCCATGAGTAGCACGCGGTAAGGTGCAGACGCTACAGGCGCCGCAGTGGTGTACAGTATGCAGGAGGGTACCGATGCGCGCCTGCAAGATCGCTGCTTTTCGAATCGATGCCGACGGCCAGTGGGTCGCTGAGCTGGAGTGTGGCCACACGCAGCATGTCCGGCATGATCCGCCGCTCGAGTCGCGGCCCTGGGTCCTGACCGAGGCAGGCCGGGACGAGCGTCTCGGCAGCGTGCTGCAATGTCCAACCTGTCCGGAACCCGGCAAGAGCGGCTGATCCCCCACGCATAAAAATGGTCCGGCTTGCGCTGGGCCGGTATGAATCTCGCTGTCGCTTGTCATAGTGTCGTTCCATGCTCGCCCGCATCGCCTCCGCCGCGGTCCTCGGCATTGACGCCTATCTCGTCGACGTCGAGACGGATATCGCCGCCGGACTGCCGTCGTTCGCGACGGTGGGGTTGCCGCACGGGGCGGTGAAGGAGGGACGCGAGCGGGTCAACTCCGCAATCCAGAATACGGGATATGTATTTCCCCTGTCCCGCATCACGGTGAATCTGGCCCCCGCCGACATTCGCAAAGACGGTTCCGCATTCGATCTTCCCATCGCGTTAGGCATCCTTGCCGCATCCGGCCACATCCAGGCCGAGTCGCTCAAGGGCTGGCTGGTGCTCGGCGAGCTGGGACTGGACGGCGAGATCCGGCCGGTGCGCGGGGCGCTGTCGATGGCGCTCGCCGCCGAGCAGGCGGGCTGCGCCGGGATGATCCTTCCGGAAGGCAACGTGCGCGAAGCGGCGGTCGCGCCGAGGCTCGATGTGCGCGGCGCCCGCACCCTCGATGAGGTCGTCCGGCACCTCGGCCGCGGACCGGTATTGCCGCGGGCCAGCGTCGACATCGACGCGCTCTTCTCCGCCCGCACCTGTGGCGACGTCGATTTCTCCGAAGTGCGCGGACAGGAGCACGCCAAGCGCGCACTCGAGGTCGCGGCCGCGGGCGGCCACAACGTCCTGATGGTTGGGCCTCCCGGAAGCGGCAAGACGATGCTGGCGCGCCGGCTTTCTTCCATCCTGCCGGCGATGTCCCTCGCCGAAGCCCTCGAGACGACCAAGATCCACTCGGTCGCCGGGATGCTGCCCGCGGGCGAGTCGCTGATCGCCGTGCGGCCTTTCCGGGCGCCGCACCACACCATCTCGGACGCGGGCTTGATCGGCGGTGGCAGCTATCCGCGCCCCGGCGAAGTGTCGCTCGCGCATCACGGCGTGCTCTTCCTCGACGAGCTGCCGGAATTCCGGAAGAATGTCCTCGAGGTGCTGCGCCAGCCGATGGAAGATGGTTCGGTCACGCTGAGCCGCGCGGTCACGTCGCTCACTTTTCCCGCCCGCTTCATGCTCGCCGCCGCGATGAACCCTTGTCCCTGCGGACACTACGGCGACACCGCGCGCAACTGCATCTGCACGCCGACCATCATCCAGCGCTATCTGGCCCGCGTCTCCGGGCCGCTCCTCGATCGCATCGACATCCACCTCGAGGTGCCAGCGGTGCGCTTCCGCGACCTGACCGAGTCGCGCGCCGGTGAGCCGAGCGAAGCGATCCGCGATCGCGTCGCGCGGGCCAGGGCGGTGCAGCAGGAGCGTTTCGCGAATCGCGCCGGCGTCCATGCCAACGCCCACATGGCCCCGCGCGACATCCGGAACTGCTGCCGCCTGACCGACGCCGCCGACGCCTTGCTTCGCACCGCGATCCAGCGGCTCGGCCTCTCGGCCCGGGCCTATCATCGCACCCTCAAGATCGCCCGCACCATCGCCGACCTTGCCGGTGCGCCAGCGATCGAGCCCGGGCACGTCAGCGAGGCGGTGCAGTATCGCGGGCTCGACCGGCGCCCCCAGGGGATGGCCGCCTGACGAGTCGCGCCGGCGCTGCCTTGTGCCACGCCCGGCCGGGCGGCATTGTTGGGCGTCCCTCACAACCCGGTGATGCAACCAGAACCCTTGGCTTGGGCCAGGCAGGGCGCGCCGATTTCGCCGGTCTCGCTGGCGCCGGACGCCGCATTGCCCGGCGACGGCGAAGCGCTGCGCACCCGCCTGCGGGCGGCGCTGGGGCCGGGCTATGAGCTCGGCGCCGAGCTGGGCCGTGGCGCGATGGGTGTGGTGCTGCGGGCCAGCGACCTCAAGCTGCATCGCGAAGTCGCGATCAAGGTGCTGCCGCCGGGTCTGGCGTGGCGCCCCAGCTTCCGCGCGCGATTGGTGCGCGAGGCGCAGCTGGCGGCGAGTCTCTCGCATCCCAACATCGTCCCGATCATCGACGTCGGCGAGACCGCCGAGCTGGTCTGGCTGGTCATGGGACTCATCGATGGCGAGACGCTTTCGGCCCGGGTCGAACGTGAGGGCCCGCAGCCGATTTCGGTGGTCCGCCGGGTGCTCCAGAACGTCGCCTGGGCGCTGGCCTACGCCCATGCGCGCGGGGTCATCCACCGCGATATCAAACCCGACAACATCATGCTCGAGGCCGCGACGGGCCGGCCGGTGGTGACCGACTTCGGCATCGCCAAGTCGACGGCGGGCGACGAGGTGTCGCTCACGGCCCCGGGACACCTCGTCGGCACGCTGGCCTACATGTCGCCCGAACAGATTCTCGAGACGTCGGCCCCTGACGGACGCAGTGACCTCTACAGCCTCGGCCTGGTCGGATACTTCATGCTCACCGGCCATCGCGCCTTCAGCGGCTCGACGGTCGGCGCGCTCGTCGCCGAGCATCAGCGCGGCGCCGTCCCCGATCCATCCCTCGATCGTCCCCGGATTCCGGAACGGCTGAACGCCGCGGTCAGACTGGCGCTGGCCAGTGAGCCCGCCTCGCGCGCGCCGACCGCCGAAGCCTTCGCCGAGGCGATCGCCGGCGCCGGCCCCGACATTCCCGAAACGCCCGCGATCATCCGGGCCTTCTTTCGCTCCACCCGGCGCTCCTTCCAGCTGCTGGCGCTGATCGGCATCGGCATCGGCGTGGTGGGATTCACGGCGATTCCTGGTGTGCTCATCCTGCTGCTGGTCGGCGCGGTGCTGGCCGGCTGGACCGGCCAGCTCGAGGCGATGACGCGCGCCGGCTTCGGCTGGGATGCCATTCGTCGGGCCATCTATGGAGAACGGGCCCGCTACTTCGATGAGCGTCCGATCAGGCGCGAGGCACGGACTCGGCCACTCACCGCCACGGTGTGGCTGGTGACGGTCGCCGGTTGTGCGCTGCTGGGCACGCTCTTTCTTGCGCGCGGCGATCGGCCGCATCAAACGATTCTGGTCCAGCTCCTCAACGATCTGGTGCTGGTGGTCAGTGCCTACGGTGGCATCTTCGTGGCCAGCGCCCTTGGCTATTCACGGCCCGTGGCGGCAGGGCAGCGACGATCGGCGGTGGAGGCATTCCGCATCGCCGCCCCGACCTGTGCGCTGGCCGCGGTCATCATCGGGTTGTCGGTGGGGCCCGTGGCCGGCGGCGTCGGTGGCTTCGTCGCGGCGGTCCTCACCTTTCTCTGGGTGCGCTATGCGCCCCCGATCGCGTCGGCGCGGCCGGCGGAAGAATGGCGCCTGTCGCCCGACGTGAATGCGATCGGCGCCTGGCTCTTCTCCCCGGTCGAGTGGTCGCGCGGCCGGCTGCGAATGCGGGACGATCGCGGGGTCCGCGGCGTCAGCCCGGCGCAGGTTCGGCGCCGTCGCCGGTCCATCGAACGCGCCTACTCGCAGCTGCCGCCGGACGAGCAGCTCAGGCACGCCGACGTGATGGACCTGCTGGCGTCGCTCCAACAACAGGTGCATCGCAACACCCACGACCTGGAGACCGCCCTGACCGAGCGCATCCGCCTGGAGTCGGGCGCCGTCCAGCCGGCGGGGCCCGATGCGGACATCGTTCTTCACGACCGGCTGGAGCAGATCCTCGTCACGGAAGAGCGGCTGAGAGGCCGGCTCCAGGATCAGCTGGAGGGGTTGGCGGGCCTGGCGACCGCGCTCGCCGAGGGCGACGCCCAGCGCCGCGCCACCCTGCTGGTGGACGCGATTGCCGAAGCCCGGCGCATGCTGGCTCTTGCCGCCTGATGGTCAATTTGCAACTATGTGTATGGGGCGCTGCAGGTTGCAGACCCTAACGAGGGACTTTTGGGCCGCTCGCGGGTTATGAAATTCTGACCCGTTAGGCCACGGAGGGCTGCATGGCACTCCTGTCGTCGCCGTCGAAAAGCCGGCCGCTGGTCGAGCATCCCGAGTTTCCCCTGATGCTCGCCCGAACGCTGGATCGCTTTCACTGCACGCTGGCCGAGGTCCGTGAGGACTACTGGCTGGGCCGCGCGTGGCGCGCGCTCGGTTCGGACGCCGCGCTCGAAGGCCGCATCGCCCGGCTCGGCGTGAGCCACATCCTCATTACCGGTCCCGACTTCTCGCCCGCTCCGAGCGGCCGCGAACGGGCCCGCTGGCACCACCGGGTGCGCGAACGGCTCGCGGCGCATACCGCCCATACCACGGAAGCGCTCGGCATGGAGATCCGTTTCGCCGAGGCGCCGGTCGAAGTCGCGCAAGGCTGCATGCTGTCGCTCCTCGCGCAGGTAATCGGCGGCGATGAACGGTTCCTGCCCCTCACCGAATACGCCGACGATCTTGCCCCGGTCGTCCTGCCGGTCGCCTACAGCAGCGAGGCCGTCGTAGCGGCTTGACGCAGGGGAAAGAGGAGAGAGGAGAACTCCAGGTCAGCGCTCCCCTCTCCTCTCTCCTCTTTCCGCTTTAGCTTTCCCCCGTGAGCCTCCGGCTCTTCATCGCCGTCAATCTGCCCGCCGAGGAGCGCCGCGCCGCCTGGGATGCGACGGCGCCGCTGCGAACAGGCGCCGCGCCGGTGAAATGGGTTGCGGAAGAGAACCTGCACGTGACGATGCGGTTCCTGGGGCCGGTCGAAGAGATTCAGGCGGCGGAGATCGGCGCGCTGCTCGCCCAGTCGGTGCGCGGGCTCAAACCCTTCGACGTCGGACTCGGCGGATGTGGCGCCTTTCCCGACCAGGGCAATCCGAAGGTGCTCTGGATCGGCGTGGAGAAGCACCCGGCGCTGGAGCTGCTGGCCAACGACGTCGAGCGCGTGGTCAGCCGCTTCGGATTCGAGCCCGAGCTGCGGCCTTTCCAGCCCCACGTGACCATCGGGCGGGCGCGGAAGGATGCGCCGCGCGATGGGCTGCGGGAAGTCGTGGAACAGTTAGGCCGCGTCGACTACGCCTCGGTGGTGCCGGTGGAGAGCGTCGATCTGATGGAGAGCCGGACGTCGGGGAACGGACCGGGTTACCGCGTGGTGCAGCGCGCCACGCTGGGCGGAGGAGCATAGATGGGTTGTCTCAAGGCGATCGCGGTGCGGATCGGATGCCTGGTGGTGCTGGTCGCGGCGGTCATCGCCGGCGCCGTCTATCACCGGGAGATCTTCGATTACATCGATGCCTGGCGCGGTCATCCCGGCGAGACGTACCTGGCGCCCGCGCCGGTCTCGCGGCATGCCGACGCGGCCACCCAGCTCGCGGAGCTGAATCGCTCCGGCGGCCCGGCGTACGTCGACCTCACGGCCGGCGATCTCGCGACGCTGATCGAAGGGGCGCTCTCGAAGGAACGCGCCCATGCCTTCGACTCGGTGCAGGTGGCGCTGCTCGACAACGAAGTGCGGGTTCGCGGCTCGCTCGACATCCACGACGTGCCGCGCAGCATGCTTGGCCCCTTCGCCAGCGTCCTCGGCAGCCGTGAGCCGGCATCCATCGGTGGTCCGCTGTCGGCGGATTCGGCGGGACGCCTCATCCTCACCGTGACCTATCTCAAGGTCGGCGACTTCCCGCTGCCCAGGGCCACGATTTCCCGGATCCTGGATGCGGCACGTCTGCCGGGTGCGCGCAACGGCAAGTTGCCGCTGCCGCTGGCCGAGCGCATCGGCGATGTGCGCGTGAGTCCTGCGGCGGTGCGCTTCTATAGAAAGGCCGGCCGTTGATTCATCGCGTCCTGGTGGTCGATGATGAGCCCGGCATCCGGGCGGCCCTGAAGCAGCTGCTCGAATACGAGGGCTACGTGGTGGACCTGGCGACGTCGGGGAACGATGCCCTCGATCGCTACGTCACCGAGCGTCCGAACCTGGTCCTCCTCGACGTGAAGATGGCCGGGCTCGACGGTCTCGCGGTGCTGAAGCGGCTGCGCGATCTCGACCCGTCGGCGATCGTGGTCATGATCTCGGGGCACGGCACCATCGCGACGGCGGTCGAGGCCACCCAGCTCGGCGCGCACGATTTCCTCGAGAAGCCGCTCGATACCGACCGGGTGCTGCTCACCATCCGCAACGCGGTCAAGACGGTGGCGCTGGAGCGCGAGGTCCGCGCCCTCAAGGCCGAAGTCGAGCGGCGCCACGAGATCGTCGGCAGCGGGGCGGCGGTGCGCCAGCTCATCGAGCGGATCGAGCGGGTCGCGCCCACCGGTTCGCGCATCCTCATCACCGGCGAGAACGGCACCGGCAAGGAGCTGGTGGCGCGTGCGATCCATCGGTTGTCGCCGCGGGCGACCAAGCCGCTGGTCGAGGTCAATTGCGCGGCGATTCCGTCGGAGCTGATCGAATCCGAGCTGTTCGGCCACGTGAAGGGCTCGTTCACCGGCGCCTTCGCCGACCGCACCGGGCGCTTCGAGCAGGCGGACGGCGGAACGCTGTTTCTCGACGAGATCGGCGACATGAGCGCCGCCGCGCAGGCCAAGGTGCTGCGCGCGCTCCAGGAAGGAATCGTCACGCCGATCGGCGGCGCCCGGCAGATCAAGGTGGATGTGCGGGTGATCGCGGCGACCAACAAGCGGCTCGAGGACGAAATCGCGTCGGGTCGATTCCGCGAGGATCTGCTCTACCGGCTGAATGTGGTGCCGATCGAAGTTCCGCCGCTGCGGGCGCGCCGCGAAGACATTCCCCAGCTGGTCGCCTGGTTCGTCGAGCAGCTTGCCGAGCAGCCGGGCCTCGCGATGCGCACCTTCTCAGTCGGCGCCGTCGATCGGTTGCGCCGGCACCCGTGGCCGGGCAACGTCCGCGAGCTGCGCAATACGATCGAACGTCTGCTGATTCTGGCTCCGGGTTCCGAAATTCTCGAGCATGATGTTGCGCGCCTGCTGGGGTCGGTCACCGGCGATACCAACGGCGCTGACACCTTGCTCGAGGCGGAGACGTACGAAGCATTCAAGGAGAGCGCCGAACGGGCTTTCCTGCTGTCCAAGCTGGCGGAGTTCGACTGGAATGTGAGCGAGACCGCGCGGAGGCTCGACATGCCGCGATCGAACCTCTATAAGAAGATCGAGCGGCTCAAGCTGGCGAGGGACGGGTGAGCGCAGACAAGGGCGGGCCGAGAGACTGGGACAAGGAGCTGGCCGACATCGACAAGCTGATCGCGGCGGGACCGGCGGTGCCGGCGACTCCGCCTGTCAAACAAGGCAGCAGGCAGGCGGCAGGCGTAGCGCGCAGCGAGCCGGCCGAGCCGCAGTCGGGGGGACGACTTGCTCGTCTACGTTATCACTCTGCCTTTACCTGGATACGCCTGGTTCTCGCCGGTCTCCTCGGCGTCGGCATGACCCAGTGGCCGTACACTCACGGCTGCGGGATGCCGCTCTATGGCTATCTCGGCGCGGTCGGCGTGGTGATCGTGGCATCGTTCTGGTCGATGGTCAGCTCGTGGAAATCCCGCTCGGCACTGGCACACACGCTCTCGATCGTGCTGCTCTTCTGGGGCGCGGCGCTCGGGGCGCGTGAAGTGCTGCCGCGAACCGGATACGCGAAGCATCCCGCAGTCTGGACGTGCACGACGGAGCCAGTGCACTGAACGGTTGACGGTCGACCGTTGACCGTTAACCGTCTATCTTTTTCGCATGGCCAAGACCTACAAGAATTTCATCGGCGGTGACTGGGTGCCCGCGCAGTCGGGCGAGACCTTCGAGAACCGTAATCCCGCCGACATTACCGATCTCATCGGCCGTTTCCCCAAGTCGGGGCCCGGCGACGTCAACCACGCCGTCCGCTCCGCCCTGGCCGGCTTCGAGCTCTGGCGCCGCACACCGGCTCCGGCCCGGGGTGACGTGCTCCGCCGGGTCGGCGATCTGCTGGTCGAGCGGAAGGAAGCCATCGCCAATGCCATGACCCGCGAGATGGGGAAGGTGCTGGCCGAGACGCGCGGGGATGTGCAGGAAGCGATCGACACCGCGTACTACGCGTCGAGCGAGGGCCGCCGGCTCTTCGGCCACACCGTGCCGAGCGAGCTGCGCAGCAAGTGGGCGATGACCTATAGACGGCCAATAGGAGTCGCCGGGCTCATCACGCCCTTCAACTTTCCCATGGCGATTCCCACCTGGAAGATGTTCCCCGCGCTGCTCTGCGGGAATTCCGTCATCCTCAAGCCCAGCGAGGATGTGCCGCACACTTCGCACCTGCTGGTCGAGATCCTGATCGAGGCGGGCCTTCCCCCCGACGTCATCCAGATGGTCCACGGCCAGGGCGACGTGGGCCGCGCCATCGTGGAGCATCCCGACGTCCCGGTGATCTCATTTACCGGCTCGACGGCGACCGGCTCGCGCATCGGCGAGATCTGCGGGCGGCAGCACAAGCACGTGTCGCTCGAGATGGGCGGCAAGAACGCGATGATCGTGATGGACGACGCCGACCTGGATCTCGCTCTCGAGGGCGTGCTCTGGGGCGCGTTCGGCACCACCGGGCAGCGCTGCACGGCGACCAGCCGGCTGATCGTACATCGCAAGGTTCACGACAAGCTGGTGCGCATGATCGTCGATCGCGCCGAGGGTCTGAAGCTCGGCGACGGCCGCAAGGACGGCACCGAGGTCGGCCCGCTGATCCATGAAGCGTCGCGCGACAAGGTCGAGAAGTACGTGGCCATCGGCCAGCGCGAAGGCGCCGAAATGGTGTTAGGCGGGAAACGGGCGACGGGCGAGAAACTCAAGAACGGCTGGTTCTACAAGCCGACGATCTTCACCGGCGTGAAGGCGGGCATGCGCCTCGAACAGGAGGAGATCTTCGGGCCGGTGCTGTCGGTCATCGAAGTGAAATCGCTCGGCGAAGCGATCAAGGTGAACAACGACGTCGCCTACGGACTCTCGAGCTCGCTGTACACCAGCGACGTGCAGGGCGCGTTCCGCGCGATGGAAGACCTCGACAACGGCATCACCTACATCAATGCGCCGACGATCGGGGCCGAGGCGCATCTGCCCTTCGGCGGCATCAAGGCGACGGGCAACGGCCATCGCGAAGTGGGCTGGCAGGGTTACGAATTCTTTTCCGAAACGAAGGTCGTGTACGTCGACTACAGCGGAAAATTGCAGCGCGCGCAAATCGACACCTACGATGTGTGACGAGGCTCATGCATAAAGCGTACCGCGTTGCGCCAAGTGTTTCTGAAATAGGGGGTTGCGTGACCGGCGCGCGCGTTTGTAGACTACTCCTCCGTAGTCACACACCACCCACAAGCGAGACCGATGCCGCGAGCAAACACTGCACGGAAGGCGTGGGTCGAAGAAGGCTCGCTGGATCAGTACCTCCGCGAGATCAGCCAGTATCGTCTCATCAATCGCGAAGAAGAAACCGTTCTCGCCATCCGGATCAAACAGGCCGATCCCGAGGCGCTCGACAAGCTGGTTCGCAGCAATCTTCGTTTCGTCGTCTCGGTCGCCAAGAAATATCAGAACCAGGGCGTCTCGCTCTCGGATCTCATCAACGAGGGCAACCTCGGCCTGATCCGCGCGGCCCACAAGTTCGACGAGACCAAGGGCATCAAGTTCATCAGCTACGCCGTGTGGTGGATCCGCCAGGCGATTCTCCAGGCGCTGGCCGAGCAGAGCCGCATCGTCCGCGTACCGCTCAACCGCGCCGGGACGCTGCACCGTATCGGCAAGCGCAGCTCGGCGCTCCAGCAGGAGCTGGGTCGCGAGCCCACGGTCGAAGAGATCGCCGAGGGGATGGACATCAGCGAAGAAGAGGTCGCCAAGACTCTTTCGATTTCGCAGAGCCATCTCTCGCTCGATGCACCGATGACTCCGGGCGAAGACAACAAGCTGCTGGACTATCTGCCCGATACGCTGAACCCGACGCCCGACGAGCAGACCTTCGAGCACGCGCTGACCGAGAGCATCGAGCGCGTCCTGGGTACGCTCAAGGAGCGCGAGGCGAAGATCCTCCGGCTCTATTTCGGCCTCGACGGCCGCGAGCCCATGACCCTCGAGGAAATTGGCAGCCTCCTCGGCATCACCCGCGAGCGGGTGCGCCAGATCAAGGAAAAGGCGCTCTCGCGGCTGCGGCATATCTCGAAAGCCCGGGCACTCGAAAGTTTTCTCTCGTAAGCCGCCGACCGTTGACCGTCGACGGTTGACAGTTTCCATGGCTGCCCAAAGCTCCTTCGATATTTCCACCGGGGCCGACCTCCAGGAAGTCGATAACGCGGTCAACCAGGCGAAGAAAGAGCTCGCCCAGCGTTACGATTTCAAGGGATCGAAGGCCTCCATCGACTTCGACAAGACCAAATCTTCCATCACGCTGGTCGCCGACGACGACTTCAAGATGAAGGCCCTCTTCGACCTGCTGCAGGGCCGGTTGATCAAGCGCGGCGTGCCGGTGAAGAACCTGGTGATCGGCGACAACATCGACGCCGCCAATTCCACGATTCGCAAAGAGATCACGCTCACCCAGGCGATCGCGGGCGACAAGGCTCGCGAAATCAACAAGGCCATCAAGGAAGGCGGCTTCAAGAAGGTGACCTCGTCCATCCAGGGCGAGGAGATCCGCGTCTCGGCGCCGAGCCGCGACGAGCTCCAGAATGTGATGGCCTTTCTCCGCGGCAGGGATTTCGGCATCGAGCTCAAGTTCGGCAACTACCGCGGCTGATGGAAATCCTTCCATTCCTCTCCGATGGCCGGCCCTCGCGCCTGGAAATCCGCTGGCACGTGGGTGCGCTGAAGCTGGCCGCGCTGGGACCGGACTTCGTCAGGCTGCTGGAGGGAATGGGGCGGCTCGACGTGTCGCTCAGGGCCGCGTCGTCGCGGCTTTTCGACGGGATCTTCGAGAGCGCCACCTGGGATGCCAGCGTGCTGATCGACTACGAGACGCTCTCGTCACTCTGGGTGACCGGCGTCCACGAGCTGCTGCGCACGGTGGATTATCATCGTCGTGACAATGGTGGCGCGGACGAGACGCTGCGGGTTCTGCGCAACCGCTTCGAGCGGGTGTCGGAGCCCGCGACGGTTCGCGCGGAGCTCGCCGATCTCCTCCTCGACCATCTGGATGCGCTTCCGCACACACCGGCCTCGATGACCGTCGAGAGCCGCTGGTTGCCGCTGGCCTCCTAGACCCTCACCCGCCTGCCACCCGCAGCCACACCCTGGGAACTCGGCCGATGCGACGAGAAAGAGCGCGAATGCGCAATCCCTGAGGCCAGGCGGCGTGGCGGCATTGGCGCAATGGTACGGGCCTTTCGGTACTTGTCCAAACCCTATGATGATGCGCGCGGTATGCTAGCTTTAACGCCATGAAACTCGGGGTCATTTCCCTCGGTTGCGACAAGGCGACGGTCGATAGCGAAGCGCTCATCGCGCGCTTCGTCGGCCACGGCGCCGAGGTCACGCCGGCCCTCGACGACGCCGACGTGATTCTGGTCAACACCTGCGGATTCATCGACGCCGCCAAGCAGGAGAGCATCGACGCGATGCTCGCCGCCGCGAAGATGAAGCAGGAGGGACGCTGCCGGGCCGTCGTGGCCGTCGGGTGCCTGGTCGCCCGATATAAGGAAGAGCTGCAGAAGGAAATTCCCGAGGTCGACTACTTCTATGGCTTCGGCGATCTGCCCGGTCTGCTGCCGCAGCTCCAGGCCGACGGCATTCTCGACGATCCCGTCGCGATGCATCCCGGGATGCGCTACTTCTTCGGCACCAAGCCCCACGTCCGCTACATGAAGATCAGCGAAGGGTGCGATCACACCTGCGCCTTCTGCGCTATTCCCTTGATGAGAGGGAAGCACCGCTCGCGGCCGGTCGCCGAGCTGGTGAAGGAAGCGCAGGAGCTGGAAGCCCAGGGCGCGCAGGAGATCAACCTGGTGGCGCAGGATCTCGGTCACTATGGAAGAGATACGTCCGAAGGTGTTCGGCTTCACGGCCTGATTCGGACACTGCTGGCGGAGACTTCTGTCCGCTGGTTCCGTCCTCTCTATGTGTATTCGATGGGCATCACCAAGGAGCTGGTCGAGCTGTGGGCAACCGAGCCGCGCCTGGTGCCCTACATCGATATGCCGATCCAGCACGCCAACGACCGGATGCTGACGCTGATGCGTCGCCCCGAGCGGAAGGACACCATCCGCACCAAGGTCGCCTGGCTGCGCGACGCGATTCCCGGCATGGCGATCCGCACCACGGCGCTGGTCGGATTCCCGACCGAGACCGACGACGACTTCACCGAGCTGCTCGAATTCGTCGAGGAGATGCAATTCGATCGGCTTGGCGTCTTCGGTTATTCGCCGCAGGAAGGGACGCGCGCGGCAACGCTGGCTGACGATGTCCCCGACGAGATCAAGCGCGACCGCGTCGAGCAGGTAGGCGAGCTGCAGCGCGCCGTCTCCGCCGAACGCCTGACGAGATTCGTCGGCCAGGAGATGGATGTCCTGGTCGATGAGGGCGCCGACGCCGATGATCCCGGCGACCTGATCGGCCGCACCGCGTTCCAGGCCGATGACGTGGACGGCTGCACTTTCCTGAAAACGCGCACGGCGGTTGGTCCCGGCGATTGGGTCCGCGCCCGGGTCACGGATACGCTCGACTATGACCTCGTGGCCGAGTCGGTCGGTTGAAGCGATCGGCGCTCGCGGCGGGCGCCGGATTGACGGCCCTTCTGCTCGCCGCCGCATGTCATCACCGCAGGGTCGAGCCCGCACCCGCCTCTCCGGCGCCGGCGGCACCGCCGCGCCCCGCGCCAGGCACCCCGCAAGCGCCGCCAACGCGGCCAGCCGAGCAGCCAACGCCACCGTTGTCGGCGCCGGCCGGACCGCAGCCGCGATTCATGACCGTTGCGCCTGGCGAGCCGACGATCCGCGTCGGCCTCGTCGTGGATCGCGACTCCGCGATCCTCAGCGCCAGCGGCCAGTGGCGGGTGGTGGATCCTTCCGGCGGCGCGATCGCGATCATGGATGCGGGTGAGACGGTGATCGTCCGCGCCGGCGATGGCGGGCGGGATCTGTCGCTGACGCGCTCGGGCGCCGCGGCGCCGATTGTGGCCCAGGGCAATGTCGTGATCGTCCCGGAGCGGCCCGGGGATTTCGTGGGCGTCGGATCGCGCCGGTATCGCGGCGATCTTCTGGTGCTGCGCGGCACCGCCGGCATCACCGTGGTCAACCGGGTACCGCTGGAGTCCTATCTCTTGAGCGTGGTCGCGCTGGAGCTGGGCTTCCGCAATCCGTCGGACAAAGAAGCGGTGAAGGCACAGGCGGTAGCGGCGAGGAGCTACGCGCTGCGGGGCCGCGGCCGGCGGGAGGCGCTGGGATTCGACGTCTACCCGACCGACGCCGACCAGGTGTACGGCGGCGTGGATGCCGAGTTCCAGGAGATCGACGAGTCGGTGGTGGCCGTTTCCGGTGAGGTGCTCACCTGGCAGGGCCAGCCGATCCAGGCGTTGTTCCACTCGACATGCGGGTTTTCGACCGAGGCCTCCGATCAGGTCTTCCAGAACCAACAGCCGGTGCCGTATCTTCGCGCCGTGTCCGATCGCTACGGCGACGGGGACCATGACTTTTATTGCTCGATCTCGCCTAAATTCCGGTGGCGCGAGGAATGGGATGCCGATGGCCTCACGGCGATCCTGGCCCGAACACTGCCGGCTATTGCCAACGGGCGGACGGTCGGCCGGGTAATCGACATCCGCGCCGGCCGCACCACGCCGACGGGCCGCGTCGCCGAGCTGGTGGTAACGACGACCTCGGGCGATTTCACAGTCGGCAATGGGCGGGTGCGCGAGGTGCTGCGGCCCGCGCCCGACCGACAGCTCCAGTCGACGCTCTTTCAGCTGCACGTCGACAAGGAGAATGGCCGCCTGACCAAGCTCGTCGTGTCGGGCGCAGGATACGGGCACGGTGTCGGGATGTGCCAGTTCGGCGCGGTGGGCCGCGCCCGCGCCGGCGAGAGCTATCGCACCATTCTCGCCACTTACTACAACGGGACCACGCTGGAGCGCTACTACTGATGGCCGTCTCGGGATCGAACATCCGGATCGGAATGGTCGGGGCGGGGGCGATCGCGCAGGTGGCGCATCTGCCGGTGCTCCGCAAGATGAAGGGCGTGGAGGTCGTCGGCATCTGCGACAACGACGGTCCCAAGGCGCGCGCCCTGGCGATGCGAATGGGTGTCGGCGACGCCTACACCGACATCGAGGACCTGCTCGAGTTCGGCAAGGTGGATGCGGTCGTGATTTCGACGCCGAACCACCTGCACGAGGATCACGTGATCACCGCGCTCGCCTCGGGGGCGCACGTCATCGTCGAGCGACCCATCGCCCTGACGTCGGCCGGTGTCGCGCGGGTG
Source organism: Gemmatimonadales bacterium (assembly GCA_036493755.1). Classification (GTDB taxonomy): domain Bacteria; phylum Gemmatimonadota; class Gemmatimonadetes; order Gemmatimonadales; family JACORV01; genus DASXPG01. The sequence continues at coordinate 17,550 of DASXPG010000127.1, forward strand.
CTGAAGGCCGCCGAGAAGGCCAAGAGGAACGTGCTGGTGGCGATGAACCACCGCTTCCGCAGCGACGTGCAGGCGGTGCAGAAGTTCGCCGCCGGCGGCGAGCTGGGCTCGATCAATACCATCCGCACCGGCTGGCACATCTTCCGCGCCGCGAAACACCAGCTCGGCTGGCGCTCCCGCAAGAGCGAGTCGGGCGGCGGGGTGATGATGGACCTCGGTCTGCCGATGGTGGACCTCGCCTGGTGGATCGCCGGACGCCCGGACGTCACCCGGGTCTCGGCGCACATGCAGATGGCGGGGCAGGTGGACGAAGTGGGTTCGGCGCTGCTGTACTGTGAAAATGGGCCGAACATCTTCTGCGACGTCTCGTGGCATTTCGTCGGAGACGGCGAGAAGTTCTGGCTCGACGTGCAAGGCTCGAAGGGCTCGGCGTGCATCACGCCCTTCAAGGTCTTCAAGGAGCTGCACGGCGCGCCGGTGGACGTCACGCCGACCGGCGCCGCCGGCCGCGAGGGTCAGTTCACCATGTCGTATCGCTACGAGTGGGCGTATTTCCTGGCCGGGGTGCGCGGCGAAGTGACGCTGGTGCCGCCCGAAGACCAGATCCGGCTCCACAAAGTGCTCGAGGCCATCTACAAGTCGGCGGACGAGCAGCGCGACATCAAGTTGTGAGCATCCGGGAGCGCCTCCCGACCCGCCGAGTGGCGCTCCTCGCCGTGACCACCGCGGTGTTGTTCCTCTTCGCCTACGCCCCCGCCAGCCTGGTAGTGCCGAGCTTCGTCGCCATCGTCCCGCTGCTCTGGGCGCTGGATGAGCTGAAGGAGCGCGGCGGAACCCCGGGCGAGGCGGCCTGGCTCGGCTACTGGTTCGGCGTCTTCACCCACGCGATCACGCTGTACTGGATGCTGATTGCCCTCTGGCACTTCACCAAGCTCTCGGCCCTGGGCTACGCCGCGTCGGTCATGGTGGTGCTGAGCCCGCAATGGGCGTTAGGCGTCTGGATCATGTATCGGGCCAACGTGCGGGCCCGGATTCCGTTGTGGGTCACGGTGCCGCTGGCCTGGACCGCGGTCGAATGGCTCCAGGGACACTACAGCGACCTGCGCTTCCCCTGGCTCGGACTGGGGACGTCGCTGATCCGGGTTCCGGTGCTGGTCCAATGGGCGGACATCGCCGGAGCACGAGGCGTCACGCTGTGGCTGGCCTGGATCAACGTGATGATCTTCATGGCGCTGCGCCGACGAAGCTGGAAGCCGATGATACCGGTGGCTCTCACGATCGTAGCCGCGCTGGGCTACGGCACCTGGCGCGAGCGGACCATCGTGCTCCGCCCGGTGACCACCGTCGCGGTCATCCAGCCTAACGTCGACTTCGATGAAAAGCGGGCGACGGTCGGGCAGGATACCGTCGCCAGGCGGCTCATCGGCCTGGCCGAGCGCGCCGACTCGCTTCCCGGGGTGCGGCTGGTGGCATGGTCGGAGGCGGCGCTCGAGGGCTATTTCTACAATCACGCCGACTGGCCGGGCCGGGTGGGCCAGGTCGCGCGCCAAAGCAACATCCCCATCCTGGCCGGCGGTCTCGACCTCATCGTCACGCCCGACAACAATTTCGAGACCTTCAATGCCGCATTCCTGTTCGACAGTACCGGCTCGTTCACCCATCAGCCGATCTACCGCAAGCACTACCTCGTGCCCATCGTCGAGCGGGTGCCGTTCGTCAATCCGCGCTGGTTCGGCAACATGCAGTGGTTCGGCGGATTCGGGCGCGGCGTCGACTATCCGGTCTACAGGATTCGCGAGGGTGGATTCGGCACGCTGATCTGCTATGAATCGGCGTTCGAAAACGTGTCACGGATCTATCGCCGCGAAGGCGCGGACTTCCTGGTCAACATCACCAACGATGCGTGGTACGGCCGGACCTGGGCGACCCACCAGCACGCCGCCCACCTCGTCATGCGCGCCATCGAAACCCGCATGGGCATCGCCCGCTCGGCCAATACCGGCATCACCGAATTCGTCGATCCGCTGGGCCGCGTGCAAGTGAGCATTCCCCAGCACGAGCAGCGCATCCTCACGGCGCAGGTGTACACGACCTCCGAGCGCACCATCTACGTTCGTGCCGGCGATTGGGTTGCGATATTGTCGATCGTCGGTGCGCTGACGTGTCTGGCGGCGAGCTTCCGCACCTCACGCAATGGAGACATAGCTTGATGCGCAGACCCCTGGCTCTCGTGTGTCTCCTGTCTCTTCTGCCTCTCCTCCTCGCCGCCCAACAGCCCTTCGGAACGGGACCATACGATGCTTCGGTCCCGACCCCGCGCTCGGTGCTGGGTTACGAACCCGGCGACCGGTTCACCTCGCACGCCATGCTGACCCGTTACATCGAGCGCGTCGCCGCGACGAGCCGGCGCATCCACGTGGACACCGTCGCGCACAGCTTCGAGGGCCGGGAAGACCTCGTCGTGGTGGCGACCAGCGAAGCGAACCAGGGACAGCTGGAGCAGCTTCGCGGAGCGATGGCGCGGCTGGCCGATCCGCGGGGCGCGTCGCCGGGAGACCTGGAGGGAGCCGTCACCCGCGCGCGGCCGGCCGTCTTCCTCATGTATACGGTCCACGGTGGTGAGGCCTCGGGCGTCGAGGCGGCGATCGCGCTGATCTACCAGCTCGCCGCCGGCCAGGACACCGAGACGCGCATGGTGCTCGACAGCTGCATCGTGCTCATCGATCCGGTGGAGAATCCCGACGGCCACGAGCGGCACGTCCAGGACGTCAACCGGATGCGCGGCGCCTTCGGCGTGCCGGTCAACCCGTCGGCAATGATCCACCAGGGCACCTGGCCCGGGCCGCGCACCAGTCATTACTACTTCGATCTCAACCGTGACTGGTATGCGCAGTCCCATCCCGAGAGCCGCGGGCGCATCGCCACCATGATGAAGTGGTGGCCGGTGACCGTCGCCGATCTGCACGAGCAGGGCTACAACGCCACCTATTTCTTTCCGCCGCCGATGGCGCCGGTGAACAAGAACATCCCCGACGTGATTCGCCGCGGCTGGGATCTCTACGCGGCGGCGAACATTGCCGCCTTTGACCGGCAGGGCTGGTCCTTCTTCCGCCGCGAGGGCTACGACGAGTTCTATCCCGGGTACGGCGATTCATGGCCGATCCTCACCGGTGCGGTCGGGATGACGTACGAGCAGGCGTCGAGCAACGGCGGTGCGATCCTGCGCGCCGACGGCACGGTGTTGACGCTCCACGATGCTGCCTGGCACCACTACACCGCTTCCTGGGCGACGCTGGTGACGACGGCCATGCACGCCCGCGATCGGCTCCGCGATTTCCTTGGCTTCCGCCAGGCCGCGATCGCCGAGACCAACCAGAACCAGCACGCCGTCGTCATCGAGCGCGACGACCAGGGCCGTGCCGATTCCCTGGCGGCGCGCCTGCTCGACAACGGTATCGAGGTCCAGCGCCTGCGCGGCTCGGCCGAGGCGCGCGAGGCGGTCGAATACGGCGGTAGCACCTCGACCGCACAGCTTCCGGCGGGCTCCTACCTCGTGGACCTGGCGCAGCCGCAGGGCACCCTCGCCCGTGCGCTGCTCGAGCCCGATGCCGAGCTGGACTCGACCTTCATCAAAGAGGAGCTGGAGCGCCGCCGGACCGGCGAGCCCGACCGCTTCTACGACATCACCGGCTGGACGTTGCCGCTGGCGTACCGGGTGCGCGCCTGGGCCACGCGCGTGCCGCCGCAGGGTGGCGAGCGCGTCGCGATGACCGATCTGCGCGGCGTCGCGCCCGCGCCCATCGAAAACGCCCGCTACGGCTACGCCTTCCGGCCGGGGAGCGAAGCCTCCCTGCGGCTGCTGGCCAGCCTCCTGGCCGACAGCGTGCGCGTCTGGTTCGCGCCGCGGCCCTTTGCCCAGGACGGGCAGCGCTTTCCTTCGGGAGTCTTCGTCGTCAGGGTCTCGGCCAACCGCCCCGACGTGCACGAGCGGGTACGCGCGCGCGCGGCGGAGAGTGGCGCGACGGTCGTGCCGCTCTCCTCGGCTGCCGCCGATGATGGCATCGATCTGGGCAGCAACAGCTCGTTCCCGGTGCGTACGCCCCTCGTCGCGCTGCTCGGTGGCTCGCCGATCTCGGGCAATTCGTTCGGCTTTGCCTGGTTCGCCTTCGAGCAGCGGCTCGGTTACCCGGTGACGCCGGTGGCCGCGCAGGGGCTCGGCGGCGCAACGCTGGCGGCGTTTGATGTCCTGGTCATTCCCTCCGTGGGAAGTGGCGCGCTCGACAACGCGCTCGGGGAAGGTGGACGCAACGCGCTCTCCTCGTGGGTTCGTGCGGGTGGGACACTGATCACCATCGACGGCGCGACGCAGTGGCTCGCCAGCGAGCACACCGGCCTCGCGCGGCTGCGGCTGCGGCGCGATACGACGCGTGCCGACAGCACCGCCGGTGCCGCCTTACCGTCGAGTGTTCCCGGCGCACTGGTGCGCGCCTACGGCGACACCTTGTCGCCGCTGCTCGCGGGGATTCGCGGCGACATCCCGGTCCTGACCAACAGCGACCGGGTGTACACCGCGCCCAAGGATCTGCATCCCGGCGAAGCGGTGGTGCACTTCGCCGCCAAGCCGCGGCTGCGCCTGTCGGGGTACCTGTGGCCGGAGATGCCCGACCGCCTGAGCGAGTCGGTGTATCTGTGGACCGAGGAGGTCGGCCGCGGGCGGGTAATCGGCTTTGCCGGTGACCCCAATTTCCGCGACCAATTCCGCGGTCTTCTGCCGCTGTTTGCCAACGCGGTCTTTCTCGGGCACTCGATGTGAGAGTCGGCGTCGACGTCGGCGGCACCTTTACCGATCTGGTAGCGATCGGGCCGAAGGGGCTGATCGTCACCAAGGTGGCGAGCACTCCGGAGGCGCCGGAGCGCGGGATCTGGGACGCCTATGAGCGCGCAGCACTGGAGAGCGCACCCGAGTCATTCGTGCATGGCTCGACGGTCGCGACCAACGCGCTGCTCGAACGCAAAGGCGCGCGCGCCGTCCTGGTGACCACGGCGGGATTCGAGGATGTGCTCGAGCTTCGCCGCCAGGAGCGCGCGTCGCTCTATGACCTGACCCGCCATCATCCGGCGCCGCTGGTCCCCCGTGACCGAGTCGTCGGCGTGAAGGAACGGATGGGTCCGGGCGGCGTGCTGCTGGCGCTCACCGATGCCGCGATCGCCGAGGCGGTCGCCGCGGTGAAGGCGCTTCGGCCCGATTCGGTCGCGGTCTCGCTGCTCTTCGCCTTCAGGCATCCCGAGCACGAGCGTCGCCTCGCCGATGCGTTGCGTGGCGCGCTGCACGGCGTCGCGATCGCGGCGTCGCACGATCTGGTGCCACGGGCCCGCGAGTACGAGCGCGCCAGCACTGTGAGTGCCGAGGCCTTCCTTCGTCCGGCGGTCGGCCGGTACGTCGAGCGTTTCGCGGCCGATGCCGAGCGGCGCGGAGTCGCGGCACCGCGGATCCTGGCATCGAACGGCGGTGCGTTGATGCCGCACCTCGCGTCGACCCGCGCCGTCTGGCTGGCGCTGTCGGGTCCCGCGGGCGGAATCCAGGGCGCGGCGATGGTCGGCGCGGCCTCGGGCTACAGTGATCTGCTGACCCTCGACATGGGCGGCACCAGCGCCGACGCCGGCGTCGTCCTGGGTGGCGAGGCCAACGTCGCGGCCTACGGCAATGTCGCCGGCGTGCCCCTTGCCGTGCCCCACATCGCGATCGAGACGGTGAGCGCCGGCGGCGGCTCCATCGGCTGGCTCGACTCGGGTGGCGCGCTGCGCGTGGGCCCCCGCAGCGCCGGCGCGGTGCCGGGTCCCGCCTGCTACGCCCGCGGCGGTACCGAGCCGACGGTCAGCGACGCGTATCTCGTCCTGGGCTGGATCCCCGACGGTGCGCTGTTAGGCGGCAGCGTGAAGGTTCGTCGCGATCTCGCGGTGAAGGCGGTCGAGGGACTGGCCAGACGCGCCGGACTCGACGTGCCGGCCTGCGCGCTTGGCATGATCCAGGTCGCCGAGGCGACGATGGCGCGGGCGCTGCGCCGGGTGAGCGTGGAGCGGGGGCTCGATCCCGCGGCGCTGACGCTGGTCGCCTTCGGCGGTGCCGGCCCGCTCTCGGGTTGCGCCCTCGCCGAGCTGATCGGGGTGCGCCGCGTCCTGCTGCCGCCGCTGGCCGGCGCCCTGTCGGCGTTAGGCATGGCGGCGGCGCGCGACGTGGTCGAGCGCAGCGTCGCCGTCCACCGGCCCGCCGCGGAATTCGCCGCCGTGGCCGACCTGATCGCGGTGCCCCTGGGCGATCGCGCGTCGCTCGATCTCCCCGGCGCGCAGCTCAGCTTCATCGCCGAATGCCGCTACGCGGGCCAGGGCTACGAGCTGGATGTGCCGCTCACCCCCGGCTCATGGAGCAAGGTCACCGAAGACTTCCACGACATCCATGGCCGGGCCTACGGCCACCGCGACTCCCTCGCGACGGTCGAAGTGGTCGAGCTGCGCGCCGTGGCGCGGCGCAGCGGCGGTCCCGACCGCATCGGCTGGCCGCACCGCGACCGTGCCGGCGGAACGTCGCGGCTGCGGCTCTATCTTGCCGGCGGCCTCGCCGATGCCGCAGGC
>DASXPG010000128.1:0-31785 GCA_036493755.1 Gemmatimonadales bacterium
GTTCTGGGCGTGCGCGCGACCTGGCAGCGCGAGGGCCGCTGCCAGGACGAGGGCGCCCGCGCGGCTCAGTGCCATGGGGCCTGCATCGTGACGTGGCTGATCAGGTCATTCAGCTCGACCTGCTGACCGCTCATGCCGATCGTCTCCGTCTGGTGGGCGTGGGCGTCGGAGCTGGTCTGGTTGCTGGTGATCTTCGCCGTCGCCAACTTCAGCTGAAACTGCGCTACGGGCATCCCGCCGGGGTGCGTGGGGGCGGACAGCACGATTTCGATCCGATTCAGCGACGCCCCGGTGGCTTGGGCCTGAGCGAAATCCGGCGATGATGCGCCCGGCGTCTTGGCAATGATCACCGGCTGGAACGTCGCGTGCCCCGACGGTGCCGATATGTCCAGCACGAACGAATCCACGCTCGACGTCGTCGTGCCCCCCGGATGCTGCAGCTCGGCATGGAAGGACCCCGAGGTGGGCTGCACGTCGACCGTGCCCCCGTCGGCGCCGCGGACGTCGTTCCCGTTTAGCAAGTCAACACCAAAGGTTCCACTCGACGCCGCAATCGTCGGAATGGCCGGCGCCAGTACCATGGACACGACGGCCGGCCGGCCGCCCGTTGGCGGCGCGGTGCTGGTCGTCGGCGCGGGCACGGCCTGGATCTTCACGTCCTGCGCCGGAACCATCAGACGCGCGAGGTAGATGGCGGTCCGGTGCGAAGTCGAGCCGCCGTAGACGACGAGGAGGCGACTCAGCTTCGCGCCAACGAGCTCCAGCTTCGCGTAGATGGTGTCGGAGATCGCGCCATTGACCGTCATGCGCGGCTGCGTCATCCGGCGGTAGAAGTCGAGATTCACGGTGTAGTTCTCGCCGTTGACCAGCGAGTTCGCGAGCAACGCGATGGCGTTGTCCCACTCGAACGTGATCTCGAACGAGCGGGTCCCGGTCGCTTCGGAAGCGACTTCGCGGAAGCTCACCCCCTTGTGCTGCTCGTTGATGTAGGGGCCCGAAATGACGCCGCTCTGCTGGCCGTGGAACTTCACGAAGACGCCGTCGGCGCGGGCCGTCGTCCAGGTCGCGCCAAGCGCGAGCGCGGCCGCGAGTGCAACGAGCGTTGGCTTGGTCATGGAATCCTCACGAGTTCGACGCGCCGGTTGGTCTGCCGGCCCTCGGGCGTGGTGTTGGGCGCCGCGGGATGACTCGCGCCAAAACCGGCGGAGTTGAGCCGCGACGCATCGATGTGGAACTGGTCGATGAGATACTGCCTGACCGCTGCGGCGCGCCGCTCGCTGAGCGACTGGTTGGCGGCCGCCGCACCGACGTTGTCGGTGTGGCCTTCGATGGTGAGCTTGAGATCGGCGTGCTGGGTGAGCATGTCGCCGATTTCCTTCAGGGTCGGCGTACTCTCGCCCCGGATGTGATCGCTGCCGGTGTCGAAGAGAATCCCCTGCGTCGCCACGCGGCCGTTGGCGGCCAGCGCGTCATAGAGTTTCCGGCCGCCTGCGGCGATCCGGATGTCGGTGATCAGCGTGGGGTCATTCTGGTCGGCGGACGGGATGGTGATCAGAATCGAATCGGTGCGCGCCACGTTGGTGGTCGGCACATTGGCGACCCGATGCTCGTTGAGATAGGCCTTGATGTAACGGTCCGAGATGGTGAAGCGGCAGTTCACGAAGTCGTGCTCGCCGATATCGTCCACGTTCTGCGACGACGTCGCCATGCCGCCACCGCCCATGACCCAGCCGCTGCCGTGATAGCAGCCCCACGTCGCGTTGTCGCCACCCGAAGTCTGCACGGCGAGCGGATTGCCGACCGACGGGCTGTAGTACCGCACCTCCATCGTGAACTGGCTCGGCAACGCCTCGGGGAGTACGATGAGGATCTGCCCCCCCTCGACGGAGCGCAGGTACTTGTGCCCGCCGACGTTCACGACTTCGAAGTTGCCGTTGACGAGCTGCATGCGTCGCGGGAAATCACCGACCTCGTCGCCGGAGAAATCCTCCCACCAGATCACCCGGTCGCCGGGAACGAAGTCGTAGTTGAGCCACGCACCCGCCCCCGGTGGCGCGCTCGGCGCCGCCGCACCGGCGTCGCCCGACGACGAGTTATCGGTCGTGGCCGCAGGAGCAGCCGCCGGGGCCGTCGATGCGGCAATGGCCTGGGACTGGTTCGGCATCACCGACCCCGCCGAGTCGGTCATCACCACCTGGCGCCCCGCAGCGCGCACTTTCCGCACGCAGGTGGTGTCGCCCATGATGCACCTGACCTGGCGGTCGCCGTGCGCGAGCGCGGAGTCGACCGCGGCGTCGCTGGTGTTATTGACGCGGTCGGCCACGCCCTGGCGGGCGCGGTCACGGGCGCGCTGAAGAATGTTCTGCGCCCGAACCGGCGAGACGAGCGATATCGCCAGGAACAAGACGAGAACCGGTTTCCACGCACATCGAAGCATTTCTACCTCGTGGTTGAAACGTCAGAGATCGCCGGCGTGGCGGTGTGGACGCTGGAGACCTCAGGGATACGCGTAGGTCGTTCGCGTGCCCGCCGTGTATCTGGTCCGGCAGAAGTGCGCCGTGGTGGTGGATGCGCCGTCGTAGAAATCCACCACCCACGATGTACCGGTGATGGCGGTCGTCTCTCCGGCTGCCGGAAAGTCGAAGATCGAATAGATGGGAGACACGTAGACCAGGCCCTGGTTGTTCACCAGCGGTGCGGCACGATCGAAGTCGTAGGACGACGACGTAATCGTCGTATCGAAACGCTGGATGCCAAGAATGAGGCTCACATTGATATGGCTGACGTCCACGATGGGTTGCCACGACAGGTGGACATGCGAAGGCCCCAGCGTGCAGGTCGGGTTCCACGCGGGCACAATCGTGAACCCATCCGCGCCGGTGTTCACATCCGCCACGGTCGTCGTGTCGAGTGGCTCAGCGCCTCGCATTGCCACGATCCTGAAGAAGAAGTCGTAGCCCGGAAGCGCCGGCCCGTTGTAATGGATGGCACCCCCGCTCGCGACCACGACCGGCTGCCGCCGACCCGGCGAGTAGTCATGCCACCCGGACCGAAGGACACGATAGGAATCCGCGCCGGGATAGGCGCGCCACGTGAGCGCGACGGCGAAGTGGCCGACCGGCGCCGCCGTCAGTCCACGCTCGAACGCCTGGCGCAACGCCGTGGTTGGATCGTCATGGCCCACCACCACTCGAGGCGTCACCGAGACCGGCGCTTTCGATGCTTGCGCCCGGGCCGCCGAGGGAGCGAACGCCACCGCGACGAGGCCCAGCAACAGGATGGACGAAGCGCCGACGCGGCTCATTGGGTTGGCGCCATGTAGGCGCTGCTGGAGACTGGGACCCATGCGTAGGGCTCGACCACGACGTTCTTGAGGGACCGCTGCCTCCACCAACACGACCGCCACACGCCTGATAGCCATAGCACCTCCAGGAATTGGGTACGTCTTGCGGGAGCCAAGCTATCGGGCTAACTCAGAGAGAGATCAACAGATGTCAACACATTGAGCGACAAGACGTTCAGACTCGTTACCCTGGGGCGGACAGCCCTGCTGGGGAGCGACGGCGTGGAGCTCAATCCGATCTCCAAGCGCCGCCGCAAGCTGGCGCTGCTCGCGTACCTCGCGCTTTCCCGCCGCGCCGTCAGCCGCGAGCACCTGGTCGAGATGTTCTGGGGAGAGCAGGATGAGCAGCGCGCCCGGCACTCCCTGAGCGATGCTCTGTCCGAGCTGCGCGGCCACCTCGGCGCCGATGCCATCGAGACCCGCACCACCGATCTGATTCTTGGCGCCAAAGCCGCCCTCACCATCGATGCGCGAGAGCTGGCATCCGCCTGCGAACGGCGCGACTGGGTGCGCGCCGTCTCGCTGTACGGCGGTCCATTTCTGCAAGGCCTGGTGGTCGAGAATTCGTCGAGCTTCGAGGATTGGGTCACCGCCGAGCGGGACCGGCTCGCCAAGCTGTTCGCGCAGGCCGCTCGCGAGCGGTGCGCCGCGCTCGGGGCCGCGCGGCAATGGCCGGAGTGCGCCGGACTCGCCGAGCGGTGGCTCGAAGCCGCGCCGCTCTCCGCCGACGCGGCGATCACCTTGCTGGAAGCGCTGAGCGCACCAGGCACCAGCGCCTCGGCGCAGGAAGCGCACGCCGCCTACGAGCGTCTGGTCGCCCGCCTGGTCCGCGACTACGACATGGACCCCGACCCCCGGGTCGCAACGCTCGCCTCGAGGCTGGCCGAGCAGGCGGCCGCGGCCGCGCCGGGCACAGCCGCGGCCCCATTTCCGTCAGAGAGGCCCGCGCCGTCACCGGCGAGCCAGGGGCCTGTAAAACAGCAGGCGCGCGCACCGTGGCCGGCGCTCTCGTTAGGTGCCCTCGTCATTCTCGTCGGGCTCGGCCTGCTGCTCGCGCGGCGACGCGCGAGCGGGCCACGCAAACCCACCGTCGCGGTGGTCGCGGTGCGCAGCCTCGGCCGCGACACCGCCTCCGCCTGGCTCGAGAACGGCCTCAAGCAGATGATCACCTCGGATCTCTCCCGCAACCCGGCCGTGGACGTCGTGGCGCCCGAGCGCATCCGCGCCGTGCTCGAGCGCGGCACGCTGCTGGGCAAGCCGGTTCTCTCGGATGACGAGTTGCGCCGGATCGGCAATGACGTCGGTGCGACATGGGTCGTGACCGGGGCGTTCACGCGCGGCCAGGACATCTACGTCCTCGACGTCAATCTCTATGATGTCGCGTCCGGCAAGCTCACCAGGCTCTACACCCTGACCGGCAGCGACCCGTTGTCGGTGGCCGACGGCGCGGCCGAGCGGGTGCTCGACGCCGCATCGGCCAGCGCCCCGGGACCGCGCTTCGCCACCATCGAAACCTCGAGCCTCGAGGCCTATCAGCACTACATGCGCTCCCAGCAGGCCTCGGCACAGGGCCATCTTGTCGAGGCCCACCGCGAGCTGGATGCCGCCGTGGCGCTCGATTCCGGATTCGTCAGCGCGCTGGTCGATCGCATGCGCGCGGCCATCTTCGAGGATGAACCCGGCACCCTGAACCGTTTGCGCGAGGCCTGGCGCCGAGCGCGACTGCGGGCGACGCCATGGGACGTCCAGGAGCTGGAGACCCAGACGGCGCTGCACGCCGGCGAGCACGCTCACGCCGAGGAGCTGGCGCGCGAGCTGGTGGCGCGCTTTCCGCGCGATCCGCGCGCCTACGGCCTCCTCGCCACCGTCTACAACTACCATGGGCGCTGGGCGGCCGGCGACACGGTGCTGGTCCAGGAGCTATCGCTGGACTCGCTGGCTACCGAGGCGGGACACGGACCCTGCGCCCCCTGCACCGCGTACAGCGGCCTGATCGGCGAGCGGCTCGCCATCGGCCGCATTGAGGATGCCGAGCAGGCGGCGCGACGCTGGGTGACCCTTCAGCCCGACATTCCAGCGTCCTGGACCGACCTCGCAACGACGCTCTCGTTCGAGGGTCGCTTCGATGAGGCGATCAGCGCGGCGCAACGCGCCGCCGCGCTCGCTCCCGATGATCCTGAATACGCGGTTCGCGTGGGCCGGGTGCTGCTGATGGCGCGCCGCTACGACGCCGTGGATTCGGTCATCGCGCTCTGGCGGCGAACCGGCTCCGCCGGACTGATCGAAGGGGCGTTCGATATCGAAGCGCTCCTGGAACGGGAGCGCGGCCAGTACGCCGCGTCGGTCGCGACACTCGAGACGACGACGCGCCGATTTCCCGAGGATCGTTCGTTGCGGCTCGAGGAAGGAAACAGCCTGGGCCGGATGGGACGAATCGATGGGGCGCAGCGCCTGTATCACTCGCAGGCTCTTGCCGCGCCGGGCCCGCCGGCCCGCGACCTCACGCCAGGCGCGGAACTGACCGGCGACGAGGCGCGGGCGTTCAGCTGGCTGCGCAGCCTCGAGGCCGATGCGATCGGCGACAACGCCGATGTCGCCGTGCTCAGGGCACTCGCCGATTCGGTCGGCCGGGTGGGACCGCTCAGCTACTACGGCCGCGACTGGCACCTCTCGCACCATATCCTCGGCATCATCGCCCAGCGGGAAGGACGCGACAGCGACGCCGTCCGCGAATTCCAGGAGGCGCGCTGGGGCCTCGCCGGATGGACGCGCACCAACGCGAGGCTCGCGCAATCCCTGATCGCGCTGGGAAAACCGGCGGCCGCCGTGGCGGTGCTGCGCGAGGGCTATGCCGCGCCCCTGGATGCGATGGGCCGCTACCAGACCCGCAGCGAGCTGGACTTTCTTCTCAGCCAGGCCTTCCGCGCCGCCAATCTTCCCGACAGCGCCGCACGCTACGACGAATTTGCTCGGGCCGCCTGGAAGAACGCCGATGCCGATGTACGCGCCCGACTTGCCGCGCCGCCCGGGGCGGTCCATCTTCGAGAAACCGATGCAACTGCTCGACATCGATGAGCCGAAAACGCCCGCGGCGAAGGAGACGTAGATGCCGCTACTGATCAAGAATGGCCGCATCATCACCCATGCCGATGACTATGTCGCCGACATCTATTGCGCCGGCGAGACCATCACGCGTATCGACAAGAACATCGACGTCTCGACCGCGCCGGCCGGCACCGAGGTCATCGACGCCAACGGGAAGTACGTCTTCCCCGGCTTCATCGATCCCCACGTCCACGTCTACCTGCCCTTCATGGGGACGCACGCGATCGACGACTACGCGTCGGCGAGCCGCGCGGCGCTGGCCGGCGGGACCACCACGCTGATCGAGATGATCTGCCCCGGCCCCACCGACGAGCCGTGGGACGCCTATCAGACCTGGCTGTCGAAGGCCAGGGGCGTCGCCAGCGTGGACTTCAGCTATCACATGTCCGTGGTGCGTTACGACGAGAAGGTGCGCGAGCAGTTCGCGCGCATCGTGAAGGACGGCGTCGCTTCCTTCAAGGTGTTCCTGGCCTACAAGGGCGCGCTGAACCTGAGCGACGAGCACCTCTTCACGCTGATGGCCGACGCCCGGAAGCAGGGCGTCATCGTGACGGCGCATTGCGAGAATGCCGACGCCGTCGCCGCCATGCAGGCGATGCTGCTTGCCGAAGGGAAGACGGGGCCCGAATGGCACGGCCCCTCGCGTCCGCCGGTGGTCGAAGCCGACGGCGTTCATCATCTGTGCGCCTTTGCCGAGCTGACGGGCGCGCATGTCTACACCGTCCATACCTCCTGCGAAGTGGCATTGTCCCAGGCCATCGCCGCCCGCGAGCGGGGCGTGAATATCTGGATCGAATCGGTGATCCCGCACTTCCTGCTCGATGAGACCTTCGCCGAGCAGCCGGATTTCGCCGGCGCCCGGTACGTCATGAGTCCGCCGCTGCGGGCCAGGGCGAACCAGGATGTACTGTGGAAGGGGATCGCCAACCGGACCATCAGCACCATCGCGACCGACCACGCCCCTTTCACCCTCGAACAGAAAAGCATGGGGAAGGCCAACTTCACCCGGATTCCCAACGGCATCCCGTCGGTGCAGGAGCGGGTGGACCTGGTGCACACCGTGGGCATCGCCCGCGGTTTTCTCGACCTCAAGACGATGGTCAATGCCTGCTCGACCCAGGCCGCAATCCTCTTCGGGATGTATCCGAAGAAGGGAACGGTCCAGGTCGGCGGCGATGCGGATCTCGTGGTCTACGATCCCGCCTGGCGCGGCACCTTCTCCAGGGCGACGAGCTACTCCAATGCCGACTACAACGCCTACGAGGGTTGGGAAAAGCGCGGCCGCGCCCACGTCGTGACGGTCCGCGGCGAGGTGCAGATCCGCGACGGGAAGTTCGTCGGGACCTCGGGACGAGGACAGTTCATTCAGCGCAATCCCACACATGGATAAACCCGTGCAACCGATGAATCCCGCCGATGTCCGCGCGAAGCACAAGGAGTTTCTCTTTCCGTGCGTCGCCAACTATTACGACGAGCCGGTGGTGCTGGTCCGCGCCGAAGGGACGCATGCCTTCGACGCCGACGGCCGCGACTTCCTCGATTTCTTCGGCGGCATCCTCACCGTGTCGGTGGGCCACTGCCATCCCGAGGTGGTCTCGCGGGTCAGCGAGCAGATGCGCACGCTGGGGCATACCTCATCGGTCTACGCGACCGAGGGCCAGGTACGGGTCGCCGAGAAGCTGGCGCGCCTGACGCCGGGGAAACTGAAGAAAAGCTTCTTCACGAACAGCGGCACCGAGGCGGACGAAACGGCGGTGATGCTGGCCAAGATCTATACCGGCCAGCAGGAAATCATCGTGCTCCGCCACAGCTATCACGGCCGCTCGGCGCTGAACGTGTCCATGACCTCTCACGCGCCATGGCGCCCGGTGACGACGCAGGTGGCGGGGATCAAGCACGCCTTCTCGCCGTACTGCTACCGCTGCCCGCTGGGCCTGACCTATCCCTCCTGCGGCGTGAAATGCGCGCAGGATCTCGAGGAGCTGATCCGCACCGAGACCAACGGGCGGCCGGCCGCCTTTGTCGCCGAGCCGATCCAGGGGGTCGGCGGATTCATCACGCCGCCGAAGGAATACTTCCAGATCGCGGTAGGAATCGTGCGGAAGTACGGCGGGGTTTTCATCTGCGATGAGGTGCAGACCGGTTTCGGCCGCACCGGCGAGAAGTGGTTCGGGATCGAGCACTATGGCGTCGAGCCCGAGATCATGACGATGGCCAAGGGAATCGCCAACGGCTGGCCGGTCGGCGCGACCATCGCCACCGACGAAGTGGCCAACACCTTCACGGGCCTTTCGCTCTCGACCTTCGGCGGCAATCCCGTGGCGATGGCGGCGGTCGATGCCACGCTCGATGTCATGGAGAAGGAAAACATCCCGAAGAAATCCGCCGAGCGCGGCAAGCAGCTGCGCGAGGCCCTGGAGGCGATGAAAGAGAAGTACGACTTCATCGGCGACGTGCGGGGGATGGGACTGATGCAGGCGGTCGAGCTGGTCGACGACCGCGGCACCAAGGCGCCGTCCCCGACCAAAGCGGTGCGCTTCATGGAGGCATCGAAGCGCCAGGGGATCCTGGTGGGCAAGGGTGGGCTCTACGGAAACGTCCTGCGCATCGCCCCACCGATGACGATCACCCAGGGCGAAATGGCCGACGGCATCGCTCGGCTCGAAAAGGCATTCGCGGAAGTGAAATACCATGATTGAAGGCGGCCGGGATCCGCAGCTCTGGAATCCCGACCTCGCGCCGTCCACACCCGAGCGGCGGACCTGGACCACGTGGAACATCGCGGCGCTGTGGATCGGCATGGCGATCTGCATTCCGACCTACACTCTGGCCAGCTCGCTGGTGGACCAGGGCTGGACCTGGCAGGCGGCGGTCGGCGCGGTGGTCCTCGGCAATGTCGTCGTTCTGATTCCGATCATTCTCAATTCGCATGCCGGGACCCGCTACGGCATTCCCTTCCCGATCCTGGTCCGGAGCTCTTTTGGCGTCCTGGGCGCCAACGTGCCGGCCGTCCTGCGCGCCATCGTCGCCTGCGGCTGGTTCGGCATCCAGACCTGGATCGGCGGCTGGGCCATTTACAAACTGATCGGGGCGCTCTGGCCCGGGATCGCCACCTTGCCCCTCGTTATGCCTAGCTGGCTAGGTATCAACGCCGGCGAGCTGCTCTGCTTCCTGCTCTTCTGGATCATCAATGTCGCCATCGTGCTGCGGGGGATGGAATCGATCCGGTTCCTCGAGACCTGGGGCTCGCCCTTCCTGCTGGTCATCGGCGCCGCGCTCTTTGTCTGGGCCTGGCAGCGGGCCGGCGGCCTGGGGCCGATGCTGGCGCGGCCCGTGGCGGTCCCGGGCAGCCGCGCGGTGCGGCCGGTGACCAGCATCCTTGGCGCGGGCCTGACGAGCGCCGTGGCATTCTGGGGAACGATGGCGCTTTCGATCCCCGACTTCGCCCGCTACGCGCGAAGCCAGAAGGACCAGATCCTCGGCCAGACCATCGGCCTGCCGCTGACGATGGCACTCTTCGCCTTCATCGGCGCATCGGTGACCAACGCGACGGTGGTGATCTTCGGACACCGGATCGGCGACCCGATCGAGCTGCTCTCGCGGGTCGGCGGCATCGGCACCCTGATCGCGGCCATGGCGGGATTGATGGTGGCGACGCTCACTACCAATATCGCCGCCAACATCGTGGCGCCGGCCAACGACATCAGCAACCTGCGGCCGGGCGCGATTTCGTTCCGGACCGGCGCCCTGATCACCGCGGTGATCGGCATTCTCATGATGCCCTGGAAACTCTACAACGACGCGGCGGCGTACATCTTCACCTGGCTGATCGGCTACGGCGCGCTGCTCGGTCCGGTGGGGGGCATCATGATCGCCGACTATTTCCTGGTACGGCACCGGCAGATCGACGTCGAGGCGCTCTACCGCCGCGGCGGGCCGTACGAGTACACCCGCGGCATCAACTGGATCGCGATGGTCGCGCTGGTGGCCGGCGTGGCGCCCTGCGTGCCGGGTTTCCTCGCGGCGCTCGGCGCCGTGCAGGTGGCTCCGGTCTGGACCACGATCTACTCGTGGGCGTGGTTCGTGGGATTCGGACTTGCGGCGGCGGTCTACCTCGGTGGGACATACGTCGTGAGTCGCGAGTCGTACGTCGGAAAAACCACGGAGGCCGCCGCATGACCGCCCTTCCGGCGCACGACGCACGACTTCCGACTCACGATCCCTTTGCCGAGATCCATCCTCCGCTGACGACCGACGCCGCGCTGGCCGAATCGCATCGCTGCCTCTACTGCTACGATGCGCCGTGCACCCGGGCCTGCCCGACCCACATCGACGTGCCGGCCTTCATCAAGAAGATCGCTTCGGGCAATCTCACCGGCTCGGCGCGCACCATTCTCGACGCCAACCCGATGGGCCATTCCTGCGCCCGCGCCTGTCCCGTCGAGGTGATGTGTGAGGGCGCGTGCGTGATGAACGACCGCGATGAGAAACCGATCAACATCGCGCTGCTGCAGCGTCACGCGACCGACTACGCGCTGGCGAAGGACCTTCATCTCTTCGCGCCGGGGCCGGCGACCGGCCGGAAGGTCGCCATCATCGGCGCCGGCCCCGCGGGCTTGTCGTGCGCGCAGGACCTGCGGCGCCGCGGCCACGCCGTCACCATCTTCGAATCGCGCCGTGAGCCGGGTGGCCTCAACACCTGCGGCATCGCCGAATACAAGCTGCGCGCGCCGACGGCATTGGCCGAAGCCCGGATGGTGCTCGAGCTGGGCGCGACGCTGAAGACCGGCGTCAGCGTCGGGCGCGACGTGATGCTCGATGCGCTGCTGAAGGATTTCGACGCCGTCTTCGTCGCCATCGGACTGGGCGCGACCAAGTCGTTAGGCATTCCGGGCGAGCAGCTCGAAGGCGTGGTGGACGCCCTCACCTTCATCGAGGTGCTCAAGCTGCGCCGCGCCCAGGTGAAAGTCGGCCGCCACGTCGTGGTGATCGGGGCCGGCAATACCGCGATCGACGCCGTCACCCAGGCCAAACGGCTGGGCGCCGAGTCGAGCACCATCGTCTACCGGCGGGGCGAAGAGGACATGCCCTGCTACGACTACGAGTACGAGCTGGGCAAGGCCGATGGCTGCGCCTTCCGGTTTCACTGCACGCCCTTGGAAGTACTCGGTCGACAGTCGACGGTCGACGGTCAACCGCAAGCCGTCAGCCGTCAGCCGTCAACCGTCACCGGCTTGCGGGTCCGAACCCCCGCTGGCGAAGAAGTCATTCCCTGCGACATGGTCATCAAGGCGCTGGGACAGGTGCCGCGGACCGACTTCACCATTCCGGCCGATCATCCCAAGCTCTTCATCGGCGGGGATTGCGCCAACGGCGGGGCCGAGATCGTCAACGCGGCGGCCGAGGGGAAAGAGGCGGCGCGCAAGATCAACGCGATGCTGGGAGGCAACTGACCGTGGCCGACCTCTCCGTCAATTTCGCCGGGATCCGCTCTCCCAATCCCTTCTGGCTCGCGTCGGGACCGCCCGCCAATACCTATGGCCAGGTGGCGCGCGCCTTCGACGCCGGCTGGGGCGGCGCGGTCTGGAAGACGCTCGGCGAGCCGATCATCAATGTCTATTCACGCTATGGCTCGATCGATTTCGGCGGCCAGCGGATGGCGGGGCTCAACAACATCGAGCTCATCACCGACCGGCCCCTGGACGACAACCTGAAGGAAATCGCCGAGGTCAAGCGGAACTACCCGAAACACGCCGTGATCGTTTCGCTGATGGTGGAGAGCAAGCGCGAGGCGTGGCACGAGATCATGAAGCGGACCGAAGACACCGGCGCCGACGGCGTCGAGCTGAACTTCGGTTGTCCCCACGGGATGAGCGAGCGCGGCATGGGCGCGGCGGTGGGCCAGGTGCCCGACTACGCCTGCCAGATCACCCAATGGGTGAAAGAAGTGGCCACGATTCCGGTGATCGTGAAGCTCACCCCCAACGTCACCGATGTGACGTACGTGGCGCGCGCCGCGAAGCAGGGTGGCGCCGACGCGATCTCGCTGATCAACACCATCAATTCGATCGTGTCGGTGGACCTCGACAGCTTCGCGCCCGATCCCTCGGTGCGCGGCGACGGCAGCCACGGCGGGTACTGCGGTCCGGCGGTGAAGCCCATCGCGCTCAACATGGTGAGCGCCTGCGCCGCCGATCCCGGCGTCGGCATTCCGATTTCAGGAATCGGCGGCATCTCGACCTGGCGCGACGCCGCCGAGTTCATCGCGCTCGGCGCGACCAGCGTGCAGGTCTGCACCGCCGCGATGCACTACGGCTTCCGCATCGTCGAAGACATGACCGACGGGTTGTCGAACTGGATGGACGAAAAGGGCTACCGGACGATCTACGACTTCGCCGGGAAATCGGTGTCGCACGTGCGGAAGTGGGAAGACCTCGACCTCAACTACTTCACCGTCGCGAAGATCGACTACGAGAAATGCATCGAGTGCGAGCTCTGCTTCTCGGCCTGCGAGGACGGCGCCCACCAGGCGATCCGCCGCAACGAGCGCGGCAGCGGCCGGCACGCCGTCGAGATCATCGACGAGGCCTGCGTGGGCTGCAATCTCTGCTCGCTGGTCTGCCCGGTGCAGGGCTGCATTACGATGACGCAGATCCCGAACGGAGCACCCAAGGTCACCTGGAAGGACTTCACGGCCGGCAAGGGGAAGCTGGCCGAACGGCCGGAACACTTCCACACCGCGAAGTTCGGCTAGATCGCCACCCGAAGAACCAGCAGAGCGAGCAATGATACGAACGCCGCCCGGCCCAGCGAGACATTGCCGCGCGTGCGAAGCAGCGCCAGCACCTGTCGACGAGAGAAGGAGGTCGTCGCCGCTTTTCTGGTGGCGCGCCGCGCCTGCCAGTAGACCAGGTAGTCCCCCAGTAAACCGCCCGCCAGTGCAACGAGCGCGCACGAAACCACATGCGCCGCCAGCTCGGCCTGGCCCACACCGAGCCCTCGGAAACGTGTCGCCGCCATCGAGCTGAGACCCGCGTATCCCATCGCGGCGATGATCTGGAGTCCGAACATTTTCCGGTAGGCGAGCCAGAAAGGGACCAGCGCCGCGGCCCAGTTCCAGGCGCCGAAGGGGGCCCGCCGACTGATCAGCGCGAAGCCTCTCCGGTAGTGACTCCAGCCACAGCCGACATAGGCCTCGAAAAGCTCCTCGTCAGGCTCGGCGGCAAGTTCTGCTTTTGATCGGGTCATGATCTCTCGTGAACGGCCTATTCTCCTACGCACGAGGCTGGAGGATGTTAAGAAAGCACAAAGAAGAAGGCCCCGGACCGTAGCCCGGGGCCAATCTCGCTGAAGACTCTGCCGCTTCGCTCCCCTAGTGCCGCCCACAGGGATGGAGCACCGGCTGGATCACGATCTTCCCGTCACTGGTGACCTTGGCCCCGCGCAGCATGGTGTTGGGGTCGAAGGCCAGGACGACGTTGGCGCCGGCAGTGCTGAGGGTGAAGCCGGCGTCGGTCATGATTCCCATCACGCTGTCGCGCGATGGAAGCGTCACATCGTAGGCGGTCCCCGACTGGAAGGTGAAGCCGTTCGACGTGGTGAAGGTGGTATCGAAGTAGATCTTTGCGCTGCTCACGATCAGCCGTGCCGCGCCATACTCGCCGGTGGGGAGCGTCCCCGAAGCCAGTGTCAGGCCGGTGGTGGTGTCGGTCGGCAACGCCAGCAGGTTGAGGTGCCCCCTGCCAACGATGTCGAGGCTGTACCATTGCGGCGCCGCCGAGCCCCAGCCGGTGTCGGGCGGAACGAGGCTGTCCGGGCGGAGCGGATGATCGTGCGGACCATCGTCATCACCCTCGCCGCGCGGACCCATCGGGCCGCCGGGGCCGCCGGGGCCGCCGCCGGGACCAATCGGACCACAGCCGTCACCCGGACCGTGTTCCCCGGGGCGGAAGCCGCTCACCGAATCGCCGATGGGCGGATGGCAACGGTGGATGGTCGAGTCGGGAAGTACATCCACCCGGGTCACGATCACGATCAGCGAGTCGATCAGCGCCCGGCGGATGCGCCGGCCGCCGAAGGTCAGCGTGTCCGAGCCGCTCGAGTCGACGGCCGATGCCGAGGCACTGGCCGGCAAGCTGGATTGCGAGATCGCGAAAGTCGCGCCGACACTGCCGGCGCTCGAGGCTTCGCTGCTGCCGCAGCCGGCGGCGGCGGTGGAGAGCGCCAAGGTCAGTCCCTGGAGTAACAGATGTCGCTTCATTGAGGTCTCCCGGTGGTCGGATTTCGCTTCGCTGGCCGCGGCCTCGCGGCTGGTCGAGGGACAGACTGTCCTGAGGTGACGGAGGTAACGGAGGTGACGGAGGTGATGGAGAATGTGACTTATGACCGCCGCGAGCGTTACCTTCGCCCGTGATGACGAGTCATAAGGCAGGAATGGTGGAGCCCGGTGATGGCGACGCGATCAGGCGGGTGCGGCAGGGCGATGCGGAAGCGTTCCGCGTCATCGTCACCCGGTACCGGCGCCAGTACGGCCGGTACGCGATCGGGCTTACGGGCGACGCCGACAGCGCGGCCGATGCGATGCAGGAGGCGTTCATCCGCGCCTGGAGCTCGCTCGATTCCTGCCGCGATGCGGATCGGTTCGGTTCCTGGTTCTTCAGGATACTGACCAACCAGTGCCACACGGTCCGCAGCCGAAAACGCGATACTGATGATGTGGACCAGATGGAGCTGGCGGCCCCGAGCCGCAGCGACGAAACGCTGGAACGCTCGGAGCTGGCCGACGCGCTGGAGGAAGCCATGGGGAAGCTGACCAACGAGCAGCGCGAGGCCTTCGTCCTGAAGCACGTGGACGGCAGGTCATATGAAGAAATGGCCGAGCTGCTGGGCACCGGCGTGGACGCCCTGAAGATGCGGGTCCACCGCGCGCGGGAAGCCCTCCGCACGATGATGGGAGCGCTGCGATGATGGACACCTTCGACGATCGGCTGGATGAAGCGGCACGGGCGCTCGCCGAGCGGATGCCCGAGCTTGATTCTGCGCTGGATGATCGGGTGATGTCGACGATCAAACAGTTACCAGTCGCCGCAGTCGCCACAGTAGTCTACGGCAACAAGCCGACAGGAATCCTCGGCTGGTGGACAAAGCCCAAACAGATCCGGCCGATCTGGATCGCGGCAGCGATGGCTGCCATGCTCGCGATAGTCGTGCTTTTCCCGCGCGCCAACAAACCGGGCACTACGGCGGCGACTGCGGCGACTGACACGGTCTACGTGCACTTCTCGCTCACCGCTCCAGCAGCGCGCGCGGTGAGCGTCGCGGGCTCCTTCAATGGATGGAGCACCGCGTCGCTGCCGCTGCGCCGCGCCAGCGACGGCTCCTGGGAAGCGACGGTTCCCCTTCCGGTGGGCGAGCATCGCTACGAGTTCGTGGTGGACGGCCAGCGCTGGATCCCCGATCCCTCGGCGCAGTCGCAAGCCGACGACGGGTTCGGCGGCACCAACAGCGTGATCGTCGTGGGACCGAAAGGAGTGGTACGGTCGTGAGTGATGTTCTGACAAGTCGGAGCGCGCGGCCGCACGGCGGCGCGGCGCTGTGGCTGCTGTGCATGCTCAGCTTCTGCTCGACGATGCTCTTCGCGCAGGACGTCCGCGCGCGCCTGGAGTCGCGCGGATTGCCACCCGATCTGGTCGAGCAGGTCACACAAATCGCGGCCGACATTACGGCGCAGGGTCTTCCCACCGAGCCGCTCGCCGACAAGGCCATCGAAGGCTTCGCCAAGCAGGTCCCGGCGGCCCGCATCGTCGCCGCGCTTCGCCAGTACGGGTCGCGCATGGCCGACGCCCGCAGCGCGGTGCAGCTGGCCGGGGTCGCCGAGCCGTCGGGGACGCTGATCACCGCCGCCGCCGACGCGATGGGCCGCGGCCTGGCTGCCGGTGAAATCGGCCGCGTGGTTCGCGCCGCTCCGCACGCCGAGCTGGCAACGCCCGCGCTCACCGTTGCCGCGGCGCTGGCGGCGCAGGGAATGCCGGCGACGGTCGCCGCCGATGTGGTGGCGCATGCGATCCGGGGCGGCAGCAGTGCGACCCAGATCCTCGATCTCCCATCCGAGGTCCGGGCAATGGAATCGCACGGCATTTCTCCCGATGACGCCGGGCGGCAGATGCTGCACGGCGGTTCCGGCCCAGGCGGAATGGGCGGCCTGGGGGGACCGGGCAGTGACGGACGCCCCGGCGCCGGGGCCGATGGCCGTGGTGGCCTGGGGGCGCCGCCTCCGCCGCGTCCCGGCGGACGCGGTCCGGGCGGCGGCTCGGCGGGCGGCGGCGGCCACCCGCCCGGTGGTTCGGGAGAGGGAGGCCGGCCCGAGCACCCGTGACCCGGGGCGCTTTCGCGTCACTGGCCATCGCGGTGTTTTCGTTTGCTTCCGCGCAACCAGACCCCATCGGTGCCCAGCAGGTTTCACTCCGGCTGGGCGCTCTGCACGCCCGCTATTCCGATTCCATCAACGGCACCGCCGGCTCGTTAGGCGCCCGGCTGGCGTGGAACGCGCCCCGCAGCCGCGGCGCCTTCGAGACCAGCTGGGCGCAGTTCTCCGGTGAAGGCGGCGCCGGCCAGGGATGGGGCAGCATCTCCTTCCTTGGCCCGTCGACCCGCTCCAGCGCCCTCGGCGTACGCGCCGACGGCGTCGCCAATGTGGCCAGCGGCGTTCCGACCAGCGGCTCGGGCAGCGCCGAGATCTACGCCGTGCACGTGACGGGGGGCTGGACCTTCGGCGCGAGCGCCGGCGGCGGCGGTGTCCGGAATCTGTCGGCGGTGGAGCTCGGATTGGCGACCGCATCGCTCCAGGCCCGGCTCGACGTCAGTGGATCCACCGCGTTCACCATCACGGCCGCCACCACCACGGCGCGGGGCACGCACTTCACCGACGCCACGCTCACCGGCGAGTGGCAGAACGGCCGCTACCGGCTCAGTGCACTGGCCGCGGCACGGGGCGGCGACCTCTCCTACAAGCCGTGGGCGCAGGCTTGGGGCGGCGCCTCCTTGACTCCACGAATCTCCCTCGAGTTTTCGGCGGGAAGCTACCCGCGCGACCTCACCGGATTGGACCATGGCGTCTTCGCCAGCGCCGGTCTTCGGATCAATCTCTCGTCCCGCAACGTGATGCACGCCGCCGACGCGGTCTCGTCGGCGGCCTTTATCGCGGCCGCGACCAGGGGCATGGCGCTTCGCAGCGGCGACTTCATCGTCGAGCCGCTGGACAGCGCCGCCACCCGCATCACCCTCCGGGTCGGCTCCGCCGACAGCGTCGCGATCGGCGGCGACTGGAATGAGTGGCGGCCCACCGCAATGGCACCGGATGGCGCCGGACGCTGGACCGCGATCATTCCGGCCGGCGCCGGAGCCCATCGATTTGCCCTGAAGATCAACGGCGGCGACTGGTTCGTCCCGGCCAGCGTCACGAAACTGCCGGACGATTTCGGCGGAGAGGTGGGGCTACTCGTCGTGCACTAGCGCGGCAGCGCGGCTTGCGCAGCTGCGCGCGAGACTAGAACCTGGTCAAGCGGTCAAGCGGTCAAGCAGTCAAGCAGTCAAGCAGTTGAGCGCTTCATCGTGTAGTCTCTTCCTCGCACCGCGACCAGCAGCGTGGGGACGATGAACAGGGTGATCGGCGTGGAAAGAGCCAGCCCGCCGATCACCGCCAGCGCCAGCGGCTTCTGGAGTTCGCTGCCCGCGCCGAGACCCAGCGCCAGCGGCAACAATCCGAAGAGCGTACAGAGCGTCGTCATGAGGATCGGCCGCAACCGGACGCGCGCCGCCTCGCGGATCGCCGTCTCCAGGTCCACGCCCTCCTGCTCCATCCGCAGCTTGGTGAAATCCAGCAGGATGATGCCGTTCTTCACGATCAGCCCCACCAGCAGGATCAGCCCCATGAACGAGCTGACGTTGAGCGGCACCCGGGTGATGAGCAGCAGCGCGATCGCGCCGACGAACGACACCGGCGCCGCGAGCACCACGATCAACGGCTCGACGAACGACTCGAACTGAATGACCATCACCGCGATCACGCTCGCCGTGGCCAGCGCCAGGACCACCAGCAGCGCCCGGAAGGCCTGCTGCTGGCCGGCGTACTGGCCGCCGATCTCGACCCGGACTCCCGCCGGCGCGGGATGCGCCGCCAGGACCCGCCGGACGTCGCGCATCACGTCGCCTAACGAGCGATTCGAGAGGTCGGCGGTGAGGGCGATGAGCTGCTGCTGGTTCTCACGCAGCAGCTCGGCGCGGGTATCCACCGACTGCATCGACACCAGCGCCCCCAGCGGCGTGACCCGCTTCGACGGGCCGGCGACCAGCGGCAGCGCGGTGAGCCGCGCCGGGTCGTAGCGGACCCGGTCGGGGGCGCGCACCCGCACGCCAATGGTGCGGTCGTCGAGCCGGACCTCGCCGGCGCTGACACCCAGCAGCGGCGCGCTGGTCAGCTGGCCGACGTCCGCCGGCGTCAAGCCGGTCCGCGCCGCCTCAACTTCATCCACCTTCATCAGCATCTCGGCGCTCGGCTCGCTGATGCCGTTGTAGAAATCCTCGAGGCCGTCGATCGAGTCCAGCGGCGGCGCCAGCGTGCGGGCGTAGCCTTCGAGCTGCTCGAGATTGTTGCCGAAGAGCTTGATCTCGACCGGCCGAGGGTCGCCCGCCAGATCGCCCAGGACGTCGGCCAGGATCTGGACGAACTCGATCCGCAGCCGGGGAACAGCCGCCCCGATTTTCTTCCGGACCTCGTCGATGACTTCCTCGATGTCGCGCGAGCGATTCGGCGTCAGCCGGGCGACGATGTCGCCGCGATTCTGCTCGGTCGCGAAAAGACCCAGCTCGCCGCCCAACCGCCGCGAGGTGCCGGCAATCTCGGGCGTATGGGTAAGGATGTTCTCGGCGACCCGCACCATCCGGTCGCTCTCGGCGAGCGAGGTACTTCCCGGCGTCCAGAAGTCGAGGACGAATGCGCCCTCGTCCATCTCCGGCAGGAAGCCTGTGCCGACGAAGCGTTGCGCCACCACGCCCAGCACCACGAGGACCAGCGACGCGACCACGAGGCGGCCCGGATGCCGCAGCGCCGCGCCTAGTCCCCGCTCGTAGCGATCGGCGAGTCCGTCGATACCGCGGCCCACGCGCGCCAGCAGCTTCGCCGGTCCGCGCTCGGGCTCGCGGGCATCGGCTTCGACATCGTGCGCGGTGATGTACTGCGCGCACAGCAGCGGAATCACGGTGATCGCGAGGACCAGCGAGACCAGCACCGCGATCGTCAGCGTCACCGAGAGCGCGACGAAGAACTGGCCCACCACGCCCTCGAGCAGGCCCAGCGGCAGGAACACCACCACGGTCGTGATCGTCGACGTGGTCACCGGCCAGATCAGCTCCTGGACCGCCTCACGGATGGCAACGGTGCGATCCGGGGTGAGCCGCACATGCCGGGCGATGTTCTCGGTGACGACGACGGCATCGTCGATCACCAGGCCGATGGCGATGGCCATCGCGCCCAGCGTCATCAGGTTGAAGGTCTGGCCCAGCAGGCTCATCACGCCGCAGGTGATCGCCAGCGTCAGCGGAATCGAGGTGGCGCTGATGGCGGTGATGCGACCGTGGCGCAGGAACAGCAGCAGCACCACCACCGCGAGAAAAGCGCCGATCAGCATCGCATCGCGCACGCTGCGTACCGCGTCTCGCACCAGCTCGGCCTGGTCGTAGACCCGGCGCAGTTGCACGCCGGGCGGCAGCGTCTTCGAGAGCGCGCGCACCGCGCCGGCGATGCTGTCGGCGACCGCAATGGTGTTGCCGCCAATTTGCCGGGTGATGTTCAGCGATGCGACCGGCCGGCCTTCTCCGGCAATGATGCGGGTGTGGTCCTCGGTGCCGATCTCGACACTGGCCACGTCGCGCACCCGGAGCCCGCCGGGGAGCGCCACCGCGCCGATGTCCTCGACGGTACGGGCTTCCTGGTCGAGCACCACGAGGTATTGCCGGTAGTTGAGCGCGACGCGCCCGACGGCGGCGGGGGTCACCGCCTCGCGAATCGCCGTCGCCACGTCGTCGTAGGTGAGGCCGTGGCCGGCGAGGGCGTTGGGATCGGCGACGACCTCGATCTCGCGCACGTCGCTGGCCTGCACATCGACGCGCCCGACCCCCGGAACGCGCGACAGCACCGGGCGGATCTGGTAACGGGCGATGTCGTACAGCGTCGCGGGATCGCCGCCCTCGAGATTGTAGGAGAGGATCGGAAAGACCGACGGCGTGAGCCGCTCGACCTCGATCTCGAGGTTCGCCGGGAGATCGCTGCGCACCTGATTGATCCGCGCTTGCACCAGCTGGAGCGCGTACGCCATGTCGGTGCTGGGGGCGAAGTAGATCGAGAACTCCGCCGCGCCGCGGATGGCGCGCGAACGCACCCGCCGCACGCCGGGCACCACGCTCACCGCTTCCTCGATCGGCCGGACGACGCTGAAGACCACCTGCCGGGCGCCTAACGATGAGCCCAGGGCCACGATGGCGATGCGCGGGAAGACCAGCTCGGGGTAGATCGCCGAGGGGAGGCGGGTCGCCGCCCAGATGCCTCCCGCCGTGGCGAGGGCGACGGCGAGATAAATGAAACGGCGCTGGCGGCTCAGCAGTCCGAAGAGATTCACGGCTTCGGCCGGGCCACCTTCACGCTGTCCTCGAGGCCATAGGCCCCGCGGGTCACGACGGTCTCACCGGCGGCGACGCCGGCGAGAATCTCCACCAGCGAATCGGCGCGCACACCGACCTGGACCATGCGCTGCCGCGCCAGCCCCGCCGAATCCACCACAAAGACCCGGAAACTGTCGCCCTCCGGAATCAGCGCCTCGGGGGGAATCGTCACCGCGTGACGGCGGATGCCGACGACGATGCGCCCCGAGACCGTCTCGCCCACGCGCAGGGCGCGCGCCGGCCGCGAGATCTGGGCCCTGATCGGGACGGCACGCGACACCGAATCCACCGCGGCGCCGACCGACGTCACTGTTCCATCGCCCAGGCTCGCACCTCGCGCATCGGCGCCGGCGCTGGTGCTGATGGTCGCGCCGGGATGCACCAGCGCGGCGACATCCGGGGAGAGGGCGAAGACCACGTCGAGCGCGTCGGGATCGACGACTTCGACCAGCTCCTGGCTGGCGTCCACCGGCTGGCCCAGCGCCGCGGTCATCCTGGTGACCACGCCGGCGATGGGCGCGCGCAGCGTGGCCAGCTCGAGCGACCGGTGCGCGGTCACGGCGGCGGTCTGGGCCTGGGCGAGGTCGCTCGCCGCCTGGTCTACATCCTTGCGCGGCAGCACACCCACCTGCGACAGGCGCTGGGCCCGGTCGAAGTTGGCCTGTGCCGCCGCGACCGCGAGATCGGCGCCGCGCGACGCCGCCTCGAATGGAGCGCGCTCGAACTCGACCAGCGCGGTGCCCTGCGCGACCCGCTGGCCCGGCGCGACGAAGACCTGGGCGACGCGCGTCGCGGCGGGAGCGCTCAGATCGGCGAACCGGCCCGGGCGCGGCGTGACCGTGCCGATCGCAGTGATCGCCTGGGGGACGTCGCGCGCCGTGGCGACCGCGGTGCCGACACTCACCGCATGCTCGCCGGCGGCGTCATCCGCCTCGCTCTTGTGGCAGGCGGCGGCCAATGCCATCAGCGGCGCGGCCACCAGAATCGCTCGAAGCTTCACTGCATCTCCGTCGTCGTGGTCAGCCAGCGCAGCGACGCGTCCACGGTCATCGCGGTCGCTACGTCATCGATATAACGGGAGAAGGCCTCGCGCGCGTTACGCGCCGCCTCCAGCACGGCCGGGAGCGCGTACGCGCCCTCGCGATACGCCAGCAGCGAGAGCTGCAGCACGCGATCGGCGCTGGCGAGAAGCCGCCTGTCGCGGCGCACTCGGGCGAGCGCGGCGGTGCGCTCGCGTCCCGCCCGCGCGAGATTTGCCGCGGCCTCGCGCTGCGCCAGGTTCAGCTCCGCTTCGGCACGCTGCAGCTCGGCATCGGCGACTCCGATCGGTCCCTTCCGGCGATCGAAAAAAGGCAGCGGCAGCGCGATCCCGAACGTCGGCAGCATCCCCGGCTGAGTGGGATCGCTGCGCTCGAATCCAAACTGAAGACTCGGCGCCGAGAAGACGCCGCGACGCTCCAGGTGAACGGTCGCGCGCGCCGCTTCGACGCTGGCGCTCGCGGCCAGCACCGGCAGCATCGGGTGCAGACCGAAGACCACCGCGGTATCGGCCGGGGGCGCCAGGGTATCGCTCAACGCGATCGCCACGCTGTCGGAGCGAAGCCCCATGGCCCGCTGCAGCTCGAGCAGCGATTCGATCCGCTCCAGCGAGTCATCGCTGGCGGTGTTGGCCAGCTGGCCGGCGGAGAGCTCGGCCACCGCCACGTCGAGCTCGCTGGCGTCTCCCGCGTCCCGGCGGAGCCGCGCCAGCGTCAGCAGGCTCTCGGCATCCACCGCGTTGCGTTGCGACAATCGGGCGTGCGCGTCGGCCTGCGCCGCGCGGGTATACAGCGACTCGGCCTCGAAGCGGATCGCCGCGCGCTCGTAGAGATACCGCGCATGCGCGGCATCGCCGGCAAGGTCGGCGGCGCGAATTCGCTGGCCCCGCTGCCACGGCGCGTCCAGCGGCAGCTCCATGATGACGTGCTGCCTCGGCACCGCGTCGGAATAGGTCAGCGATAGCGTCGGATTCGGAAACGCGCGCGCGAGCACGCGCTGCGCCTGCGCCGCGAGCGAATCGGCACGTGCGACCGCGATCCGGCTACCGTGCTGCTGGGCCGCCGCGACGGCATCCCGGCGCGCGACGGGGGTCTGCGCGAGCGCGCCACCGGCCCCAACGGAGACGATGGCGAGAGCGAGAATGGCGGTCCGGGATATCACAGTCGTCATGCCGCGCGCGGGGTTACTCCGGGCAAAGATCTTGAAGCTGTATGTCGAGCCATGACATGAAGATGACAGCATTGTACCTGTGGAACATAGGGGGATACCTGTCTAAGTTGGCTGCGCATGCGTGTGCTAATTGTGGAGGATGAGCCGGCCGTCGCCGACCTCCTCGAACGAACCGTCCGCGAAGCCGCCTGGGCACCCGACGTCGTAGCGACCGGCGCCAAGGCGCTCGAGGCGCTGGCCGTCAACGATTACGATCTGGCCATCCTGGATGTGGGCCTTCCCGATATCGACGGCTTCGAGGTCTGCCGCCGCTGGCGCCAGCGCGGCGGGCGGACGCCGGTGCTGATGCTGACCGCGCGGGCGGGCCTGGGTGATCGCGTCACCGGACTCGACGCCGGCGCCGACGACTATCTGGGCAAGCCCTTCGCGATCGAGGAGCTGATGGCGAGGCTGCGCGCCCTGGCGCGGCGGCCTCCTTCCCCGTTGTCGGTCAGTCTCAAGGTTGGCGACCTGGAGATGAACACCAACAGCCGCGAGGCCCGGCGGGCCGGCCGCACCATCAAGCTGACGGCCCGCGAATATGCCCTGCTCGAGTACCTGCTCCGCAACCCCGACCGGGTCGTGACCCGGGGCCAGATACTGGAACACGTCTGGGACGATAACTTTGATCCCGTGGGGAACGTCGTCGACGTGCTCATCGGGCGCCTGCGCCGGAAGGTGGATACGCCCGGATTCCCGCCGCTGATTCACACCGCGCGCGGTGCCGGCTATCTCCTCTCGGCTCGGGGCAAGGATGCCGTTTAGCCGCCTCAGGCTTCAGCTCGCCGCCTGGTTCGCGCTGGTCTTCATCATCGGACTCGGAGCCGTCGACATTGCGCTCTTCAGCTCGCTGAAGCGCGAGGGTGAGCGCGAGCTCACCAGCCAGGCCCGCGCCACCGCAGCAGGACTGCGCATCGCGATGCGCCGGGAGCTGGTCGAGAACCCCGGCGAAATGGAAGACGCCGCGGAAGAAGCGCTGGCCGAGTGGCCGCCGGACTCCGCTGGCTTCGTGATCTTCGGTCCCACCGGCCAGCGGCTGGCTTCCCGCGGACCCGCAGACCTCACCGCGCTGGTACCACCCGTGGCCTCGCAACTCCGGTCCAACCAGAGCGTCTGGCAGAGTCCCGGCAGCGACGAGAGCGGCGCCCGCATCGCCTCGGCCCATTCGGATCTGCCGGTCTTCACTGTAGCAGTGGCCCTGCCGTCCACGAGTGTGTACGCCGTCGAGCAGCGGCTCGCCCTCTGGCTCGGTCTCAGCGCGCCGCTGGTCGTGCTGCTCGCGTTAGGCGGCGGATACATGCTGGCCCGGCGTGCCCTGGAGCCGCTGCGGGCCATGACGCGCGAGATCACCGCCATCGATGCCGCCGACCTCGCGCATCGCCTCCCGATCCGCAGTCCTCCCGACGAGCTCGACGTTCTCGCCGAGCAGTTCAACCAGCTGCTGCACCGCCTGGCCCGGGCCCAGGCGCGTAACCGCCGGTTCATCGCCCAGGCCGCCCATCAGCTCCGGACGCCGCTCACGGTCATCCGCGGCGAGAGCGACCTGGGACTCGAGCGGGAGCGCAGCGCCGCCGAGCACCGCGACCTGCTCCGCCGGGTCTCGCTGGCGGCGGCCCAGATGTCGCACCGGGTCGATGACCTGCTGCTGCTCGCCCAGGCCGAATCGGGCGACCGGCCGCCGGTGACCGATCCGATCGAGGTGGACGGCCTGGTGCTGGAGTGCGTCGATCTGATGCGGGGCCGGGCGCAATCGTTAGGCTGCCGCCTCGACCTGGCGACGATGGATCCCGCCGAGATCATGGGCAACGAAACCCTGGTGCGCGAAGCCGTCATGGAGCTGCTCGAGAACGCCTTCCGCCACGGCGATCATG
Organism: Gemmatimonadales bacterium; assembly: GCA_036493755.1. GTDB lineage: Bacteria > Gemmatimonadota > Gemmatimonadetes > Gemmatimonadales > JACORV01 > DASXPG01. The sequence continues at coordinate 25,282 of DASXPG010000128.1, forward strand.
CCACGCCCGTCAGCGTCTCGACGCTCAACGGCGGCAAGGGGGCCCGTATCGTGGTCTCCAGCTCCGGCGAGGCCCTGCGCCCGGAAAGCCTCACCGACCGTGATGACGCGGCGAGCGCCGATGGCTCGGGACTCGGGTTGTCGATCGTCCGCTGGATCGCGGAAGCGCATGGCGGCGTGCTGGGCTATCGCCGTGAGGGCGCGACCAACACCTTCACGCTGGAGCTGGGAACCAGGTGAGACGCCGCCGAATCCGGCTCACGCCGCCAGCGCTCGAAAAGGTCCCGATCTAGCGCGCAGGTCCCGCAGAGATCCGTTTCCCCGCACAGCCTCGAGATTCTCCCGCCGCACTGATTGCACCGGCGCACCACCCGCGACCGGGGCTTTGCCACAAGGAATCTGATCATCGCCTGCTCCTCAAGCCGCGGCTGCGGCGCGCGAACGGGTCAACAGCTGCTCGAAGCTGCGACGCACCCGCGGCGCCGCCTTGGGATCGCGGAGCAACTGCTCGGCGAGATGGTAGGCCAGCATGAGACCGTAGTACTCGTGCGCCCACTCGTCGGTATCGAGATCGGCGCGGAAGTAGCCGCGCTTGACCGCACTTCCCGCGATGCGCGCGATGGACTCGAGCCACTCCCGCTGCATGGAGGCGAGAAGGTCACGCACCGGCCCGGGGCGGTCGTCCAGCTCAAAGGAGGCGGCGGTGAAGAAACAGCCGCCCGGTTGCGAGCCGCGCCACTCGAGCCAGCGCTCGAAGAGCGCCCGAACCCGCGGCTCGCCTCCCGGCGCCTGCAACACCGGCGTGATGACGGCCTCGACAAACCGCTCGCGTTGGCGCTCGATGATCTGCATCTGCAGCTCCTCCTTCGACCGGAAGTGCGCGAAGAGTCCGCTCTTCGACATGTCGAGATCGTCGGCCAAGCGGCCGATGGTCATCCCCTCGAGGCCGACCTCTGTCGCCAGTTGGCCGGCTCGCTCGAGAATCGCGGTGCGCGTCGCGTTGCCCTTGCTCATGAGACCATTAATAGTACGATCGTTCGTTTCTAGCAATGTTGATTGTAGTGTCGCTAAACTGTTCATGCGCTGTCGCGTTACTGATGATCCATATGCTAGTTACGTAACTGCCTGATTGGTAATAGTTTGGAGCGATGACACAAGTCAATCCCATACGCAATGTCTCCGACACCGCTCTCTGGGTGGCGATTTATCGCGCCATGGAGAGCGAGCGGCCGGACGCCATTTTCAAGGATCCCTACGCCCGGCGACTCGGCGGTGAACGGGGCGAGGCCATCGTCCGCAGCATGCCCCGCGGCGCCTCATTCGCCTGGCCGATGATTGTTCGCACCGCCGTCATGGACGAGCTGATCACCACCTGCATCGCGAAGGGGGCGCGCACCGTTCTCAACCTCGCCGCGGGACTCGACTCGCGTCCCTGGCGCATGATGCTGCCCGCGACGCTGCGCTGGATCCACGTCGATATGCCCGACATGATCGACTACATGAAAGATCGGATGGCCGGCGAAACACCGCGCTGCCGTCTCGAATACGTCGCCGCCGACCTGCGTGACGGCGCGGCCCGGCGCTCTCTCTTTGCCGGCGCCGCCGCCGAGGGCCCGGTCCTCGTCATTACCGAGGGGCTGCTCATCTATCTCACCGCCGAGCAGGTGGCGAGTCTCGCCGCCGAGCTGCACGACATCGCGAAAGCGAAATGGTGGATCAGCGACCTCGCATCTCCGATGCTGTTGAAGTTTCTCGCCAAGCGCTGGCAGCCCAAGCTCCAGGAGGGGAACGCGCCGATGCAGTTCGCGCCCGCCGAAGGGACGGCGTTCTTCGCTCCCCACGGCTGGAAGGAAAACCAGTTCCGCTCGACCTGGGACGAATCGAAACGCCTGAAGCGCACCATGAAAGGCGCCTGGTTCTGGGGACTGTTCACGATCTTTCAGTCCAAGCAGAAGCGCGAGGAAGGCCGCCGGATGGCCGGCGTCATCCTGCTGGACGGCGTCTAGCCGAAAATCTTCCTGCCGACGGCTCGGCCGATGAATCGCAGCCGGTCGGGCCAAGCCATCCTGCCAAGGGTCGTTTTGACCACGCCGCCGGTGAAGAAGGTCTTGTTGGAATAGTCGATCGCCGTGTCGATCACGACCGGCAGCCCCGCGGCCGTCGTCGCCACGACCCGCTCCAGCAGTGCCGGAATCTCCTCATTGCGCTCCAGCTTCAGGCATTCGACTCCGAGCCCAGCGCAGAGCGACGCAAGATCGTAGTCCGGCAGGATGCTTGCGGTCTTGCGGTTCAGCGCGACGCTCTGGAATTGCGCGATCTGGGCCAGCTCGTGATCGCGCAGCACGAAAAACGCTGCCGCCGCGCCGGTATGCGCCGCCGTCAGCAGCTCGAGCCCGGTCATGAGGAAGGCGCCGTCGCCGACCAGTCCAACGACAGGACAATCGGGCCTTGCCAGCTTGGCGCCGATCGCCGCCGGAACGGAGTAGCCCATGCACGAGTAGTCCACCGGCGCGAGGAATTTCCCCGGCCGGTCGAGCCGCAGCATTTCCATCGCCAGGAACGTGCCGTTGCCGCTGTCGGTGCAGTAAATCGTCTCGGGACCGAGGCGCTGCTGGAGAGCCCGCAACAGCAGGTACGGCGCCACCGTCTCGCTCCCCGCCTGGGCCTCCCAGTGCCGTCGTACCGACTCGTGACCGGCGACGATCCGCGACGCCAGCGCGTCACCGAAGGGCCGCGCCGGCAGCGCCGCGGCGAGGAAGGGGACGGCCGCCGCCGCATCGGCGATGATGGCGACGTCGGCGGGATAGTTGCGGCCGGGCACGGTGGGATCGATGTCGATGTGGATCAGCGGGCGCGGCGGATCGAAACTGTAGCTCGCCGTCGCGACCTCGCCGAACCTGCAGCCGATGGCCAGCGTCGCGTCACACTCTTTCGCGATGTCGCGCACAAACGGCGGCGCCGCCGCGCCGAATCCCGGCCAGAGAGCCATACCTAACGATTCCGGATAGACGCCCTTCCCCTGGAAGGTGGTGCACACCGGTGCGTGCAGCCGGGCCGCGAGATCGGCCAGCGCCGCGCCCGCCGGCGCGGCGCCGAGCCCGGCATAAATCAGCGGCTGCCGAGCGTTGCTCAGCAGCTCGATTGCCCGGGATACGGCGCGCTTCGCGGCCTCATCGAGCGGTTCCGCCCGCTTGCCCGTCTGCTCGTCTGCCCGCCCAGCATCGAGCGCCTCCTGCGCTCCGAAATGCTCCTCCGGCAGGTCCACATCATGCGTCGTCAGGTACAGATTGGCCGGCACTTCGACGAACGCCGGACCCGGCGCCCCTTCCCTCGCGATACGACAGGCCTCGCGGATCGCCCGATAAAGCTCGGCGCCGCTGCGCGGTACCAGCTGCGCCTTGGTCACCGGTCTCACCATCGCCACTTGGTCGACGTCGTGGAGCTGGTAGCTCTTATCGGTATCGCGGCGAATCCCGCAGCCCAGCACCAGCATCGGCACATTGTCCATGAACGCTTCCGCGATGCCGCTCATCGCGTGGGTCAGACCGGCGCCGGGCACGACGTTCGCGCAGGCCAGCCGTCCCGACGCGCGCCAGACGGCGTCGGCCATGAACGACGCGCTCTGCTCGTCGGTGACCAGGACCAGGCGCACTTCGGCGGAGAGCGCCAGCGCGTCGTACAGCTCGATGTTGTGGGTTCCGGGAATTCCGAAGGCGAAGCCGACACCCTCATCGGCCAGCGCCCGCGCCACAATTGCTCCGCCGCTCAGCCCCATGCCGGCTCCGGTGCGCGGGATGCCAGGAGCGAGGGCAGCTCGCGCCGAATCCCCTCGGCGACGCGATCGGCGAGCGCCATCACGGTCAGATAGGGATTGATCTCGAGCGAATCTGGGAAGAGCGACGCATCGGCGACAAAGAGCCACGGCACGCCGTGGACCCTGCCCCAGCTATCGGTCACGGAATCGTTCAGGCCTTGTCCCATGCCGCAGCCGCCCATCAGGTGCGCCGCCGAAACCGAAATCTTTCCCGGCAGAAAATGTGACGCATCGATGAGCTGATCGACCCGCGCCGCATCCACCCGCTCGATAAGCGGGGGGTCGGCGGAGGGGGCATGAACCCGCAGCGCTCCAGCGGCAAAGAAAATCTTCGCCGAGGCGCGCGTCGCCCGCACCATTGCGTCGATGGTCTCACGGGTGAAGCTGTAATGCACGACCGGGGTGCCCTCGCGATCGATCCCCACGCGGTTCTGCGGCACCGCCTTGTCGCAGGCGAGGACCAGGATCATTTGCAGCCGCGGGAAGGCCCGCATCAACGCGCTGTGCCCGGCGCCGAATCCTGTCAGGTTCTTGGCCGTGGTGAAGGGGAAGTACATGCAGGTCTCGAGCACATAGCCCTCGGCCTCCGCGCGATCCACGAAGAAGCTCTTCGGATGTCCGACATCATTGGTGATCGCCCCGGGATGCTCGGCGACCAGGATGTGCGCCGGATGGCAGGTAAAGCCGTGGCCGATGCGGGGCAGGCGCTCGCCGAAACCGGAGCGGAGCAGCAATGCCGGCGAACCAACCGCACTCCCCGCCAGTACAACCGCGCCCGCCTTCACACGATACTGTCCCGGCTGCCAGCTTGACTCGTTACCCTTGGCGCCCGGCGGTTTTGCGCTCACCTCCACGATCACAGCGCGATCCTCGATCCGGCGAACCGCGGCGCGGGTAACCACCTGCACCCCCGCCCGCTCGGCCGCGGGAAGCTGCACCCGGTTGGTTCCCTGCTTCGCTGCATTGGGACAGCCAAGGTTGCATAACGAGGAACCACGGCAACCGCGCAGGTTCAGCGGAAACTGCTCGGCGTGAAATCCGGCCGCATGGCAGCCCTCCACGAAGAGCTGGTTGTTTTCATTGATCAGCTCGGGACTGAGCAGATGCACGCCATTCTGGATCTTGTACTTCTCCGAGCGCGCCGCGACATCGGCGTGCTCGAGCCCGGGAACGCGCCAGCCTTCGATGACCCGTTTCGGCGCGACCAGCGAAGTACCGGTGTAGACGACCGTCGACCCGCCATAGGTCCGGCCAAAGGCCAGCGTCATGGTACCGTCGGCGGTGAGAAATCCGCCGCCATCCTCGTAGAGCGCCGGCGCCATCTCCAGCTCACTGCCATTGAACTCCGCATCGGCCAGCTTCGCACCCTGCTCGAGCACCAGGATGCTGACGCCCTCCCGGCAGAGCGCGCCAAGCTCCTGCGCGACGGTGCCTCCGCCGGCGCCCGAGCCCACGATCACGATGTCGAAGCGCCGTTCGATCACCGGCGCGCCTCCCAGCCGCGGGGGTCAGCCCGGTAGCCAATCTCAGCCCCGGCCTCGGGTCGCGCGTAATAGCCCATGAGAATCAGCGTCCGCAGTCCCCACATGCCGCGCCGGAGCAGGAGCAGCGGCGCGTCCTGCAGCCGGCCAAGGACCGCGACGCGGCGCGCGGGGTCCAAGGTACTGAATCGGCGGGCTGTCACGATCACGGGAAGCAGCTCGATGGCGCGGATCAACAACCCGAGCTGCCGCCGGATCTTCGGCGTCCGGATCCGGAGCTGGCTTTCGACGATGGACTCGACCGCGGTCCATTCGGGTTCCGTCAACGACGCCGCCTCGGGAACCACGGTCTGCGCGATGGCCCGGAAAGCGGAGCGCACCGGCGCAATGACAGACTCGGGCATGGAGCTCAAAGGTGGCCGCGGCCGGACAATGTTGCCAGCAATGAACCTCAGGAAAGCCCTGAATACGCCGCCCACGGCTGGAAGGCGTTGTCCGCACCGGCTAGGTTTTCTGCCATGAAGACGGTCCCGATCCGACGCCCGCCACGCGGATTCACGCTCATCGAGCTGGTCATCGTGGTAATGATGATCGGGATTCTGGCGACGCTGGTAATTCCCCGTTACCGGCAGGCGGAATTGAAGGCGCAGGGCGCCGATGTCGCGACCCGCGTCGAAGCGATCAACGTGGCGCTCAAGGAGTACGAGGCTGACTACGATTCGCTGCCGACGGGCACCGAACCGGTCGGCTCGCCGACCTGGCTCGTGCCATACATGACGCGCGACCAGTTCACCGGACCGAGCAACGTTACCTGGCAATATGCGAAGCCGGCCGGGAACCAGGCGGCCACGCTGATCATCACCTCCAGCACCCCGGACGACGTTCAGATTCTGCTCGCCGCCTCGGCGGCCCTCGGCTCGATCGCCACGGTGATGGGCGGCGGCTCTTCTATTCTCGTCACGATGACCCAGTGACGCCGAAACGCCCGCCGCCGACCCCCCCGAAGCCGCCGCCGTCGCCCCGCGAGAAGCTGAAGGACGCCGTCAACCAGGTCATGCAGCAGGTGGCCGACAAGAAAGCCGCGACCCGCGCCGACGTGGTCCAGAAACGGACCGCGCAGAAGAGGCGGCAGCGCCTGCGCATCGTGCAGCTCCTGGTGATTCTCATCGTCTTCGGCATTTCGAGCTACGTCGGGCTGCAGGAGTGGAAC
>DASXPG010000129.1:0-23062 GCA_036493755.1 Gemmatimonadales bacterium
GCGGCCGCGCGGCCGCGCATCTGCCCGTCTGCCCGTCTGCCCGTCTGCCCGTCTGTCATCGCACCCTCGGATCGGCCATCGCCACGCAGGCATCGGCGATCAGGTTCCCGATGACCACCAGCCCCGCGAACACCGCCGTCGCCGCCATGATCACCGGGTAGTCGCGGCCCAGCACCGCCGTCACCATCACCCGGCCCATTCCCGGCCAGGCGAAAATCACCTCCACGAAAACCACTCCGGAAAAGAGTGCGGGGAGCTGAAGCCCGGCCAGGGTGATGACCGGGACCAGCGCGTTGCGCAGCGCATGCCGGCTCAGCACCCGCATCTCGGCGAGGCCCTTGGCGCGCGCGGTGCGCACCGCCGGCTGGCGCAGCGCTTCGATGGTCGAGGCGCGGACGTAGCGCGCCAGGCCCGCGGCACCGATCGCCGAAAGGGTGATGACGGGGAGAATCAGATGGCGGAGCGCGTCGCCGAGCCGCTGCGGCGGCGACAGGAGGTCCGCGCCGATCGACGCCGCGCCCATCGCCGGCAGACGCAGCGGCGCCGGCCAGTGCCAGAGCGCCGCGCCATAGGCGAAGACCAGCACCAGCCCCAGCGCGAGGACGTAGGCGGGAATCGCCTGCACGAAGATGGTGAGCGCGGTGAGCGACCAGTCCCATGTGGTACGCCGCTGCACCGCCTGCCAGGCTCCTATCGCAATTCCAATCAGGTAGGACAAGAGCAGAGAGACAGACGACAGAATCAGCGTCGGCCAAAGGGCATCGCCGAGCACCCGGGTGACGGCCCGATGCTGCGCGATGCTGGTTCCCCAATCGCCGCTGACGAAGCGGCCCAACCACTGCGCGTACTGGACCGGCAGAGGGCGATCGAGGCCACGATCGTGGCGCATCACGCCGGCCGACGCGGCGTCGGCGTTGGGTCCGAGGTACAGCGCGACCGGGTCGCCGGGCGCGAGGTGCACACCGGCAAAGGTCACGGTGAGTACCAGGAGCACGGTCGCCAGGGCCAAAGCCAAGCGGCGCAGGGTCGCGGCCATCGGCGCCAATCTCGCGCCGCGGGCGCTGTTTCTCTAGTTTCCCCCGGCGTGCATCCGCGGCGCCTCACCCTCTCTCTGGCCCTCCTGCTCGCCGGTTGCCGAGCTCCGGAGAGCGCCGACACGATCTTTTTCGCCTCCGGCGCCGATCTCCAGTCCATCAATCCCCTGGTCACGACGCACCCGCTGGCGCGCCAGGTCCAGCGCTACGTTCTCTTTACGACGCTCTTTCGCTACGACAGCGCGCTCGTAGTGCAGCCTTACCTCGCCGAGTCCTGGATGTGGAGCGCGGATCACACCTCGCTGGTGCTGCACATCCGTCACGACGTTCGCTGGCATGACGGCGTTCAGACCGATGGCCGCGACGTCCAGTTCACCCTCGATGCGGCCAGAGATCCCGCGGCGGGCTATCCTCGGGCCGCCGAGCTGTCGTGTCTCCAGACCGTCGCGGTGCAGGACCTGTACACGGTGACGCTCGGTTTCTGCCGGCCGCAGACGACCATTCCCGATGTGCTGACCGACTTGGCGATTCTCCCCGATCATCTCCTCCGACGCACGACGCACGACGCACGACTCACGGCCTCTTTCGAGGATCATCCCGTCGGCAACGGTCCATTCCGCTTCGTCGAGCACGTCGCCAACCGGCGCTGGATCTTCGAAGCCAATCCGGATTTCCCCGTCCAGCTCGGCGGACCGCCGAAGGTCCACCGGCTCGCCGTCGTCGTGGTGGACGAAGCGACCACCAAGCTCGCGGGGCTGGTCGACGGCGAGCTGGATGTCGCCGGCATCAACGCGATGCACGCCGGCGTCGTCCGCCGGGTCGCGCAGCGAGCGGTGCTCGAGTATCCGCTGCTGCTGACCTACGGATTGGTCTGGAACACTTCGCGGGCGCCGTTCAACGACGTGCGGCTGCGGCGCGCGCTGACGATGGCCCTGGACCGGCGGCAGATGCTGGACGCGTACATCTATGGATTCGGCGTCGTCGCCGACGGCCCGGTGCCGCCCTCGCATCCCCTGGCCGCCCCGGTGCCGCACATTTCATTCGACCGCGCCGCGGCCCGTGCGCTGCTCGATTCGCTGGGCTATGGGCCGGGGGGGCACAGGCTGGCGTTCACGCTGACGACGGTGGGGACGTCGGACAATGTGCTGGAGCAGCTCATCCAGGCCGATCTCGCCGCGGTCGGCGCCGACGTTCGCATACGGCAACTGGAGCTGGGCGCCTTCCTGGCCGCCGCCCAGGGAACGGCGCGCGACTACGACGCCCTGGTCACCGGCATCACCGGCGACCTCTCGTTAGGCTACCTCGACGCCCTCTTCGATTCGCGGCGGCTCGATGGTCCCCTGCAATACGCGCAGTATCGCAATCCCGAAGTGGACCGGGACCTGGCCGCCGGCGACTTCGACGCGGTCCAGCGCATCGTCGCCCGTGACGTCCCCATCACCTTTTTGTATCATGCCCGCGGCATCCAGGGTGTGAATCAGAGGGTGCACGGCATCCGGATGGACCTGCGGGGCGAGATGCCGACTGTCGCGCAATGGCGCATCCAGTGATTCGCGCCCGCGCGCCGCTGCGCATCGATCTCGCCGGCGGCTGGACCGACGTGCCGGCCTACGCGTCGAAGCACGGCGGCGCCGTCGTGAACGTCGCCATCACTGCGCGCGCCCATGTGACGCTGAGCCGCGGCGGCCGCGGTGTCACCCTGCGCGCCCTCGACCTCGGCGCGGCGCTGTCTGCCCAGCGGGTGCAGGATCTGCGCGCCGACGGCGAGTTGGCGCTGGTGAAAGCCGTCGCGCGCCGTCTCGCGCCTGAGGGCGGCGGACTCACCATCGTCACGCGGAGCGATGCGCCCGCCGGTTCGGGTCTCGGCGGGTCGGGGGCGCTCGGCGTGGCGCTGGTCGCCGCCATGGACCGGGCGCGCGATGCCTCGAGGCTCCCAGCGGAAATCGCCGCCGCGGCCTTCGAGATCGAGACCCAGGAGGCGGGGATCATCGGCGGCAGCCAGGATCAGTACGCCGCGGCGATCGGCGGCTTTCAGTATCTCTCGTTCGGCGAGCCGGTGATGACGACCCGGCGTCCCGATATTCCGGCGGCCTGCCGCTTCGAGCTGGAGCGCTCGCTGGTGCTCTGCTACACCGGCGCGTCGCGCTTCTCGTCGGATACCCATCGCCGGGTATGGGAATCGTTCGATCGCGGCGACATTTCGACTCGGCGCGCCCTCGATGGCCTCCGCCGCTGCGCCGATGAGATGCTGCGCGCCCTGGAGTCGTCCGATCTGGCGACGGTCGCGCTGGTGCTGGCCGAGAATTGGCGGCTCCAGCAGCAGCTCGCCGAGGGGATGCAGACCGAGGCGATGCGGCGCATCGAAGCCGCCGCGGCCGATGCCGGCGCCGACGGCGCCAAGGCCTGCGGCGCGGGCGCCGGTGGCTGCGTGGTACTCCTGGCGCGTCCCGGCCGCGAATTCGATGTCGCCGAGGCGGTGAAGAATGTCGGCGGAACCGTGCTGCCGTTCGGGTTCGATATGAATGGGGTCGCCGCTTGGGAGGCTTCGGAGAGGTGACGGGGGTGACGGATGTGACGGAGGGAAATTGAGTCTCATCGTCTCTGCGAATGAACTGCTTTCCCGGCGGACGCTGGAGGCGACGGCGCCGGATCTGGCAGCGCTTGGCGCGTATATCGACGCCGATATCGCACGGATTCTCGAGCGCCCGCTGTACGTCCCGCCGGAGAAGGCGCTCCTCTCCCGCTGGGGCGCGCATTGCCGGGACGATGAGGCCGAGCTGCTCTTCGATCCTTTCTCGCCCGATCAGCATCGCTGCTCGAAATGCGGCCGGGTCTGGTCGGATGAGCAGACGCATCGCTGGTGGGTTTACTGGTACCAGCTCTGGCTCGCCGAGCGGGTGCTGATGATGGCGCTCCGCTCGGGCGACGGCGGTGCCGCGGAAACCCGCGCCACGGATACGCTGGCCCTGCTGGTCGAGCGCTACCAGAACTATCCCAACGCCGACAACGTCCTCGGCCCCTCGCGTCCTTTCTTCTCGACCTATCTCGAATCGATCTGGGTGCTCCAGCTCGCGGCAGCTTCCTCGGTTCTCAAGGATCTCGGCCGGCTGCCTGACGGTCTCGAGACCGATCTTCAGCGGAAGCTCTTCCGCCCCAGCGCGGCGATCATCGCCGACTTCGACGAAGGCCGCTCCAATCGCCAGGTCTGGAATGCCGCCGCCCTCTTCGGCCTGGGCCGCGCCCTTGGCGACAAGGCGATGCAGGAGAAGGCCGCCACCGGCCCATCGGGGATGCTCGAGTCGCTTCGGCACGGCATCCTGGACGATGGTCTCTGGTACGAGGGCGAGAACTACCACTGGTTCGCGCTGCGCGGGCTGACCTGGGGCGCGCAGCTGCTGCGCGAGGCGGGCGTCGTCGATCTGTGGCGCGATCAGAAGGATGGCGCGCGCTTCCGCGAGGCCTTCCGGGCGCCGGTGCTCACTGCGCTGCCCGATTTCACCTTTCCCGCGCGCCGGGACAGCAAGTTCGGCGTGTCATTGCGGCAGCGGCGGATGGCCGAACTCTGGGAGATGGCGCTGGCGCAGACGGGCCGACGGGCCGACGGGCCGACGGGCGGTAAAGATGCCGACTTCTATGGCGCACTTCTGGCTCATGTGTACGACCCCTCAGTATCTGAGGGGAACGACGGCTCTTGGCAGATCAGCGAGGTCGACCGCAACGAGGCGCCGTCGGGGGTGCGCCGCGGCGCGCTGGGCTGGAAAGGGTGGCTCTGGATGATGCCCGAGCTTCCCGATGCACCGGCCGGGTCGTGGTGGCCGGGAACAACCCACCTCGAGGCCACGGGTCTGGCGATCTTCCGCCGCGACGAAGGCCGGACCTACGTGAGCCTCGACTACGGCGAGCCGGGTGGCGGCCACGGTCATCCCGACCGGCTCCAGGTGGTCGCGGTGCTGCGGGGCGTCTCCTGGCTGCTCGACTTCGGTACCGGCTCCTACGTTTCGCCCTCGTTAGGCTGGTACCGGTCGACGCTGGCCCACAACGCGCCCCTCGTGGATGGGGTGTCCCAGATGAGCGCGACAGGGCGGTGCGTCGCATTCGACGAGAAGGGCGGCCACGGCTGGATCTGCGGCTATCTCGAGGCCGATACGGCCTATGACGGCGCGGCCCTCCAGCGCACCGTCGTGGTCACGCCGGACTACGTCCTCGACATCGTGCAGATGCAGAGCGAGACCCTCGAGCACAACCTCGCCGTTCCCTGGCACGGGCTCGGCAAGGCCGAGGCCGATCCCGACGGATTGATGTTCACGCAGGGCGACGCGAAGCTGCGCATCCATCTGTCGGCGCGGCAGCCCTTCCAGGTGATGATGCAGCGCGCTCCGGGACCGCCGGTTCCAACCGGGCCGGCGCCCGATCTCGATTTCCCGGTGGTCATGTCGGCGGGAACGGCACTCACCCTCGCCGCCTGCCTCGATCCCGATGGTAAGGTCTCCGACATCGATTGCGTCGATGATGATTTCATCGTGCGCATGACCGACGGCTCGGTGCAGGTGCATCGTGCCACCGATTACGGCTGGCTCATCGAGCCCGACAAGGGCGATCCGGTGGAGCTCGAAGGCATCCGCGAGGTGCCCGAGACGCTCGCGCCGGTGCTGGAAGAAAAGGGCACTCCGGTGGTGATGCCTGCATCGACGGCGATCGACCTGAATGACGAGTCGCAATTCCGTCGCGCCGAGGCACCCTATGAAGGACCCGCCATTTTCTCGGCGCACGCGACGCTCAAGGTCCGCGAAGAGAACCTGCACGTGGAGGTCGAGGTCACGGCGCGGGATCCCTGGTTCCGGCCCCCCGGCGCCGAGGATCCCGAATGGGAGAACGAGAATCCCAACATCCACAGCGACGGCATCCAGCTCTACATCGACAACGCCGGCTTCTTCGGCTGGCTCATCGTCCCCGATTCCGACGATTCGGACAGCCTGCTGGTGACGTCGGTCGGCGGCACCGACGGCGATGCGGCGATGATTTCCGGCGGTTCCTGGAAGATGACCGACCAGGGGTACCGCGTGAGCTTCGACGTGGTCTTTCCGGAGCCGCTCGTCGATGACTATGGCTTCGATCTGTACGTGAATCGCGGCCGCGAGACCCAGGAGCGGCGCAGCGGACAGCTGATCTGGTCTGGTGCCCGCGGAACGCGGCTGTATCTGGCCGGGGATCGGCCGTTGCCGGGGCCGATTCCGAGAATCCACGTGTGAAGGCGCCATCCAAGGGCAGTGCACGGTCGCCACAGTCGCCGCAGTCGCCGCAGGACAACCGCGGCGCTGTGGCTGGAGGGACTTCGACGCGCTCGAAGGTGCCCGAAGCGATGTTCGGGGGCGAGAGCGGGCTGGGCCCGATGGTCCGCAGCGAGGGGTGCCGGGCCTGGACGGCGAATGGCCGCGAGCTGATCGACTGGACCATGGCCCTCGGCGCCGTCTCGTTAGGCTATGCGCACCCCCACGTCACCGAAGCCGCGGTTCGCGCCGCCTTTGACGGCACCGTCGGACCCTTACCGCCGGCGCTGGAATCGCGGGTCGCCGAGCGGCTGGTGGCCGCCTATCCCGGCGCCGAGCGGGCCAGGTTTTTCAAGACCGGCGCCGAGGCGGTGCAGGCCGCGGTCCGGCTCGCACGGGTCGCGACGGGGCGCGAGAGCGTGCTGCACGTCGGCTATCATGGCTGGCTCGACGGACCGACGAGCGGCGCCGGCGTGCCACGCGCGATCTCGGATCTCTGGATTCCGGTAGCGTACGACAGTGTCGAGGCGCTGGCCGCCGCCGCCCGTGAGAAAAAGCCCGCCGCAATCATGCTCGAGCCCTTCATCGAACGGCTTCCCGGTGCGAGCTGGCTCGCCGAGGCTCGGCGCATCGCCGATGAGTGCGGGGCGGTCCTCATCTTCGACGAGATCAAGACCGGCTTCCGGCTGGCGAGAGGCGGCGCCGCCGAGGCCTGGAAGGTGGCGCCGGACCTCGGCGTGCTCGGCAAGGCGCTGGCCAACGGCTATCCGCTGGCGGCGGTTGCCGGACGCGCCGCATTGATGGATCGGGTGCGCGACACCTGGATTTCTTCGACCCTGGCGACGGAGTTCGTCTCCCTCGCGGCGGCCGACGCGGTGCTCGACGTCTGGGAGAAGACCGACGTCGCCGGCCATATTCAGCGGGTGGGCGACCTGGCGATGGCGGGCGTCGGCGGATTGGCGGGGTGGAAAGTGCAGGGTATCGCGCCGATGTGGTTCGTCCCCTTCCACGACCCGGCGCTGGAGCGTCGCGTTCTACTGGGCTGCGTCGAGCGCGGGGTGCTGATCAAGCGCGGGGCCTACAACTTTCCCTCGCTGGCACACACGGAGGGCGATGTGGCGAGACTGGTCGAAGTGATGCGCGAGGTGGTGGCCGGGTTGTGAGCGGGCTCGCCGGCGGCGGTCCGCTCATCGACGTCCACGTGCATTTCCAGCACGCGGCCTCGGGTCGTGCCGATTGGCGCGAGGACAACGCCCGACGGCTCGAGATCGGCAAGCGCATCGGCATCACCCTGCACATCGCCTCGATCCTCGGCAGCTGGGGGAAGACGTCGCCGACCTATTTTCCCTCGCCCGACGACGTCACCGCGGGCAATGCCGCGATGCGCGCCATCGCCGCGGAGCATCCGGGGCTGATCGGCGCGTACACCACGGTGAATCCGAATTTCACCCGGCACGCCCTGAGCGAAATCGCGGCCGGCGCCGCTCACGGTCAGCTGGGGATCAAGCTGGCGGCCAGCCGCCGCGCCAGCGATCCGCTCCTCGATCCCATCGGTGAGGTAGCGGCGAAGCATGGCTTGCCGGTGCTCCAGCACATCTGGCAGCATCGCCGAGGCGAGGTGCCCGGGCAGGAGATCTCGGATGCGCTGGATCTTATCGCGCTGGCGAAGCGGCACCCGGCCGTGGCTTTCATTCTCGCGCACATCGGCGGGGGCGGAGACTGGTCGCATTCGCTCCGCGCGCTGGAGAACGTGCCTAACGTGTATGTGGACCTGTCGGGGAGCGGTGTGGATCGCGGGATGCTCGAACGCTCGGTCGCGGCGGTGGGCCCAGCGCGCCTGCTCTGGGGAACGGACCTGACCATGGACACCGGCCTCGCCAAGCTGCGCGCCCTCGCCGTGCTGGGGATGAGCGCCGACGATCTGGCGGCGATTCGCTGGAAGAACGCGGTGCGGATCTTCCGGCTCACCACGATCACCGACCGGCCATGACGACGCCCGACGCCCGACGCACGACGCACCTGGTCGATCACAACGCCCTCGTGGGGCCGTATCCCTTCCGCTCTCTCCCCGATCCAACGCCGGCGCGGCTGCTCGCCGACATGGATCGGCTCGGCATCGAGCAGGCCTGGACGGGTCATGTCCCGTCGGCCTGGTATCGCGACTGCGCGGCCGGCAATGACGAGCTGTTCCTGGGCCTGGGCGCCCATCGCAAGCGGCTGCTGCCGGTGCCGTGCGTGAATCCCGCTTTTCCGGGCTGGGAGAGGGAAATCGCCCGCGCGAAGACGGAGCAGGCGCCGGCGATCCGCACCTATCCGGCGCATTTCGGGTTTTCGGCCGCGGGGAGCGCAATGGCGGAATTGACGGCCGCGTGCGCCGAGTCCGGGCTGGAATTGGCGCTGACCATGCGCTTCGAGGACGGTCGCCAGAAGAGCCGCCTCGACAACGCCCCCGATCTGATTGGCGCCGATGTCCGCGCCGCCATCAGGTCGCATCCCAAGGTGCGGCTGCTCGTCACCAATGCCGATCGCGCCATTGTAGAAGAGGTGCACTGGGGATCGGCACCCGACGAGTCGGCGCGCATCCGCTACGACATCAGCTGGATCTGGGGCGCGCCCGAGGATCACCTGGGTCATCTTCAACGAACCGTGGGACCGGATCATTTCGTCTTCGGCACCCACTTTCCGTTCCGGCTGCCGGAGAACGCCATCGCCAAACTGGACCTGCTACCATGATCTTTCCGTTGCTCGCGGAGATTCCATTCCCAGGCTGGGATCCGGTGGCGCTGCACCTGGGGCCGATCAGTATCCGCTGGTACGGGCTCGGTTACCTGGCCGGATTTCTGATTGCCGGCTGGATTCTCGACCGGCTGGGGCAGAAGGGCTTTGTCGCCCTCACCAAGGTCCAGGTCAGCGATCTCATCGCCTGGCTGGTGGTCGGTGTGCTGCTCGGCGGGCGTCTGGGCTATGCCTTGTTCTACGAGCAGAGCCTGCTGACGCATCCGCTGGAGCTGGTCAAGATCTGGCAGGGCGGCCTGTCGTTCCACGGCGGGCTCGCCGGCGTGGTCATTGCGTCGTGGCTTTTCGCGCGGAAGCACAAGATTCTCTGGCGCCGCGTCGCCGATTCGCTTTCGTTATGCATTCCGGCCGGCATCTTCCTGGTCCGCTGCGCCAATTTCGTGAATGCCGAGCTGTACGGGCGGATCGCCAGGCCGACGGTGCCCTGGGCGATGCGCTTTCCGACCGATCCGGTGGCGCGGGCGCTATCGCCCGAGCTGGCGCGGGGCGGCTCCCTCCACTGGCACGAGGCCTTTGTGGCGATGAAGGCCAACGGCACCTGGGCGCAGCTCGCGCCGAACGTGCCGCTGCGCCACCCCTCGCAGCTCTACGAGGCGCTGCTCGAAGGGGTCGTCATCGCGGCTATCCTCTGGGCCGTGTACCTGAAGAAGGGGCCGACGGGCCCGCGCCCGGGCGCGCTTGCCGCGCTCTTCCTGCTGCTCTACGCCATCGCCCGGTTTTTCGTCGAATTCACCCGCCAGCCGGATGCCCAGCTGGGATTCGTGCTGGGTCCCTTCAGCATGGGCCAGTTGCTCAGCGTTGGTGTCATCGCGGGTGCAGCGGTGCTATACTGGTGGCCCGGGCTTGTCATTCGTTTCACGAGTAGATAACATTTTCGCGAGTTTTTCCCTGTGGTTTTTCATCCGCACGAACCTCATCTCAAGGCTTGGATGACGCGTAATCGTGTGACAATCGCCGGCGGAATCGTGCTAGGTCTCGGCGCGATCCTTGCCGGCGTTTCGCTGGCCCGGGGACAATCCGCGGCCGGCGATACCAGCAAGCAGACGGCGAGTGACACGGCGCACGCTGCCGATACCACCGGCCCGGTGCGGTGGACATTCCCCGGGACGGCCATGAGCGGGGCGGGCTATTCCGACATTTCGCATGCGCGGCCTAACGGACCCTGGCCGACGCTGCCCGGCCGGCTGAAAGGCCCGGTCCAGCCGATCTTCTATCGCCACGACATCCACGCCGGCCAGTACAAGATCCCCTGCCTCTACTGTCACAACAACGCCGCCAACAGCTGGACCGCGAACATCCCCTCGGTGCAGACCTGCATCGGCTGCCACCTGGTGATTTCCGCGGCCGACACTGCCGGCAAGCCGTATCCCGACATTGCCAAGCTCCGCGGCTACAACGACAGCGCGCAGTCCATTCCCTGGGCCCGGGTCTACAAGATTTCAGAGCACGCGCACTTCCCCCACATGCGCCACGTCAACGCCGGCGTCCCCTGCCAGACCTGCCACGGCAACGTGCAGCAGCTGGCGCGGGTCTTCCCGGTGAACGACGTGAACAACATGGGGTTCTGCACCGACTGCCACATGAAGCGCGGCGTCACGAGGGACTGTACAGCATGCCACTTCTAAATCGAGTCGACGGTCGACGGTCGACAGTCGGCAGCAGGCTCGCTGTTAACCGTCAACCGTTAACTGTCGACCGGCTTTCGTGAAGCGTCGCAAGTTCCTCCAGGTCGCCGGCGTCGCCGGTGCCGGTGTCGCGGCCGCGAGCTGTGGTCCGCAGGATGTCCCCGATCACTGGGTGCCCTACGCGTCGACGCCGGAAGACATCACCCCCGGCATTCCCACCTGGTACGCCAGCACCTGCAAGGAATGTCCGGCGGGTTGCGGCATCCTGGTGAAGACGCGCGAAGGCCGGCCGATCAAGATCGAGGGCAATCCCCGCCATCCGGTCAATCGCGGCAAGCTCTGCGCGCGCGGCCAGGCGGCGCTCCAGGGTCTCTACGATCCCGACCGCGTCACCCAGCCGATGAAGCGCACCGGCACCGCCTGGGCGGCCATCACGTGGGACCAGGCCGAGACCGAAGTGGCGACGGCGTTAGGCGCGGCGGCGTCGGCCGGCGCGGATCGCGTCGCGCTGCTGACCGGCGCGGGGAGCGGTCCGCTGGATCGCATCACCGATGCTTTCACCACGGCATTCAAGTCGAAGCACCGGCTGCGCTACGAGGCGTTCGCCTACGAGCCGATCCGCGAGGCCAACCGCCTGACGTTCGGGATGGCGTCGCTGCCGAATTACGATTTCGGCGCGGCAAAGTACGTCCTCTCCTTCGGCGCCGATTTCCTCGAGACCTGGATTTCGCCGACCAGCAACCAGATCGGCTTTGCCGCCGCGCACAGTCCCCACGCCGGCGGCATGGCCAAGTACGTCGCCGTCGAGACGCGGCGCGGCAACACCGCCTACAGCGCCGACGAATGGATCGCGCCGAAGCCCGGCACCGAGCACCTCGTCGCGCTGGCCATCGCCAATTCGGTCGCCAAGGGTGTGAAGAATCACGTCGGTGATGTCGACGCGCTGCGCGGTTTCCTGGCGCCTTTCGACAGCCACACCGTCAGCGGGCAGAGCGGCGTCCCCGCCGAGGTGATCGACCGCATCGCGACCGAATTCGCGGCCGCCTCGCCCAGCCTCGCGGTCGGACCGGGCGTCGCGCATCAGACGGCCTCCGCGACCCAGCTGGCCGTCGCGGTCAACATCCTGAACGTGGTGGCCGGCAACATCGGCAAGACGGTGAGCTTCCCGGCCGCATCGGTCTGGGATCATGTCGGCAGCTTCAAGGATCTCTCCGACCTGCTCGCCGCGATGGGCGCCGGCACCGTGGACGTCGCGCTGGTCCACGGCGCGAATCCGGCCTACAGCTATCCCGGCACCGGCTTCGCCGAAGCCTTCGCCAAGGTGAAGCTCAAGGTCTCGCTCTCCAGCTACCTCGATGAGACCGCGTCGCTCTGCGACCTGATCCTTCCCGATCATCATGCGCTCGAGTCGTGGGATATCGTCGAGCCCATGACGGGCGTCAGCGGCACGGTGCAGCCCGCGATCCGGCCGATCCACAGCAGCAAGCAGAGCTTCGATGTGCTCGTGGCGCTGGCGCAGAAGGCGGGGAAGAGCATTGCTCCCGCCGGCGTCACCACGGCGCGCGAGATGGTCGCGAAGACCGCGGGCGCGGGTCTCGCCGCCCAGCTCCAGCACGGTGGTGCGTTTACCACCACTGCCGCGCGTCCGGTGCGTCTCGCACGCGATTACAGCAAGCTCGCCTTCACCCCCGCATCGTTCACCGGCGCGGCGGATGGCCTGGTGCTGCTCGCCACGCCGTCGCCGATGCTCTACGACGGCCGCGGCGCCAACAAGCCGTGGCTCAACGAAATCCCCGATCCCGCCGCCAAGATCACCTGGCAGACCTGGGCCGAGATCCATCCCGAGACCGCCGCCCGCCTTGGGCTCGCCAACGGGGACATCGTCAAGGTCACGGCGCCTAACGGCCAGACGATCCGGCCGGCCGTGTACGTCTATCCCGGGGTGCGCCGCGACGTGGTCGCGATTCCGATCGGCCGCGGGCACAAGCAATACGGCCGCTTTGCCGCCAACCACGGCAGCAATCCTTTCCACCTGCTGGCTCCGCTGACCGACAGCTCGGGGGCGCTGGTCTACTGCCAGGCCCGGGTGAGCGTCACCCGCGAAGGCGGCAACTATCCGCTCGCGACCACCGAAGGGAGCTCGCGGCAGATGGGCCGCGGGATCTCGCGTCTGGTGCCGATCGGCGAGCTGACCCCCAGCCACAGCGAGGAGCGCGGGGAGGATCTGACCGAGCCGGAGCGCAACGCGATCGGCGCGGTCGAGCTGTCGCAAGGAAAACGCCGCGACATCGGCGTCTACGAGCAGCCGCACGCCAAGTGGGAGATGACGATCGACCTCTCGAAGTGCACCGGCTGCGGCGCCTGCGTCGCTGCCTGTCACGCCGAGAACAACATCCCCACCGTCGGGCCCGAGCAGGTGATCCGCTCGCGCGAGATGTCGTGGATCCGGATCGAGCGGTACTTCGAGGGAGATACCAGCGGCACCGACTGGCAGGTGGCGCAGATCCCCATGCTCTGCCAGCAGTGCTCCAACGCGCCGTGCGAGCCGGTGTGCCCGGTGTACGCGGCCTATCACACCCCCGACGGGCTCAACGGGCAGATCTACAACCGTTGCGTCGGGACCCGCTACTGCGCCAACAACTGCCCCTACAAGGTGCGCTACTTCAACTTCTGGGATTACGGCAGCTCCATCGCGCCCATGTATGCATTTCCGGGCCCGCTGGTTCTGCAGCTGAATCCCGACGTCACGGTTCGTACCAAGGGCGTGATGGAGAAGTGCACCTTCTGCGTGCAGCGGATCCGCTTCGCGCAGAATGACGCTCGGGTGCGCGGCATCGATCTCACCGACGGCGCCGTCACCACGGCCTGCGCGCAGACCTGCCCGTCGGGCGCGATCGTCTTCGGGAACGCGCACGAGACCGGCAGCGCCGTGAACAAGAGCAAGCGGGCCGACGCCAACCGCGCCTACACGGTGTTCGAGCAGCTCAATACCAAGCCCGGAATCACCTATCTGTCCCGGGTGGTCCACGCCGGCACGCGGGAGGCCTGATGGCGACCATGGTAACCCCGGTCGCCGGCGAGCCGACCTACGCCGAGGTCAACCGGGACATCATCCGGACCCTCGACCCGCCGGGGCTTGGCTGGTTCGCGGCGATGGGTGTGGTGTTCGTCGGCCTGATGATCGGCGGATACTGCTTCGCCAAGCAGCTCAAGTACGGGATCGGCGTCACCGGCTACACGCCGCCGATCTTCTGGGGCACGTACATCACGACCTTCGTCTTCTGGGTGGGCATCGCCCACTCGGGGACGCTGATCAGCGCGATTCTTTTCCTGTTCCGCTCCGCCTGGCGCGCCGCGGTGTACCGCGCTGCCGAGGCGATGACGGTCTTCGCGGTGCTGACGGCAGGTCTCTTCCCGGTGCTGCACCTGGGCCGCGCCTGGTTCGCCTATTGGGTTGCACCGTATCCGAACGTCCGCGGCGTCTGGTCCAACTTCAAGTCGCCGCTGGTGTGGGACATCTTCGCGATTTCCACCTACCTCACCGTCTCGGCGACGTTCCTGGCGATGGGGCTGATCCCCGACGTCTCGTCGCTGCGGGACCAGGCGGTGGGCTGGCGGCGGAAAGTCTATTCCGTGGTGTCGCTGGGCTGGCGCAACTCCGACAACGAGTGGCGCCACTTCATGCGGATGTACCTCTTCCTGGCCGGTCTCTCGACGCCGCTCGTGCTCTCGGTGCACTCGGTGGTGTCGTGGGACTTCGCCATGGGAATCGTGCCGGGGTGGCACGCCACGATTTTCGCGCCGTACTTCGTCGCCGGCGCGATCTACTCGGGTTGCGGGATGGTGATCACCATCCTGGTGCCGTTGCGGCACTACTTCAAGCTGCAGCGGTATCTCCAGATCAAGCACTTCGAGAACCTGGCCAAGCTGTGCATCCTGACCAGCAGCGTGGTCGGGTACAGCTACATGACCGAATTCTTCATCGCCTGGCAGAGCGGCAACGCCATCGAGCGCGCCACCTTCTACAACCGCGTCTTCGGGCAGTACTGGTGGGCGACCTGGACGATGCTGACCTGCAACGTCTTCATCCCGCTGCTGCTGTGGAACAAGCGGGTCCGGACCAGCCTCACCTGGCTCTTCGTCATCTCGATCTTCGTCAACATCGGGATGTGGTTCGAGCGGTTCGTCATCATCGTGACCAGCCTCGCCCATGAGTTCGAGCCCTGGCAGTGGGCCTACTATCTGCCGAATCACATCGAGATCGGCATCGTGATCGGCAGCTTCAGCTGGTTCACGATGTGGTTCATGCTCTTCATCAAGTTCTTCCCGTCGATCGCGATTTCCGAGGTGAAGGAAGCGCTGCCGCCGCCGATGCGGGTAACTCGCACGGACGGGGGGCACTGATGGCCACGCCTCCGGTGGTGGACAGCCGCGCCGGCGTGGTCGGGGTCTTCACCCACCTCGACAGCACGCTGCTGGCCATTCGCGAGCTGAAGTCCAAGGGCTTCGACAGCATCACGGTCTACGGCCCGGTGCCGCGCCACGAGCTAGATGAGGCGCTCGATCATCCGGTGAGTCCGGTGCGCGTCTTCACGCTGGTCGGGGGATTGACCGGCTGTACGCTGGGCTTCGCCTACGCGATCTCGACGTCGCTGGACTGGGCCTTGATCACCGGCGGCAAGCCGATCGTCTCGATTCCGCCGTTCATCGTCATCGCCTTCGAGCTGACGATTCTGATCGGCGCGTTGTCGACGGTGGCGGGGATGTTCATCAACGCCCAGCTGCCCAAGCTGCGGAAGGCGGCGGGCTACGATCCGCGCTTCAGCAACGACAAGTTCGGCGTGATGGTCTTCGGTGGACCGGCGCAGGTCAGCTCGGCGGACCAGATCCTGAAGGCCGCGGGCGCCGAGGAGGTGCGGAATGTCTAGCCGCCGCCTCTCAGCGCTGCTCCTCGTGCTGACAGTGGCGTCGGGCGGATGTACGACCCTCGACCGCGCCATCGGCATGGTGCCTTGGTTCACCACGATGCGCGATCAGCCGGCGGTGCGTCCCTTCGAGGGACCGCTGGATTCTACCGGGAAGGCGCCGAAGTTCCTGCCGCCGGAGGGGAGCGTCCCCATCACCGGCCGCGAGGATTCGAACAGCATCTACGATCCAGCCGGGCTCCGGATCACCGACGCGATGCACAACCCCATGGCGAAGAATGCGGCGTCGCTGGAGCGGGGCGGGAAGATCTACAACACGTACTGCATCGTCTGCCACGGAGTCCAGGGGCATGGCGACGGCACCGTCGCGGGCCGGATCGGCTACGTCCCCGACCTGACGCTCGACATCACCAAGCAGCGCTCCGATGGCTACATCTACGCCATCATCCGCCACGGCCGCGGCGTGATGCCGCGCTACGGCGACAAGATCCGCGACCCCGGCGACCGCTGGAACGTCGTGAATTACGTCCGCAAGCTCGAGGGCCAGACCACGCCATGAGCAACCTGCACGGCGTGGACCTTGCCCGGGTCAGCGAGAAGGTCCAAGCCAACATCCGGCGGCCCTTGCCGGGATGGATGAAGCCGACCTTCCTGGTCTGCACCGTCATCGGGACGCTGACGTTCCTGATTCTCGCGTTAGGCGCCGATCCCAACCGCGCCTGGCGGATCTACCACGTCAACTGGCTCTTCTGGACGGGACTGGCGCAGGCCGGGGTGATTTTTACCGCCGTGGTGACCACGGCCAAGGGACGCTGGGCGACGCCGCTGCGGCGGATGAGCGAGGCGTCGGTCGCCTTCCTGCCGGTGGCCTTCCTGCTCTTCCTGCTCTCCTGGCTGGGCCGCACGCAGATTTATCCCTGGATCGCGCATCCCGTCACCGACGTGCCGGTCAAGATGTTCTGGCTGCGCGACTGGTTCATGTACGCGCGCGACGCTTTCGCGCTGCTGGTTCTGTTCAGCTTCAGCATCTACTTCGTGTACCACGGTGTGCGGCAGGATCTGGCCGACGGCAAGGAAAAGCTGCCGCTGCGTTTCCGGCCGCTGTACGACCGGATCACCGCCGGCTGGCACGCCTCGGAGGGTTTTGCTCTCTCGGGGGAGACCCGCGCCACCTCGGCGCCGGTCCTGATCGTCGTCTACGCCGTCGTGATGAGCCTGATCGCCTTCGATACCATCATGTCGCTCGCGCCGCACTGGGTCTCCAACCTGCTCGGCGGTTTCTACTTCATGGGGGCGTGGCTGGCGGGGCTGATGACGCTGGCGTTGCTCGCGATCCTCTGGCGCAAGCACTTCGAGCTCGAGGATGTGATCACGCTGGATCACCTGCAGGACCTCGGCAAGCTCTGCTTCGGCTTCACCGTCTTCTGGGCGTACCTCTTTTTCTCGCAATTCCTGGTGATCTGGTACGGCAACATGCCGGAAGAGACGCAATTCCTCTTCCTGCGCATGGGCACACCGGTCTGGCGCGGCGTCTCGACGGCGATGGTGACGCTCTGCTTCCTGGTGCCGTTCTGGGGATTGATCGGCATCAAGCCCAAGAGGACGCCGGTTATCTTCGGCACCTTCGCGGTGTTGTCGCTGATGGGGCTCTGGCTCGACCGCTACGTGCTGGTGGTGCCGTCGCTCGTGCAGGCGCCGGGCCATCTGCCGCTGGGATGGCAGGAGGTCCTGATTACCGCGGGCTTCTTCGGGATATGGGGGCTGTGCTACCTGTGGTTCGCGGAGCGGTTCCCGCTGGTGAGTCCGGTGCTGATCCGGCATCATGGAGAGCGGCGGAAGGTGTCGCATACGTTCGGGCGGCATGCCTGACGACGGTCTGAAGAGGCAGGGGCCTCTCGCCCCCGGCCTTGTCTAGGTTCTCCGCCGAGCCGGCCCTCGCGTCGGCGCCATCTGCACTGTCACCTTCGCACTATCCGAGAATGTCCCCGTGGTCGCGCGGATCATCGCGTGGCCCGTCTTGACGCCGGTCACCGTGCCCAGCGAATCCACCCGCGCCACCGCCGTGTCGGTGCTCGTCCAGGTCAGCGGGATGAAGGGCAGATCGGCGCCGGCCGCGTCCTTCGCCGAGCCGCGCAGCCGGGACGTCGGAGCCGCGTGGGTCAGGACCAGCGAGTCGGGCTTGATGTCCACCGACGTGAGCACCGGCACCGGCAGATAGATGTTGTCGTAGTGCGCCTCGAAGTCGCCGCCGATGCCGCCTAACGAGACCTGAAGGATGGTGTCGGCGCGGGGCAGGGCGTCGCGGATGGTGAACTTCTGCTCGCGCAGCCAGGTCCCCGCCGGGGCATCGTTCTTGCCGACGATGACCACGTTGCCGAGGGTGCGGCCCTGGCCGCCCTTGTCGCTGAAGGCGTACCACACTTCCGACTCGCTCAAATCGCTGTTCCTGACCCGCACCCGCACCATCGCCGGCCAGGCGCCGCAGTTCACACCGCAGCCGCTGCGCAGGCTGTCGGCCACCACTTCGACGTCGAACTGGATCTGCGTGGTCCGGGTTACCGGGATGTGGATCGGCAGCGCCAGCCCCGCTCCCAGCGTCAGACCGTGCGAGCCGTGACGCGCGACGGTAAGTGCGCCGCCGGCAATCGACAGACGCGCCCCGCTGGCGCTGTCCACCGCCCAGGCCGGATTCACCGTCCAGTCGCCGTCGTCGAAACGCTCGTGGACGGCGGAGAGCACGAACGGGCCCATCCGCTGGGGCCGGCCCGCCGGCTTGACCAGCACCGGGACCGGTACCGCGCTGGAATGTCCTCCCAAACCGCCAAGCTGCCCGCGCGCGTTCGAGCCCCAGCACTTGGTGATTCCGTCGGCGGTGAGGCCGCAGGACGATGACAGCCCCAGGCTCAGCGCCTTGAAGACGTCGCCGCCGACCACCAGCACCGGGCGAGGACTGTCACCCGACTGGCCATTCCCCAGCTCTCCCGACCGGCCCTCGCCCCAGCAGTAGGCCGTGCCGTCCCGGGTGAGGGCGCAGGTATGCGACTCGGCGGCCTCGATGGAATCGAAGACCAGCCCGCCGGTGACCGGCTGGGGCTTGGTGACGTCGGGAGATGTCTGGCCGGTGCCGGTCTCGCCGTTCGCATTCGCGCCCCAGCAGAGCGTCATCCCGCTGCCGGTGATCCCGCAGCCATGGTTGCCGCCGGCACTGATAGACTTGAGCGGAACGCCCGACTGGACCAGCACCGGGGCATTGCTCTCGCGCGTTTCCCCGTTGCCGAGCTGCCCGCTCGCGTTGGCGCCCCAGCAGTACGCGGCGCCGTTGGAGGCCAGCGCACAGCTGTGCGCGGTGCCGGCGGTGATGGCGACGATGCTCAGACCGTTAGGCAGGCCCACGGCGACCGGGGCCATGCCGGGATTGTTGTTGCGGTTGCCGAGCTGGCCCTCGTGGTTGGAGCCCCAGCAGAGCACCTGGCCGGAGCGGACCAGGCCGCAGGTGTGCTGCCCCCCCGCGGCGATCTCGACGAACACCTGGCCGCCGGCCACCGATACCGGCGACGGGCTCGAGGCGGTCTGGCCCTGACCCAGCTCGCCGCTGGCACCATAGCCCCAGCAATACGCCTTGCCGGCCGTGGTGAGGGCACAGACGTGGGTGGCGCCGACGCTGACGGCGCGCAGCGGATCGTGGCCGGCCACCAGGACCGGGGCGTGCCAGCTGGTGTCGGAGACGCCGCCGCCGAGCTGGCCGAGGCCATTTTCGCCCCAGCAGGCGACCTGTCCCTGGTTCAACACGCCGCAAACGGTGGTGCCGGCCGAGCTGAGCAGGCCGCCACGCACCGGCGTGGCCGCGACCGCTGCCGGCGCGGCGCCGGCAGCGGGCGCCGCGGCGACCACTGGCCGGCGCGCCAGCGGCGCAATCACGGTCACCCAGCCGGGAATCACTTCGCGCGCCACCGTCATCGCCGCGAAACCCTCCGGCGTGATCCTGACGGTATAGGTGCCGGCGGGGAGGCTGCGCGATTCGCCGGTGAGCATCGTCCCCAGTCCCTCGATGACCGCGATCGACGGCCCGGTACCGCGGGCGATGCGCAGCTGTCCGCGCACCGATGAGGTATCGCTCGAGGGCTCGAGTGTCGTCGAGAAGCCGCTGTCGGCCGCCGTCTGCGGGCCGGCCGCCTTTCGACCCGCGGCAATGAGCCGAGCGGCGCGTGGTGGGTAGGTGTTGGAGTCGGTCGGGAAGGCCGGAGCGGTGCGCGCGATCCAGCGGGCCCACAGCATCGCCAGCGAGTCTTTCCCCTGGTCCTGGAGCACGTCGGCGAGCATGTGCGCTCCGGCAACCCAGGTCGAATCCCGCGGTCCCGCTGCGGCGAGGCCGATGGGGAGCAACCGCATGGCGTTGGGATAGTCGGCGGCATCGTAGGCGCGTTTGCCGGCCGCGAGCGAGTCGCGGGCCGATTGCGCCTGCAGGGAATTGGGAAGAATGAACAGCGACGAAATCAGGATCAGCCACGCGAGCTTCGCGGCGGCGCGTGCGCTCAAGGCTTGCTCGGAGTGAGCGTCACCTGAACCTCGGTCTGCTTACCAGCCTGCACCATCACCGACCGGGTCACGGTGTTGTAGCCGGTGCGCCTGACGATGAGCGTATGCGGGCCGGCGGGAAGCGAATCGGCCCAGCCGCGCCGCTCGGTGATCGTCTTGCCATTGATCACGATGTCGGCGAAGGTGGGCGTGATGCTGATGCGCACGTAGCCCTGGTGGGTTACCGGTGCGGCGGTGGCCGGAGCCTTCGCAGTGCCCGCGGTGGTGTCGCGAGTTGATGGAGCCGATGGAGGCGTCGCCGCTGCGGCGACCGGGGCCGGCGTCGGGGCCGCGGCCTGGCGTCGCGCCTCCTGGCGTGCGCCGGCGGCGCGCGCATTGCCTTTCGCATCCAATGTCGGCGCGGGTTGCGGCACCGATGGCGTCGGCTGGGGGCCCACCGGACCCTGGGCCCCGGCGGAATTCGTCGGCGCGCTCGACGGCGCCGATGTTGGCGTCGCGGCGAGGGAATTGGCCGCCTCGCCGTCCCGCATCCGGTTGTTGAGGACCAGAACCCCGACCACCAGCGCGCCGATGATCCCGGTACCGACGACGATGCGCCCGGCCGATCCCTTGATGGTCGGCGCTTTCTCTATTCCCGAGCGGCGCTGCGCCGGCTTCACCGGCGCCACCCGCTTTTCCATCACCAGCGTGACCTCGGCCGGCGCGTTCTTCATCGCCGACACGAAAGCCTGGACGGTGGGGAAGCGATCCTGCGCCTTCTTCGACATGGCGCGGTTGATCGCGTTGATGACGTGCTTGGGCAGCCCCGGAAGAATCTGATCGAGCGGCGGCGGCTGCTCGGCGACGTGCTTGTGGATCACGTCGATCGCGCTGTCGGCCTCGAAGGGCAGCTGGCCGCAAACCATCTGATAGGCCATCACCGCCATCGAGTACTGGTCGGCGGCGCCGGTGATCGAGGCGCCTCCCCGGCACTGCTCGGGACTCATGTAGTACGGGGTGCCGAGGATCGCGCCCGAGCCGGTCAGGGCGCCGGCGGTGAGTTCCTTGGCGATGCCGAAGTCGGTCATGGTCACGCGGCCGTTCACGTCGAGCATCACGTTGCCCGGCTTCACGTCGCGGTGCACCACGCCGTGCTGGTGCGCGTAGTCGAGGGCGTTGCCGATCTGGTCGAGGATGGTGACGCTTTCAGCGACGGTCAGCAGTCCCTTCTCCGTCAGCACTTCGGCGAGCGAGCGGCCCTCGAGAAACTTCATCGCATACCAGAAGAGCCGGCCGCCCGAGGAGATCCGGTAGATCGGGATGATGTTCGGATGGTCGAGCGCGGCGGCGGTCTTGGCCTCGCGCTGGAAGCGTTCCGCGGCGCCCTTGGTGAAGGTCAGCTCGGGAGGCAGAATCTTGATGGCGACGGGGCGCGAGAGGTGCACCTCCGTCGCGCGATAGACGACGGCCATGCCGCCGCGGCCCAGCTCGTTGCCGATCTCGTAATCGCCCGCCGTCGCATCCACCAGGAGTTGGCGCAGCTGCAGCGCGCCCGAATCGCTCAACCGGTCGCTTCTCGCCACCGCGGAGGTTACGGCGGGGTTTGACTGGCCCAATGACATTGAGGCCCCGCAGGAGCCGCAAAACCGGCTTCCGTTGGGGACCATGGCTCCGCAGCGGGAGCAGGAGGTCGCAGCGATATCGTCAGGCATGGGAAGTCGTGTTAGGGCATGATATTAGCGATTTTTGGGATGGCGTGGAAGTGCGGGAGGACGGGGTTGGCCGTTGGCAGTTGGCCGTTGGCCGCTTGCTGCCAGTTGGCAACCGCCAACGGTCAGCGGGTCTTGGCTATCTTCCGTCCCCATCATAAGTTGGGGCCCCATGGCAGACCTCCAATATGTGCTCGTCGGTGGTGGGCTGGCTGCGGCCAGCGCAGTGGAAGGCATCAGGGAGATCGACCCCAAGGGACCGATCACCATGCTGACCTCGGAGCGGGAATTGCCGTACCACCGGCCGCCGCTCTCCAAGACATTTCTCGGCGGGAAAGATCCGGTCGAGTCGCTGCGGGTCCACGACGCTGCGTGGTACCGCGACAACAAGGTTCGCGTCCGCCTCGGCACCAGCGCGAAGTCGGTGCACATCGGCCGGCAAAGCGTCGCGCTCGAGAATGGCGAGCGCATCAACTACGACCGCCTGCTGCTCGCGACCGGCAGCTCGGCGCGCCGCCTCCAGGTGCCCGGCGCCGACGCGACGGGAATTCTTTATCTGCGGACGCTGGCCGACTGCTACGCGCTGCGCGGAATGCTCAAGCCGGGGACGAAGCTGGTCATCGTGGGCGGCGGATTCATCGGCATGGAGGTCGGTGCCACCGCGCGCGATCTCGGCGTCGATGTCACGGTGCTGGAGATGGGCCCGGTGGTCTACAAGGGCTTCGCCAGCCCCGAAGTCTCGTCGTTTTTCCAGAAGCTGCTCGACAGCCACGGCGTGAAAGTGAAGGTCAACAAGCAGGTCGAGCGTTTTCTCGCCGCAAACGGCAAGCTGACCCACGTGCAGACCCGCGACGGCGAGAAGATCGCCGCGGACATCGCGCTGGCCGGGGTCGGCGCGGAGCCCAACACGGCGTGGCTCGCCAACAGCGGTTTCTCGATCGACAAGGGCGGGGTCATCGTCAACGTGCGGCTGGAGACGCCGGGGAAGAATGTCTGGGGCGCCGGTGATATCGCCCGCTTTCCCGATCCCGTCACCCGGCAGCCGCGTCGCCTGGAGCACTGGGACAACGCGCAGGCCCAGGGAAAACACGCCGGCCGGAATATGGCGGGCGCCAACGAGCCGTACACCCACCAGTCGGCGTTCTTCTCGGACATGTTCGACCTGACGATCAACGTCTTCGGCGACACCGA
>DASXPG010000130.1:0-13500 GCA_036493755.1 Gemmatimonadales bacterium
TTCAGAGCGCCGATACCCCCCTCGGGCGCCTTCATCTCCAGCGACACCCAGCCCTCGTAGCCCGCCGTTCGCAAGGCCGATGCGTACGCGGCGTGATCGCTCGCGCCGCTGCCTAACGGGGTGAGGAAGGGCTCGCTGGCGTGGAAGTGCCGCATCACCGGCTTCGCCGCCGTGATGGTGCCGGGGAGGGGCTCGTGGTTCAAGGCCAGCTCGCCGCCGTCGACGTGCAACGCGAAGCCGGGGCTGCCGGCCTCGCGCACCAGCGCCATGGCCTGGGGAACCGTGGTGACGAAGTCGCACCCGTAGTCGGCGGGATTGGGCTCGATGCAGAGCGTCACCTGGCGCGCCGCCGCCCGGGTGCCCGCCTCCCGAAAAAATCCGGCGGCGATGGCGAATGCCTGATCGGCGGGAAGCGAGCCGGCGAGCCGGTTCCTGGGCGATCCAAAAACCAGCGGCCCGGCGCCGAGCCGGGCCGCGAGATCGAAAATGGCCGTCAGATGATCGAGCAGCTCGCGGCGCTGGGCATCGGAGCCGAAGAGCCGCAGGTCGGGCCGCCCGAAGAGCAGCGCCTGGAGCGCGACGATCTTCAACCCTCGCTCACCCCACCAGTCGCGCAGCCGCCGGGCCTCGTCCGGCGCGACGTGGACCGGATCAGGCCAGATGGCCGTTGGAGCGATCTCGATCCCCTCGACACCTGCTTCGCGCAGCAGCGTGGCCACGACATCATCCTGCTCGCGGCTCCAGGCGATGTTGGAGATCGCGAGCTTCACGCCTGGGCGCTCCGGACCGACGCGGCATAGGCCGAGATCGCGGCCAGCTCGGCAGCGCGATCCAGCACGTAGCCGCCGCTGCCGCCGAAGCGATCGGCGTGCCGGGTCCGCATGTCGTAGCGCACCGGCGTCGGGGCCCTGGCATTCTCGAAATCGCGTCCCACCGCCGCGCGCGCCACGTCGCGCACACTCACCGGCTCGGTCGCGAAGTTGACCAGGCCGAGGCCTGCTTTCCGCGCGATCTCCATGTCGCTCCAGAGCCGGTCGAGCGGGTAGAACTGGAAGCGGCTGTCGGGCGAGACATTGTCGAGCGGCTGGCCGTGGGTGAGATCGAAGATCACGTTCTTCTTGAGCCCCGTGCCGACCAGCCCCGGCAGCCTGAGGCAGGTCGCCGGGAAGCGAGACCGGATGAATTCCTCGAGCCGATAGCGATGCCGTCCGTAGGCATTCCCGCCGTCGGGGGAGATCACCGTCTCCTCGTCGACGTCGACCGGTGACGGGTAGACGTCCACGGTCGAAATCAGAAGCACATGCGCGGCGCTGACCTTGGCGAGACAACCCATCAATCGCTGCAGGTTGGCCCAGTCCGCCTCGGGATCCTTGTTGGCGCGCCACTTTTCGGCCGGCGCGCCGGCGCACACCAGCAGCTCGTACGCGCGGCCCTCGATGGTCTCGATGTCGGTGGAATGAAAGCCGTCGTCGAAACGCGTCTGCCGCAGCAGCGTCCCGCCGATCAATCCCGTGGACCCGATCAGGGCGCTAGCCACGCGCACCAACCGGCGGATCGTAGCGATGCCTCACCGCGCGCCAGAGCGTGCCCAGGATCTTCAGATTGCCGCGGATCGGACTGATTTTCGTCGGCACCGGGCCGTGACGCGGATACACGCGGGTGACCGGCAATTCCTCGACCCGGAATCCGAGCCGGGCCGCGCGAATGGCGAGATAGTAATGCAGCTCGTACGCCGCAAAAATCTCGCGAAAGGGCGCGACCCGCGGATCGAGCAGCAGCCGGCGGCTGTAGGCGCGGAAGCCGTTCGTGGTGTCGGTGTACCGGCGCCCCGCGGCGAAACTCAGCAGTGGCGCATGCAGCAGCTTGATGCCGAGGAGGCGGGAGAGCGGCGTATTCTCGGCATGGCCGCCGGGGATGAACCGCGATCCCTGCGCGTGATCGATCCCCGACTCCAGCGCCTTGACGAAGGCGGGGATGGCCGACGGATCGTCCTTGTTGTTGCCATCGATCACGACCACGCCGTCATAACCCTCGTCGATGGCGAAAGCGAGGGCCATCCGCATCTGGGCGCCGAGCTTTCCCGGACCGGTCTTGATCAGGAGCGCGCGCACCCCCAGGGAGCGCATCACCGCATCGGCGACCGAGCCGTCGGTGCTGCCGCCGTCGGCGACGATGATGTCCACGCTGCCGGCGATGGCCTGCATGCGATCGAGCTGCGCGTGCAGCCGGCCGTTCTCGTTGAGGACGAAGATGGCGCAGCAATAGCGGTGGGACTTCGGTGTGAAGCGGACGACGCGGTGCTCGGGCACCGCGCGCGCCGTCACCTCAGCGGTCAACGGGATTCTCCACGATGTTCACCCGCTCGGCGCCCGCGCCGCTCCGGCCGGCCTGTTCTTCGAACTGGAAATACAGCGGCCGGTCCTGGTTCTCCCCGAGCAGGCGAGCCAGGTAGGCGGCGACCACGGTGCACAGCAGCGCCAGCGCGCCGAACATCGCGCCCAGCATGAACGATTGCGTCGTCCAGCCTTCGGCCACGTGCCGCTTGAAGAGGTAGATCGCCACGACGTACGCCAGAAAGAGCGCGTTCGCCAGCACCACCAGCAGTCCCAGGCCGACCGCCAGGTAGATGGGTTGCAGCGAGTTGGTCACCAGGATGCCTAACGCGAGCTTGATGCCTTCGATCACGCTCTTGGACCGTGGCCGGGGGCGCCGCTTGAGCAGGTCGTAGATCACGCTCTGGCTGGCGTAGCCGACATAGGCGCTCAGCGAGCGGAGATAGCGATTGCGGTCGCGGATGCGAATCACTGCGTTCACCGCCTGCCGGCTGAGCACCCGGAAATGGGTCGAATTCCGGGGAATGCCGAGCTTGAAGAGGCGGTTGCAGGCGCCATAGAAGAAGCCCGCGCCGGCGCGCAGCAGCCAGGACTCGCCGCGCCGGTCGCGGCGGATGCCGAAGACCACCCCCGCACCGCGCCGCGATTGCTCGACCATCTGCGGCACCAGCGCCGGCGGATCGGTCTCGGGCATCATCACCGCCACGAAATCGCCGATGGCGCTGTCGAGTCCCGCCGCGATGGCGACCTCGGTGCCGAAGTGCCGCGACAAGCGGATGATCCGCAGGCCGTCGAATTGTCCGAGCAGCCCTTCCACGATCGCGGTTGTATCGTCGCTCGAGCCGTCATCGATCAGCAGCAGCTCGGCCTGCTGATAGTGCGCCGTGAGCATCGCCATCGTTTCCTCGACGAACGAGGTGACGATGTCGGCGTCGTCGTGCAGCGGCGCCACGACCGAGACGAAGAGATCGGCGGCGCTCATCGAACGGCCGCGCCGCTCAGGCGGTCGGCGTGCTCGAGCATGTCGTACGCGTTGTCCACCTTGGAGCCGATCACGCAGTGGAATCCCGGAAGCCCGTGGTCGCGGCTGAAGAGAATGGGCCGGCTGTCGTCGATCTCGCTGCGCGGCAGGACCGTCTTGATTTCCCAGAGCGAATCAACCTGGCGGCAGTCGCGCATCAATGGAAGAAAGCGGGCCGCATCCCGCACCATGTGGGGGAAATGGCTGGCCGGACGTGCAGCCATCGGCCAGTTCCCCGGGCGGTAAGTCGCCTCCGCATCCTGCCAGGAGCGGTGGGGCGTATAACGCACGTGACTCAGCGTGTGCAGTCCGCGCGGCGGATACGGCAGCATCGAGAAGAACGGCCCGCACATCACCGTCACGCCGGCATGCTGGAGCACTGCCGGTGATTCCACCAGCGCCATCTCGGTCAGCTCGTGTTTGAGCGGCACGATGGGAAGCCCCGACGCGGCGTGAACTTCGTTGAGACGCGAGTAGGTGCAGTTGAAAACCTGCCGGGCCGCCAGGATCTCGCCGTTGTCGAGAGTGACTTCGAGCACGCCATCGGCGCGGCGCGCTACCGACCGGCCGGCCGTACCAAGTCGGACGTCGACGCCCGCGGCGGCCAGGTCCCGCCCCAGGCGCTGCGCCAGGCGGACCGCATCGAAGGTCGCTTCGGGGACCTGGAAGACCGCTTCGACGAGATCGGGATTGAACAGCTTCACCGCCTTGGAAGGCGCGGGCGTGATCGGCGCGCCGATGCGCTCGCAAAAGCGCCGGAACTGGCTGGCGGTCACGTTCGAAAAGGCGCGCCCGATCGCGTAGTAGTGCGCAAAGTCGTCGACCACGCACTCGCGATACTCCTCGATGAATCGGGGGGCGTTGAGTCGTGACCGTACGCCGGTCAGGAAGCTGCGGGGGTAGTGGTAACCGACGTGGATGCGCGCCTGATTGATCGTCGAGGCGCGGCCCAGCAGCGCCGGCCCCGCTTCGAGGAGCACCGTGGACCCGCCGCGCCGCGCCAGGTGGGCTGCCAGGGTCGCCCCGAAAACCCCGCCTCCGATGAGCAGCTGCTCATGGACCATGGTCATCCCGGGACTGGCACGTTCCGTGCGTAAGTGGCCATTTGGGTACAGCACTATAACGCTTGAGCCGCCGCAGCGCCGCAATCTGCGGTTGCTGCCGGGCTGCCGCATGTAGAGCCCTTGCATCAGGCGTTGGCGGAGGAAGCGACGGCTTTGCGGGTACCCCCGCCGGGCTTAGCTTTCAGCCGTTCCAACAAACCAGAGGAGCAGCACCCTAGTGAATCTCGCCCAGCGGGTCGTGCGCCACGTTCGTCTCTCGAGCCAGACCTATTTCCCGGCGCCGTCTCCGCCGTTGCTGGTGCTGTTCATCAACTCCATCTGCAACATGAAGTGCGAGCACTGCTTCTACTGGACCAGCCTCAACAAGAAGGACGACCTCTCCAAAGAGGAGCTGTTCGCCCTCTCCGACTCCCTCGGCGTGGTCGAGAATCTGAATCTGTCGGGCGGCGAGCCGTTCCTGCGCAAGGAATTCGGCGAGATCTGCCGGAAGTTCATCCAGACCAACGGCGTGAAGCAGATCTACGTCCCGACCAACGGCTTCTTCACCGACAAGACCATCGCGGCGATCACCGAGGTGCTCAAGGAGCCCTCGCTCCAGCTCTTCGTCGCCGAGATCTCGCTCGACGGGATGCCCGAGTTCCATGACAAGTTCCGGGTCGCGCGCCACGCCTTCGAGAAGGCGATGGAGACCTACGACGCGCTGGCCGAGCTGCAGAAGAAGGACTCGCGGCTGCGCATCCACTGCATCTCGACCGCGACACAGATCAACATGGAAGAGATCCGCCGGCTGACGACGTATCTCTACGAGCGCTGCCCGCAGATGGACCACCACAACCTGGCCATCATCCGCGGCGACCGGAAAGACAAGTCGCTCACCGGGCCCAAGCTCGAGATGTACAAGTCGCTCTTCGATTACATCGCACGGCTCTGGTCGCCGCGCGAAGAGGGGCGGTACGGCGGCAGCGTCGAGCCGATGCTTCAATGGGCCAAGGTTCGCACCGTCGAGGAAGACCGCCAGGTCGTCCCCTGCCAGGCGGGGAAAATTTCGGGCGTGGTCTACGCCAACGGCGACGTTGGCGTCTGCGAGATCCACAAGCCGATCGGCAACCTCCGGAAGAACACCTTCCCCGAGATCTGGCACTCGGAGGAGGCGAAGGCGCTCCGCGCGCTGGTCGCGCGTAAGGAATGCCACTGCACCACCGAAGTATTTCTCTGGTCGAGCATCGTGTACCGGCCCACGCAGTTGGCGCGTGGCCTGGTGGCGGGGAAAGTGTGGCGGAAGCCGCTGCCGCTCCTGGGCAGCGAGCGCGAGAACGTTACCCTCGCCGATGGTCCGCAGGGCACCGCCGAGCCGGCGGGCGCCACCGCGGGTGACGGCGAAGGCTAGGGTTTG
This sequence comes from Gemmatimonadales bacterium, assembly GCA_036493755.1. Taxonomy (GTDB): domain Bacteria; phylum Gemmatimonadota; class Gemmatimonadetes; order Gemmatimonadales; family JACORV01; genus DASXPG01. The sequence continues at coordinate 5,812 of DASXPG010000130.1, forward strand.
ACGAGCCTGTTGTAGACCAGGCCGATCAGCCGGCCCAGCGCATAACCAATCACAAAAGCGTAGACGAAGCCGATGAGGCTTCCGAAGAAGGTCACCCGGTAACCCGGGAAATAGACCTTCAGGAGGCTGAGGTGCGGCCCCGGGTTGGGTCCGCCCTTGATCACCAGGACATTGGTGGCGAAGAACAGCCCCAGTCCCAGCAGGAGTCCCATTGTGACGCCCCAGGCCCGCTCGTTGAGCCGGGCGACGGCGAGACGCAGGGATGGATCGGTGCCGGTCATCGAGTGGTCCCGGTCTAGATGTGATCGAGGAAATCGCGGCTTGCTTCAAGCTCGGAGCGGTTGCGCCCCAGCCACAGCGATGCCGCCATCACGAAGTTGCGAACGAACGCCGCGAACCATCCGGCGACGTATCCGGCAAAAAAGCCCCAGGCCAGGCCGATGAACGCTCCCGCCCAGCTCACCGTGTAGCCGTAGAAATATTCGCACAGGATGCCGAGCCGGATGGCATCGGGCTCGTGGCGCAGCAGGAGGATGGCGGTCGCCGCGAAGACGAACAACCCCGACGCCGCGCCGAGCGCGATGCCGAAGCCGCGCTTGTGCAGCGGCCGGAAGGCGCGTTCGACGTCGGGCGGGAGCGCGGAAGGCAGGGTCACCGGTCGCTCCGGCGCTCCCAGATGCTCTGGGTCGAACGGCGGGGCGGCGGCGGCCAGGTGGCGATGCCGATCTGGGCATGCGCCGCCGCCTCGGCGGGCGGTATCGGCTCGCCGAAGAGGTGATGGACCAGCCATCCCGACACCACTGAAATCGCGTTGCCGGCGTAATAGGCCAGGTGCAGCGGGAAGACCGCCATGGCGAAGAGCAGGCCGCGGATGCGGATCAGGAACCGGTAGAAGCCCGCGTTGACCAAGCCGATCATCAGCGCGACCGGCAGGGTGGCCAGCAGCCAGCGCGCGTCGTGGAAGACCAGCGCGACCACCGGTGTCAGCAGCCCCAGGGCCGTCAGCCCGGTGAGCACCTTCTCGATGGAGCGGACGTTGAGTGAGCCGGCATTGGCCGGCTGCCCTTCCTGGATCAGCAGCCACATCCAGGGCACGCCGCGGTGCTGGAAGTCGGCGAGGAGCGTGGCGCCCAACGTCCAGCGCTTGAGATGGGTGCCCATGATATCGGGATCGAGGACGATGTGATGTCCCGCGATGCTGAGCCGGCGGCCCAGCTCGATGTCCTCGATCTGCGGCCGGGCGTAATGCCATTCATCGAACATCCCCACCTCGACGAAATCGTCGCGGCGGATCGCGCCGAGCCCGGCCCAGAAGGTCTGCGCCTGGCCGCGGCCGCGCTGGTGCACGTAATGATGGAGCAGGTTGCGGTACTGCGAGACCAGCCCGGGACTGGAGGGCTTGTCGTCATAGGAGCCGAAGACGGCGCTGGTATCGGGCTCGGCGTTGAAGCGGTCCACCAGGCGGCCCAGCGCGTCCTTGTGGACCACGACGTCGGCGTCGACGAAGACCAGGACTTCGCCGCGGCTCACCTCGGCGCCGCGGTTGCGGGCGAAGGCGGGCCCGTGCGGTTTGCCCGACAGCCGCACCACGCGGTCGCAGTACTCGGCGCCGATTAGCGAGGTCTCGTCGGTGCTGCCGTCGTCCACCAGCGTCAGCTCGAACCGGTCGCGGGTGAGCTCGCTGGCGGCCAGCGCCTCGAGCGCCGCGCGGATGGTCGCGGTCGCGTTGTAAGCGGGCACGATCACGCTGAGGAAGGGCCGCGCGCTCACGCCGGCCTCCCGGTCAGCGCGGCCCGCGCGTTGCGCAGGGTACGGCGCAGCGCCAGGCGCGCCTGGAAGACCGGCGTTCCCCAGCCCTCGAGCCGGCCCCGTCCCCGCAGGTAGAAGGTGTCCAGACGCGGCAGCCGCAGCGGCGTCTCGGCGCTGCCTAACGAACGCAGCTCGGTGGTCACCGCGGCGCCGAAGCTGCGGGCCGTGGCCGCCGCGACCCGTTCGTCGACGCCGCCGTACGGATAGGCGAAGACGGAGGGGCGGATGCCGGTGCGCGCCGCGATGTCGTCGGCGCTGCCCGCCAGCTCGGCCTGGAGCGCGGCGTCGCCGGTCCCGCGGAGGTCGGGGTGGGTGCGGCTGTGCGCGCCTAACGAGACGCCCTCGGCGGCGACCCGGCCCAGCGCCTCCCAGTCCATCAAGGGAAGGGTGGGGATGCCGGGGGCATCCCTGCCGCCCCAGGCATTGGTTTTCCCGGCCTGCTCGCTCACCACAAAGAGGGTCACGGGGAGACGATGGGCGCGCAAGAGGGGCCAGGCGACATCGTGGAAACTGGCGAAGGCATCGTCGAAGGTAAGCGCGACGGCATGCCCGGGCGCGCCCGGAGCGATGATCTGCTCCAGCGGCAGCACCGGCACCGCGCCGGTGGCCAGCCAGGTGACGTGGGCCCGGAAAGCCGCCTCGTCGATCGAGATCGGCGAGCCCGACGGATCCACCGAGTGCCAGGTGAGGATGCCGCGCACCGGCTCACCCCGCACCCAGGAGCGCGCGCTGGTCGTTCACCACGTCGGCGATGATGGTTTCGAGGCTGGTCGAGGGACGCATGCCGATGGTCTTCTCCAGCTTGCGCACGTCGGGGATGCGCCGCTGCATGTCCTCGAAGCCCTCGGCGTACGCCTCGGCGTACGGCGTGTGCCGGATCTCCGACTTGCTCTTCGCTTCGGTGCGCACCATCTCGGCCAGCTTGTTGATGGTGACTTCGCGGTCGCTGCCGATGTTGTACACCTGGCCCACGGCACCGGGCACCTCGATCAGCTTCGTCATCGCCTTCACCACGTCGGCCACGTGCGCGAAGCAGCGCGACTGGTCGCCGCTGCCGAAGACGGTGATCGGCTCGCCGCGCACCGCCTGGGCGGCGAAGCTGGGGAGCACCATGCCGTAGCGGCCGGTCTGCCGCGGCCCGACGGTATTGAAGAGCCGGGTCACGATCACCGGCACTTTCTTCTCGCGCCAGTAGGCCAGGGCCAGCCACTCATCGAGCGCTTTGGAGCAGGCATAGGCCCAGCGGGAGTTGACGGTCGCGCCCATCGTGAGGTCGTCCTCTTCGGCGTACGGCACCTTGGCCGACTTGCCGTAGACCTCCGACGTCGAGGCGATCATCACCAGCTTCTGCTTGCGGGCCACGGCGCCCAGAACGACCTCGGTGCCGTGGACGTTGGTCTCGATGGTGCGGACCGGCTGCTCGACGATGAGCCGCACGCCGACGGCGGCGGCCAGGTGCACGGTGACGTCGCAGCGATCCACCATTTCGGCGACCAGCGGCGCATCGGTGACCGAGCCGATCTTGTACTCGAAGCCCGGCTTACCGATGATCGAATCCAGATTCGAGATCTGGCCCGTCGAAAGATCGTCGAGGACCAGCACGCCATGCCCGGCGGCGACCAGCCGCTCGGCGAGATGCGATCCGATGAATCCGGCTCCGCCGGTGATGAAGACCTTCACGCCTGGACCATCTCCTCTGCGGCCAGCGCCGCGATACGCTGCTCACCGCGCCGCTGTGCCGCGCGGCGCACCACCTGCAGAAATCGGGGCAGCACCGCCGATTCCGACCACGTCTGCCGGAAGGCCTGGAGGCCCGCGTGCCCCAGCCGCTCGCGCCGGTCCGGCTCGTCCAGATACCGGTGGAGCGCGGTTTCCAGCTCGGCGGCCGTCTCGAAGAGGTCGCCGCCGCCGGCGTGATTCAGGATCTCCGGGAAGGGGCCGATCCGGCGGGCCACCACCGGGGTCCCCTGCCGGAATGCCTCGATGATGATGATGCCGAAGGTCTCGAAGCAGACCGACGGCACCAGCAGCGCGGCTGCGTGGCGATAGTAGCGAGAGAGGTCCGCGGGCGCCACCCGCCCGAGGAAGCGAACCCTGGGGTTGCCCGCCGCCAGGGCCTTGAGCACCTCGCCGTATTCGCCATCGCCGGCGATGAGCAGGTCGGCCCGGTCGAATCGGCTGAAGACCGGAATCACATCGTCGAGTCCCTTGATCTTCTCCAGCCTCCCGACGAAGAGGAAGTACGGCCGTCCATGGGGCGATGCGTCGGCGGCGGGCGTCGGCGCTGAATCGGTGTCGGGAAGAAAGTACGGCACAACCTCCATGTCCCGAGGGAACCCGAATTCCCGGTGCTTGTCGCGGCTGAACTGGCTCATGGCGATGAACGCATCGATATGCCCGGCCTGTTGCTCGAGGAACCCGGTGTAGCGCCAGGCCTGTGGCGGACGCCGGTAATGCACGACGCAGCGCAGGCATTCGCGGCCGGTGCAGACTTCGCGGCCATGACGCCAGAGCACGTGGCTGGGGCAGACCAGCCAGTGTTCGTGCGCCATGTAGAGCGAGACGCCGCGTCCCATCGACAGGACTCCCGGCCCGCCGACCAGCGACACGTTGTGGAAAATGGTGACGTCGATGTCGCGCCGCTCCAGCTCCCGCCGGATGCGCGCGCCGTGGACGACGGGGCGGCCGGTCTGCTGGGTCAGCAGATTGGAAACCGGGCCTAACGAGCTCCTGAGGGAGACGATCTGCACGCCATCGTCCGCGAACGACGCGGCGGGCGGTTTGCCGGCCAGGGTGAGGTAGGCGTCGGCGTCGTGGATCACCGTGACGTCATGGCCACGTCTCACCAGCGCCTGCGAGAGCCGCAGGATTCCCATGCCGTCGCCGCCAAAATTGTAGGGCGGGTAGAAGGTGGTGATCATCGCGAAGCGCAGCCCGCTCACGCCGCCGCCTCGTGCAGTGCCGCGAGCGCGGCGTCCGCGGCGCGGGACCAGGTCAGCGCGGCGGCGCGCGCTTTCGCCGCCGCCGCCAGGTCGAGGCGCGCGGGCTCATCGGTGGCCATCCGGCTCATCGCTCGCAGCAGCGCGGCATCGTCGCCGGGAGCGACGAAGATGCCGCCGCCCTGAAGCAATTCGGGGAGAGGGCTGGACGTCGTGGCGATCACGGGACAGCCGCACGCGGCCGCCTCCACCGCGGGCAGTCCGAAGCCCTCCGCCAGGGATGGAAGCAGCAAAGCCAGCGCACCTGCGTGGAGCGGACGGAGCTCCTCATCGCTGAGAAAGCCGGTCCAGTGAACCAGATGGCTCGCGCCGGCTTCGGCGATCGCGCGGCGTATCTCACCCTGGTTGCCGAGGAAGACATCGCCGCTGGTCGCGCCCACGAGGGCCAGGTGGGGCGCCGCATTGCCGAGCCGGCGCGCGAGCGCGCCGTGGGCCCGGACGATCGCATCGACCCGCTTGTGGGGACTGAAGCCGCCGACATAGACGAACCAGCGCCCGCCTTTGGCGAGGCCGAGCCGCCGGGCGGCGGCGTCGATGTCGGCGCGGGTGGCCGGTTGATAGACCGCGGCCGGCGCCTCGACGGCGACGCGCAGAATGCCGGAGGGGACGCCGAGGACCTGGGCCAGCTCGCGTGCCGAATAGTCGCTGACCGTCAGAACCAGCCGCGCCTGCATGATCGCCAGCGCGACCTTGGCATTCCAGAAAAGCCGCGCGCGGCGGCTCGGCAGCGTCAGGGCGGGGAATCGCTCGGCAATCGCATCATGGATCGTCACCACGGCACGCAGGCGTGGCGGCAGCGGGAAATACGTGTAGACGCTGGGGGAGAAGAAGACGTCGAGCGGTTCCCGCCATACGGCCCGGCTGAAGCGGAGAATGTCGCCGGGGCCGCGGCTGCCGTCGGCGCTGGCCGCGGTGGTCGGCGCCGCCGACTGGGGTACCGGCACCAGCTCCACGTTAGGCGCGTCGAGGTCCCAGCGATTCTCCACGGCGGCATCGGCGAAGCAGATGAAGTAATCGGCGGGAGCGGCGTGCACCATGGCGCGGAGCAGCTCGCGGGTGAAGCGGCCGTAGCCGCGCTCATTGGCCCAGCAGCTGGCATCCACTCCGATCCGCAGGCCACCACCCGTCTTCCCCGGGCGGCTTGGCGCGCCGGCGCGCCGGCGCGAAGCTGTTCCAACAGCCGCTGCGCGACCCAGCGGTTTCCGCGTACCGTGAGGTGGCCCTCGGCGTGGTGCGGAATTCCGTCGCTCTCGTGGATGTAGAGCGGCGGAACCGAATCGGAAGGCAGTCGCCTGAGGTCGCCGACCAGATCGATGAATTCGTAATGGCCGGTCGCGGCATCGGCTTTCAGCAAGTCGCGCCATCCACCGACGTTCAGTCCGAGGTAATCGCTTTCGGCCGGAATGAGCACGGCGATGAACCGATGGCCATGGCTGTGCTGCCATGCGGCGAGCGAGGCGAGAATGCGGCCCACTTCGCCGGCGGTCGCGGAGTCGCCGGCCGTTGCCTCTTCCATGTCCGTCCGCTTCCCGCCCTTGAGCGCGATCGCGAGCTGCGAAAGGCGAAGCCCCTGGAGTGCCGGCCCCACGCGCAGCATCAACAGCCGCATCGCGCCAAGACGCGGGACCGGAAATCCTCGCGTGATCAGCGAGTCATGGTCGACCGCCAGCCACGGCTTGGGGTAACCCAGGAATTCGTGAAGCCGGGTGCGGTTAAAATCGGCTTTCACAAATGCCATCACCAGCACATCCGGATCCAGCGCTGCGCCGTCGCGCCGGAACCAGAGATAATCCTGATCGAGCCCGAATCCCACCTGGCCCATGTTGATCGTCTGCAGGCTGTTGTCCTGCTCCGAGAGACGGGCGCACCAAGTCGCGCTATCGGCGACGCCGTGCCCGAACGTGAACGAATCGCCCAGGCAGACCAGCCTCCGGCTGCCGGGGACGCGGGGGCCGCTGGCCGACGCCTCGCGGAATCCGAGGCGATTGATGTGCAGCGCGCCGCCCGGGCCGTAGTAATTGGGCCAGCTCAGCCCTTTGGTGCTCGACCACCCCAGCAGGGAGTCGTAGGCGGTATGGCTGCGGGCGTCGCTGGACCGGCTATGCCTCAAGGCTGAGACGAAAAGCAGCAGACTGGCGCTCCCCTCGGCGAGGGCCAGGACTGCCAGCGGCAGCACGATCAGGATCGCGGCGAAAAACCAGCGCCGGCCCGCGCCGGGTGCGGCATCGGTCGCGCTGGATGATGGGCTATCAGCTTGCGGCACGCCCAATTATACAAGCCTGCCCCGGGCACCGGCCCAGTTGGCCTTCGGTGGGGCACCTCATAGATTACTGGCGCTTCTTCCGGCAACGTATTCCGTCAAACCCTGGCGATCCCCACTCCGATTGGAGCGGTTAAAGCGTTGGCAGCACGCTACATCCTCGGTGTCTCGGCCTTCTATCACGATAGCGCGGCGTGCCTGGTTCGGGACGGCGAAATTGTCGCCGCCGTTTCCGAAGAACGGCTCACCCGCAAGAAGGGCGATCCCGACTTTCCGGCACGCGGCGTGGCCTTCTGCCTCAAGCAGGCGGGAATCACGGCCAAGGACCTGGCCTATGTCGGGTTCTACGACAAGCCCATCGTCAAGTTCGAGCGCATCCTCGATACCTACTTCGGCATCGCGCCGAAGGGCTATCGCCAGTTTCTGATGGCGGGGCCGCTGTGGATCAAGGACAAGCTCTTCATGGACAAGCAGATTCGTAGCGCCCTCGAGGGATACGAGGGCGATGTGCTCTACGCCGAGCATCATGAGTCCCACGCCGCCAGCGCTTTCTATCCGTCGCCATTCGAAGAGGCCGCCTTCCTCACGATGGACGGCGTCGGCGAATGGGCCACCGCTTCC
>DASXPG010000131.1:0-37564 GCA_036493755.1 Gemmatimonadales bacterium
TCCGGGCGTCGAAAAAAAGGAAATCGGCGACTTCAAGCTCGGCAGCGGCCCGGTGATTTCGCGCGGCTCGGTGGTGAGCCGGCTGATCTTCGACCAGCTGGTGAGCGCCGCCGAGTCGGCAAAGATGGCGTACAGCATCGAGGCGGCGCCGCGGGGGACCAACACCGACGCCGATGCGATCTACACCGCCCGCAGCGGCATCGCGACGGGCCTCGTCTCGGTCCCCTGCCGCTACATGCACAGCCCTAACGAGATGGTCGCGCTCCAGGACCTCGAGCAGGCCGCGCTGCTGATCGCGGCGTGGGTTCGCTCGCTCACCAAGGAGACGTCATTCATCCCATGAGCGCTCCAGCGACGTTCAAGCCCTACGTTCCCGACGACGCCAGCGTTCCCGAGCTGACGGTACGCGCCGTGATCCTCGGCGCCATCGCGGGCATCGTCTTCGGCGCGGTATCGGTTTACCTGGCGCTCCGCGCCGGCCTCACGGTGAGCGCTTCCATTCCGATCGCGGTCATCGCGATCACGGTACTGAAGCGTTTTCACTCGACGATTCTCGAGAACAACATCGTCCAGACCGCCGGCTCGGCCGGCGAGTCCATCGCCTCCGGCGTGGTCTTCACGTTGCCGGCGCTGATCTTCCTGGGCTTCCAGCTCCAGGTGAGCCGCGCCTTCCTGATGGCGCTTGCCGGCGGCATCCTCGGCGTGCTCTTCATGATCCCGTTGCGCCGCACGCTGATCGTGAAAGAGCACGGCAACCTGCTCTATCCCGAAGGCGCGGCCTGTGCCGACGTACTGATCGCGGGAGAGCGGGGCGGGCGTTTCGCCGGCCGAGTCTTCACCGGCCTGCTGGTCGGGGCGCTCTACAAAGTGCTCCAGGAAGGGGTCCGGTTGTGGAAGGCGACACCAACCTACGACCCGGCTTGGTACCCGGGGGGGCGGATTGCCGGCACGACGACACCCGAATACCTGGGTGTGGGGTACATCATCGGCGTGCGGATCTCAGGCCTCTTGTTCGCGGGCGGCGTGCTGAGCTGGCTGGTCATCATTCCGTTGATCAAGTTCTTCGGCTCGCACATCCACGAGCCCATTTTCCCAGGCACCATCCCGATCGGCGACATGACGCCCAGCATGATCTGGAACGCTTACATCCGCTCGATCGGCGCCGGCGCGGTGACCGCGTCGGGCCTCATCACCCTGGCGCGCACCCTGCCGACCATCTGGGATTCGCTGAAGGCCGGCATGCGCGACATCGCCGAATCGCGCGCGGGCATCGCCCTCACTCGCGCGCGGACATCCGACGACCTTCCCCTGACCATCGTGATCTTCGGCGCCCTGGCGATGATCCTCGTGGTTTTCGCGATCCTGACCTTCAGCGTGAATCCCGGGCGGGCCGTCGCCAACGCCTTTGCCTCGGTGCTCATCGTGGTGTTCGGATTCATATTCGTGACCGTCTCGAGCCGCATCACCGGCCTGATCGGCAATTCCTCGAATCCGATCTCGGGGATGGCCATCGCCACGTTGATGATGACCTGCCTGATCTTCGTGTTGCTGGGTTGGACCGGCGGCACCTGGCCCGCGGTCGCGCTCACCGTGGGCGGCGTGGTCTGCATCGCGGCGGCCAACGCCGGCGCTACCAGCCAGGATCTCAAGACCGGTTTCCTGGTGGGCGCGACGCCGTGGCGCCAGCAGGTGTCGCTGCTCGTGGGCGCGCTCGCTTCGGTGGCGGTCATCGGCTTCACGCTGACCAAGCTCAACGACACGTACACCGCCTACGATCGTCAGGCGATCCACATCGATTCGCTGGCGCCCGAGATGAAGAACATCGGACCGGCGACGTACCAGGGCAGCAGCTACCAGGAGATCAACGTCATCGGGTCGCACACCATTCCCGACGGCCGCTACTACTACAATCCCGCCGCACACCAGCTCGAGTGGAAGGTGCAGCCCGGTATCGGCAGCCAGCAGATGCCGGCGCCGCAGGCCATCCTGATGACGACGGTGATCAACGGTATTCTGAGCCAGAATCTCCAGTGGGGCCTGGTGCTCTTCGGCGTCTTCGTGGTGATCGTGATCGAGCTGCTGGGCGTGCGCTCACTGCCCTTCGCGACCGGGAGCTACCTGCCCATCTCGACGACGGCGGCGATTTTCGCGGGCGGCGTGGTGCGCTGGTTCGTGGAGCGTGGGTCCAGGACGGTGTCCAGCGAGACCGACGTCTCGAGCGGCTCGCTGATGGCCAGCGGCCTGATCGCCGGCGGGGCACTGGCCGGATTGCTCATCGTGGTGCCGATGGATTCGTGGCGCAACCACCTGGGCGAGCTGGCGCGGACGGCCCATGTCACCCTGCCTTACGAGTGGGGCGATGTCGGCGGGCGATACTGGCCGGCCGTGCAGCACAATGACCTGGTGGCCCTCGCGGCCTTCGCGCTGCTCTGCGGCTTCCTCTACCGCGTCGCCAAAAAGCCGTTGGAAACGACGTGACGTGGCGCTGCTCTCGGATCGTGGCCAGCCGATTCCCATTGTCCACGTGTCCGCGGAGTGCTGGCCCTATGCGCGATCCGGAGGCCTGGGCGAGGCGGTAAGCAGCCTCGCCGCGTACCAGGCCGAGGCCGGGCTTCCGACCGTGGTGCTGATGCCGCTGTACCGGCAGGTCCGGTCAGTGGTGCAGGACTTCGAGCCGATCGGCGAACCGTTCGAGGTGCAGCTCGGACCGACCCGCGAGCGCACCCGGCTGCTGCGGGCCCGCACCCCGGCCACCGCGACCGACGTCGTCTTCATCGAGCATCCCCACTTCTTCGATCGTCCCGCGCTGTACGGCGAAGACGGTGACTACGGCGACAACCACCGCCGCTTTTCGTTTTTCGCCCTCGCCGCACTCGAGGCGTTGCCGCGCATTTCGCGGGGGCTGGCGATCCTGCACGCCCACGACTGGCACGCCGCGCTCTCGCTGGTGTACCTCCGTACTCGTTATGCATCGCAGCCGCTCTATCGCCGCACCCCGGCGGTGCTCTCGGTCCACAACGCCGGCTACCAGGGACACTTCCCCGCCAGCACGCTGCCCGAGATCGGGCTCCCCTGGGAGTACTTCAACTGGCGCTTCCTCGAATGGTACGACCGGGTCAACTGGCTGAAGGGAGGGCTGGTGTCCGCCGACGTGGTGGTCACCGTCAGCGCGACCCACGCCCGCGAGCTCCAGTCCCCGGACGGCGGGTTCGGACTGGGCGACACCTTCCGCGCGCTGCGCGACCGGCTCTTCGGAATCACCAACGGAATCGATCATCACATCTGGGATCCGACCTGCGACCAGCAGATCGTATCGCGCTTCGGCGCGGATGACCTCGCCGGGAAGCGCGTCTGCAAGGCCGCACTCCAGTCGCGCTTTGGCCTCGGCACCTGGCCCCGCACCCCGCTGTTCGGCATGGCGGCACGGCTGGTGGCTCAGAAAGGGTTGGACCTGCTGATCGATGGCGAGGCGCTCGGCGCCGCCGACGCGCAGTACATTTTCCTCGGGCAGGGTGATAAGCGTTACATCGAGCCGTTGCGGGCGCTGGCGGCGCGCTACCCCGACCGGATCGCGGTCGAGACGGGCTTCACCGATGCACTCGAGCACGAAGTGATTGCCGGCGCCGATCTGCTGCTGATGCCCTGCCAGTACGAGCCCTGCGGTCTCACCCAGATGCGGGCCCAGCGCTACGGCACGCTGCCCGTCGCGCGTCGCACCGGCGGACTCAACGATACCGTCGATGACGGCACGTCGGGGTTTCTCTTCGATCAGTTCTCCAAGCCGGCGCTGGCCCACACCATCCGGCGCGCGGTGCACCACTATCACGACGAGCGGGACTGGCAGCGGCACATGCGGCAAGCGATGGGAAAGAACTTCAGCTGGCAGCGCTCGGCGCTGAAATACCTGGCGGTCTACCTGCGAGCCCTCGAAGAAGCGGAGCGCGCCGGGCGTGGAGTCGATTGATGGACTACGTCCTGGCGCTCCACAGTCACCTGCCCTGGGTGCTGCACCATGGCAAATGGCCGCACGGCAGCGACTGGCTCACCGAGGCGGCCGTCGATACCTACCTGCCGCTGATCGGGACGCTGCGCGGCCTGCGGCACGACAACATCCCCTCGCCGCTCACCATCGGTTTCACGCCGGTCCTCGCCAACCAGCTGTCGCACCCTTCGTTTCACGCCGATCTCGAAGCGTTCTTCGCGCAGCGGCTCGAGGCGTGCGACGAAGCCGGACGGGTATTCGCCGGAGGATACGACCAGCACCTCGCGCCGCTGGTCAACTGGTGGCGCGACCGACTCAACCGGCTGCGCAATCTCTATCACTCGCTCGACGGCGGGATCCTCGGCGCGTTTCGCGATCTCGAGAATTCGGGACAGATCGAAATCATCGGCGGCGCGGCGACCCACGGCTTTCTGCCGCTGCTCGCCACCGATGCGAGCATCCGGCTCCAGCTGAATCTCGGGCGGGGCGAACACTGGCGGCTGTTCGGGAAGTCGCCCGCCGGATGCTGGCTGCCGGAGTGTGCCTACCGGCCGAAGGGATGGTGGGCGCCGCTGCCGGAAGCACCGGCCAATATGCGGCTGGGGATCGAAGAATTTCTGTCGCAGGCGGGCTTCTCGTACTTCTTTGCCGACGGGCACATGCCGCTGCGGGGAGAGACGCCGTACCGCTCGTGGCGGGTTGCGTCGCCCAATCCGGCGGCGCAGGTCGACGTACTGCTGCGCGATCCGGTGGCATCGGCGCAGGTGTGGAGCCGCGAAGGCGGATACCCGGGCGACGGCCGATACCTGGAATTCCACAAGATGCGCTACCCGGGCGGCCTCAAGCTCTGGCGCGTCACCGGCAATCGCATCGATCTGGGGGACAAGCAGCCCTACCATGCCGATGCCGCGCATGCCGCGGCGTTCGAGCAGGCGAATCATTTCCTGGGACTGCTGCACCGCATCGCGCACGCCCAGACCAACGACACGGTCGTCGTGACGCCGTTCGACACCGAGCTGTTCGGACACTGGTGGTTCGAGGGACCGGAATTCCTGAACGAGGTGTACCGCGCCTTCGCGCGGGCGCACGGACTGCGGGCCACCTCGGCGAGCCAGCACCTCGCGTCACACTATCGCGGCGTCGCGGCGCTGCGCGCGGGATCGTGGGGAGCGGGGGGAGATTGGAGCGTCTGGCTCAGCGAGAAGACCGCATGGACGTGGCGGCGGCTGTGGCCCATCGAGATGGACTTCTGGCGCGTGGCGGGACCCGCTCTGCGCGAACCGGGCACCCGAACGATCGTGGAGCAGGCGGCGCGCGAATTGCTGCTCGCCCAGGGGAGCGACTGGCAGTTCATCATCACGGGCGGAGATGCAGCGGACTACGCACAGCGGCGATTCACGCACCACTGCGATGATGCGGCTCGGCTCATCGCCGCGCTTCAGTCGGGCAATACTGAAATGGGGCTCAACCAGGCAGCCGAAATTAAGCAGCGCGACGACTTGTTTCCGGATATTCTGCCCCACATTCAGGGAGCGCTCCAGTAGCAGCGGCCTTGTCCGTGATGGCAGACGAGCTAGTCATGCCCGCCGATGTAGATCCTGACCATCTGTTCCCAGTACTGCCAGTCGTGACTCCATCCGCTCCAGATGCGCAGCGCATTCCCGATTCCCCGGCTCCATAGCACCCCCGACATCTCGCGGTTGTTCTCGATCGAGGGATCGTGCTCGCCGATGGCGAGGATGATGTCCTGCCGCCGCAGTGCCGCGAGCCGCCACGGATCGTGCTCGTGCCGGATGAAGTCGATGGGATTGCTAGCGTACACATTCGCATCCGAGTAGCCGCCCGTCATCCGCTTGATGTCGTACGTCCCCGACAATCCGATGATGCGATCGACCAGGTGCGGATTGCGGGTCCCGAATGTCAGTGCGTGGTACGCCCCGAAGCTCGCCCCCACCGCGATGAGATACGGATTCTGGTTGAGCGACCGGCTGAAGGGGACAACTTCGTCCCGCAGGTAGCGATCGTACTGCAAGTGCCGCCACGCTTTGTGCCCCGGATGCACCTCATCGCCGGCGTACCAGCTTTCTTCGTGCACGTGGTGCAGACAGTAGACCTGGATCCAGCCGCGATCGATGTGCTCGCCCAGCACACTGTGCCGGAACATGTGCCGGTCGGTCCACTCCTCGAACGTTCCCATGGTGGTCGGGAACACGAACACCCGCGCTCCGGCATGGCCGAGGACCTGGAGCGGCATGCCGCGGCCGAGGGATGGACTGTGCCAGGAGTGGTACTCGTGCTTCATGCCGCGGCCCCATTGCGCAGGAGGAATGGCAGCGCTTTCCGGAAGCGACGGCCCCAGTCGGACTCGTGGTGCGTTCCGCCGGGATCCTCGACCCAGCGCAGCGTGTCTCCCGGGTGATATCCCTTCTGCACCAGCAGATCGCGCATCCGCCGCGCCAGTGCCACGCTGCCCTCACCTTCTCGCAGCCCGATGTCGAGATAGAGTCGCCCGTCCGACCGCCGCGCGTCCCTGACGAAATCGAGAATCGCCGCGTCGCCGAACCAGAACGCGGGACTCAGCGCGGCGGCGAACCCGAAGACGTCCGGCCGCCGGAAAAAGGCGTACTGGCTGATGAGTGCGCCCATTGACGAGCCCGCGATCCCGGTGTGGGCGGCATCCGGCAGCGTGCGGAATTGTTTGTCGACCAGCGGCTTCACCGTATCGACGACGAAATCCAGATATTGGTCACCCAGCCCACCGCCGCGACCCTCCTGCACGAAGGGACTGTACTCGTCGAGCCGGGCGTTGCCCATGTTCGGCAGACCCACCACGATCGCCTCGTAGCCGCGGCGCGCCGACCAGGCAACCGCCTCGCCCAGCCCCCAGTCGCCGGCGAAGCTGGTGGCCGGATCGAAAAGATTCTGTCCGTCCTGCATGTAGATCACCGGATAGTGCTTTGACGATCGCCGGTACGATGCCGGCGTGAACACCAGCACATCCCGCGTATTACCGAGCTGCGGCGAATGGACATCGGGCAGCACGTGGAGGCGGCCCTTGCGATTGTCGAGGCCGCGGGCGCGAACCTTCCAGCCGGCGAGGAATTGGCGCAGAACCTTCATGGCGCAAAATCTAGCCGCGGGTTAGTCTGCGTGGCCATGCCCGCCGTGATTTTCGCCGCGCCCATCCTGTCCGAGAATGCCGCTCGCATGATCGCGGCGACCGCCGCGCTGGAAAACGTGCGGCTCGGCGTGATCAGCCAGGCGCCCCAGGAAGATCTGCCGCCGGAAATTCGCGGCCGGCTCGCCGCGCACTGGCGCGTCGCCGATGTTCTCGACACCACGCAGCTCGCCGCTGCCGTGCAGGCCCTCCGCGGCACACTCGGCACGATCGATCGCCTTTTCGGCGCCTACGAGCAGCTCCAGGTCCCGCTCGCCGAGGTCCGCGCGCAGCTCGGCATCGAGGGCATGGGCATCGAGGCCGCGAAAAACTTCCGCGACAAGGCCCGCATGAAGTCGCTGCTGCGGGCCGCGGGCATTCCCTGCGCGAAGCACGCCCTCGCCGCCAGCGAAAGCGAAGCCCGGGAAGCGGCCGAGCGCATCGGCTATCCGCTGGTGGTCAAGCCGCCGGCGGGCGCCGGCGCGGTGGCCACGACCCGCGTGGAAAACGAGAAGGCGCTGCGAGACGCCGTGGTCGCGGCGGCTCCAGACGGAAAACGACCGGTGTTGATCGAGGAATTCGTTACCGGCGACGAACACTCCTTCGAGACCGTGTCGATCGACGGCAAGGCGGGGTGGCACTCGCTGACGCACTACTACCCGACGCCCCTCGAAGTGCTGCGCAATCCCTGGATGCAGTGGTGCGTGGTGCTGCCGCGCGAAGCCGACGACCAACGCTACGACGACATTCGCCAGGCGGCGACGCGAGCCCTCGAGGTACTCGGCATGGACACCGGGCTCACCCACCTGGAGTGGTTCCGCCGCCAGGACGGGAGCGTCGCGATTTCCGAGGTTGCGGCCCGGCCGCCGGGGGCGCAAATCACCACCCTCATCTCGCGGGCCCACGACTTCGATTTCGTGGGTGCTTGGGCGCGGCTGATGGTGTACGGTACCTTCGATGCCCCGCCTCGTCGTTATGCAGTCGGCGCGGCGTACCTTCGGGGCCAGGGAAAAGGCCGGGTGCGCGCGATTCACGGCCTCGACGTGGTACGACAGGAACTGGGCGGGCTGCTGGTCGATGCCAAGCTGCCCCAGCCGGGACAGGAACCGACGGGATCGTACGAAGGCGAAGGCTTCATCATCCTGCGCCACCCGGAAACCAGTGTGGTGGAGCAGGCTCTGCACCGGTTGATTTCCGTGGTGCGCGTGGAACTGGCTTAGAACGGGAGCGGGAATGCCCAAGCAAACGAAGACGACGCCGGGCTCGATGCGGCCGAAGAACGTCCTGATGATCTCGCCTGGTTATCCCACCGAGCTGAACTACTTCACCCGCGGGCTGTCGGTCAACGGTGCGAGGGTCTTCGGCATCGGCGACCAGCCCATCGGCGATCTGCCACCGATCGTCAAAGAGCATCTCTCGGGCTACATCCAGGCACCATCGCTCCTGGACGAGCCCGCGCTGGTGAAACAGGTCGCGGCATGGACCGACGCGCGGCCGATCGACCAGGTCGAATGCCTCTGGGAGCCGGGAGTGATTCTCGCCGCGAAGATCCGCGAGCACATCGGCGTGCCGGGCCAGAATGTCGCGCAGGCAACGCTGTTCCGGGACAAGGACGCGATGAAGCAGGCGGTCGCGGCCGCCGGAATCCGCGTGCCGCTCCACCGCCGCGGCACCAACGCAGGCGAATGCCATCGCGCCGCCGAGGAGATCGGGTTCCCGATCATCATCAAGCCGATCGCCGGCGCCGGCTCGGCCGACACCTTCCGGGTGGACTCGAGGCAGGAGCTCGACAACGTCCTCAACCGTATCGGCAAGGATCGCGAGGTCAATGTCGAGGAGTTCATCGAAGCCGACGAGTACACCTACGACACCATCTGCATCAACGGGAAGATCCAGTACCTCAACATCTGCTTCTACCGTCCGCGCCCGCTGCCGGCCCGGCAGAACGAGTGGATCAGCCCGCAGACCATCGCGTTGCGCGATCCCGACGCGACCAATCTCGCCGGCGGGCGCAAGATGGGACCCGAGGTGCTCAAGGCGCTGGGGTTCCAGACCGGCTTCACCCACATGGAGTGGTACCGCACGGCTTCGGGCGAGACCATCTTCGGCGAGATTGCCGCGCGGCCGCCGGGCGCGCGCACCGTCGACATCATGAACTACGCCAGCGACATCGACCTCTATTCGGGCTACGCGGAGGCGGCGTTGCACGGAACGTTCTCCATGAAGGTCGAGCGCAAGTACAACGCGGCGATCATCTTCAAGCGCGCCCAGGGCCAGGGCCGCATCCGCCACATCCAGGGACTCGACGAGCTGCGGCGGCGCTTCGGCCCGTACCTCGCGGCCGAGGAACTGTTGTCGGTCGGGGAGATGCGGCGGAACTGGCTGCTGACTCTGGTGTCCGACGGATTCCTGGTTGTGCGACACCCGGATCTCCAGACCACCTTCGACATGGCCGACGCCGTCGGCCGGGAATTACAGCTCTATGCCGGCTAAGGGAACCAGGGTCAAGAAAAAGGAAGACGCGCGGATCGGCCTGCTGGTCGGCATGGAATGGTCGTTTCCGCCCAAATTCATCGCCGAGGTCAACGGCCGCGACCAGGGGGTGATCGCCGAGTTCGTCACCCTCGATGCGACGTCGATGGACGAGCCGGTGCCCTGGGCGGTGATCATCGATCGCATCTCCCACGAGGTGCCGTTCTACCGCTCCTACCTCAAGCACGCCGTGCTCCAGGGGACGGCGGTGATCAACAATCCCTTCATGTGGACCGCCGATGACAAGTTCTTCGGCGCCTCGCTGGCGACGAAAATCGGCGTGGCGAGCCCCAGGACCGTCGCGCTGCCGAACAAGGCGTACGTTCCCGGCATCGACCACCAGAAAAGTCTGCGGAACCTGGCGTTTCCGATGGACTGGGATGCCGCGATCGAGCACATCGGGCTGCCCTGCATCCTCAAGGACGCGCACGGCGGCGGCTGGAAGGGTGTCTACGTCTGCCGCTCGCGCGAGGAGCTGTTCCGGGCTTACGACGAGTCGGGCACCATGCAGATGGTGATGCAGGAGTTCATCCAGTGGGACAAGTTCGTCCGCTGCCTCTGCATCGGGCAGGAGCACATCCTGCCCATCCACTACGATCCGGGCGAGCGGAAGTACCACGACGATCCCGATTACCTCAATGCCGCCCTCAAGACCCGCATCGTGCACGACGCCAGGGCCCTGGTCCAGGCACTGGGCTACAGCATGAATTCGATCGAGTTTGCGGTGAAGGACGGCGTCCCCTACGCCATCGATTTCATGAACCCGGCGCCCGACTTCGACATCAACTCGTTAGGTGCTCGGCACTTCGACTGGGCGGTACAGCAGATGGCCGACCTGGCGATCGACCTCGCGACCGCGGGCCGCGCCGCCGGGGCGCGCCGCTGGGATGAGCTGTTCGGCGGCCGCCAGCACCGCAAGGCCCGGAAGGGTTGACCAGCCCGCTCCGGGCGGCGATCGCCGATTGGCACGACCTGCTGGACGACGCGCTCGGGGCCGAGACCCAGGGCGCACTGAACGATGGGCTCCGCCGCCGCGGCTTGTTCTTCGGCGAGCGGCCGCTGTGCACCGTGCTGCGTCCCCGGTTTTTCGCGCCCGACCAGTTCCGCTTCTTCCAGGGGCGCTGCGCGCTGCTCCTGGGCGCCTTCGATCGCGCCCACCGGGCCGCGATGGCCTCGGCCGGGGTGCGGGCGCAGTTCGGTCTCACCGGCGAAGAAACCGCGCTGCTCGAGCACGATCCCGGCTTCCCCGATCCCAGCCCCACCTCGCGCATCGACACCTTTTTCTTCCCCGATGACGCGACCTTTGCGCTGACCGAGTTCAACGGCGAGAATCCAGCCGGCGCGGCGTACAACGACGCGCTGACGGAGCTGTTCCTGGCGCTTCCGGTCACCAGGAAGTTCCTGCGCCGCCATTCGATGCGGCCACTGCCGGCGCGGCACGGCGTGCTGCACGCCATCATGGCGGCGTGGGAATCGTTCAGCGGAAGGCGCACCGCGCCGCGCATCGCGATTCTCGACTGGCCCGACGTGCCGACCTACAGCGAGTTCGTCCTCTTCGAGAAGTACTTCAAGGAGCAGGGTCTCGAGGTCGTGATCGGCGACCCGCGCGAGGCGCGCCTCAGCGGCGGCACGCTGATCGTCGGCGGGGCGCCGGTGGACGTGATCTACAAGCGGGTGCTGATCAGCGAGCTGCTGGAGCGTTGCGGCCGCGGCAGCGACGTGGTGCGCGCCGTCGAGACCGGGGCCGTCTGCATGGTGAATCCCTTCCGCTGCAAGCTGCTCCACAAGAAAGCCAGCCTCGCGGTCCTGCACGACGAGCGCAACGCCGCGATCTTCACCGCCGAGCAGCGGGAAGCCATCGCGGCGCACATCCCCTGGACCCGCATCGTCGAGGAGCGCTCGACGACCCATGCCGGCAGGAAGGTGGACCTGATGCCCTTCATCGCGCAGAACCGCGAGCGGCTGGTCCTCAAGCCTAACGACTCCTACGGCGGCACCGGGATCACCCTGGGCTGGGAAGCCGACTCGTCCGCCTGGGAGCGGGCCATGACGACCGCCCTCGCGGAGCCGCACGTGGTGCAGGAACGGGTGGCGATTCCCAGCGAGCCGTATCCGAGCCTGGTTGACAGCCGTGTCGTGATGGCCGACCGTATCCTTGATACCAACCCGTTCACCTGCCACGGCAACCACGTCGAAGGCTGCCTGTCGCGTCTGTCGACGGCGTCGCTGGTGAACGTCACCGCCGGCGGTGGATCGCAGGTCCCGACGTTTCTGGTGGAGGCACGATGAAGGCCCCGTCGCTCACGATCGGCGTCGAAGAGGAATACCAGATCATCGACCCGGCTTCGCGCGAGCTGAAGTCGTACATCACGCAGATCCTGGACGAGGATCACCTCGTCCTCTCGCAGGTCAAACCCGAGCTGCACCAGTCGATGGTCGAAGTGGCCTCGACCGTCTGCGCCACTCCGGCCGACCTGCGCGCCGAGCTGGGCCGGCTGCGCCGCGACATCCTCGGCCTGGTGAACAAGCACGGGCTGACCATCGCCGCGGCCGGAACCCATCCATTCTCGTCATGGATCAGCCAGGACATCACGCCCTTCGAGCGTTACCTCGGCGTGCGCGAGCAGATGGCGGAAATGGCGCAGCGGCTGCTGATCTTCGGCACCCATGTCCACATCGGGATCGAAGATCGCGAGTTCCTGATCGACGCGCTCAACGTGTCGCGGTACTTCGTGCCGCACCTCCTCTGCCTTTCGACCAGCTCGCCCTTCTGGATGCGCCGCAACACCGGGCTGAAGTCGTACCGCAGCGTGGTGTTCCGCGGCTTCCCGCGCACCGGCATTCCGCGCCCGCTGCGGTCGTGGAGCGAGTATGCCGATCTCGTGGACACCATGACGCGAATGAACTGCATTCCCGACGGCACCAAGATCTGGTGGGATGTGCGGCCCAACTGGAGCTACCCGACCCTCGAGTTCCGGGTCTGCGACGTCTGCACCCGGGTCGACGAGGCGGTGTGCATCGCCGCGATTCTCCAGGCGATCATCGCCAAGCTGTGGAAGCTGCGGCGCGATAACATGACCTTCCGCGTCTACGCCTCGGATTTCATCGAAGAGAACAAGTGGCGCGCGGTCCGCTACGGCCTCGACGGGCAGATGGTGGACTTCGGCAAAGAGGTCGAGCTGCCGGCGCGCACCCTGATTCGCGAGCTGATCGAATGGTTCATCGCCGACGTGGTCGACGAGCTGGGCAGCCGCAAGGAGGTCGAGTACGCCTTCCGCATCCTGGAAGAGGGAACCAGCGCCGACCGGCAGCTGGCCACCTTCGCCGCGACGGGGAGCTATGAAGCGGTCGTGGATCGGGTGATCTCCGAGACCGCGGAAGGGTTGTAGGCGAGCGGCACGGCCGCTAGCCTTCTGCATGCCAGAACGTCCCACAATCGGTGTGACCACGCAAACGCTGGAAGCGATTCCCGGCGAGCTGCCGCGCTGCTGGGTCATGAGCCAGCGCTACGTGAACGTGCTGGCCGGATCCGGCGCCGTTCCCTGGGTCATTCCGCTGCTCGAAAACGACGAAGCGACGATGCGCGAGATCTACGAACGCATCGACGGGCTGTTCCTGCCGGGCGGCGTCGACATGGAGCCGTCGACCTATGGCGAGCAGCGCGGGCCGCATTGCGGCCGCACCGATCCGGCGCGCGACTGGGCCGAGCTGCTGCTGACGCGCTGGGCGCTGAAAGATCGAAAGCCGGTGCTCGCCGTCTGCCGCGGCGCCCAAGTGCTCAACGTCGCCGTCGGCGGCACGCTCTTCCAGGACCTGGCCTCGCAGCAACCCAAATCGATCAAGCATGACTACTTCCCCAGCGGCGGACACACCCGCGACGAGCTGACCCACGACGTGGTGCTGGTCGCCGGATCGCGGCTCGCCGGTGTGTTAGGCGCCGGGCGGCTTCCCGTCAACAGCATGCATCACCAGGGGATCGCGCGGCTGGCTCCCGGCCTGGTCGCGACGGCCACGTCGCCCGACGGATTGGTCGAAGCAGTGGAGACCGACGACGACCGGTTCGTGGTCGGCGTGCAGTGGCATCCCGAGGACCTGGTCGACGTCGATCCAAGGATGCGCCGGCTCTTCGATGCCTTTATCGCCGAGGCGCGTCGAACGCCCTGAGGGTGCTCGCCACCGGCTCGAGCCACGTCCGCTCTTCCCGGAGAATGAACCGACCCCGCTGCGCCGACTCGAAGTTCTCCCGGCTCGCGGGGTCGGTCCGTAATCTGCCCCGATACGCCTCGTAGGCCGCCAGGCTCTCGAAACCGATGACGGCGTACGCCACATCGTTGGTCCCTTCGGCGGGCAGGAAATAGCCGAGCAGATCGCCGCCACAACGCGGGATGATGGTCGCCCACCGGTCGGCGTAGGCGGCGAATGCCTCCCGCTGGAAGGGATCGATCTGATATTTGATGAAGCAGGCGACAGCCACAGGCGCTCCCGGGAAAGGACATAGACAGTCTACTCCTTGCCCTGAATCAATGGTTCGACCATCATCTAACCATGCCTGACAGCCCCGATATCGCCGCGGCGGCGGCCATTTTCGGCGACCCGACCCGCGCCCGCATCCTCACCGCCCTCATGGCCGACCGGCCGCTCACCGCCACCGAGCTGGCCCGGCATACCGGGGTGACCAAGCCGACCATCAGCGCGCACCTCGCGCGGCTCTCCGAGTCAGGGTTCGTGGCGATCCGCCAGGAGGGGCGGCACCGCTTCGTCCGGCTGGCCCACGCGGACGTGGGTCGCGCGCTGGAAGCGCTGATGAACGTCGCCGAGCGGGCGGGCCTGACCCGATCGGTGCCCGGTCCCGATGAGCCGTCGATGCGGAAGGCGCGGATCTGCTACGATCACCTGGCCGGCGATCTGGGGGTGCTGGTCTTCGATGGGCTGGTGAAACGCGGTGCGCTGGAGGCAAGCGGAAGCGACGTGAGCCTGACGAGTACGGGTGAAAGACTCTTCGCCGATCAGGGCATCGAGCTGGAAGCGCTGCGCGAGCATCGCCGGCCGCTCTGTCTTCCCTGCCTCGACTGGAGCGTGAAGCGGCACCACCTGGCCGGCGCCCTCGGCGCCGCCCTCCTCGATCGCTGCCTCAGGCAAGGTTGGGCGCGCCGCGACCGGCGCACCCGCACCCTGCATTTCTCGGCGATCGGCGAGCGTTCATTGCGCGCAGCCTTCGCGCGCTGATCAGCCGACTGTCGCGCCTTCACGCTCCAGCAGCGCCTTCTTCCGCCAGATCCCGCCGCCGTAACCGGTGAGATCGCCGTCGGACCCGACGACGCGATGGCAGGGAATCAGGATCGCGATGCGGTTGTCGCCGTTGGCCCGGGCCACCGCGCGCACCGCCGAGGGACGCCCGATCGCCACCGCCTGCTCGGCGTAGCTGCGCGTCGAACCGACCGGAATCCGCCGCAGTGCGTCCCAGGCGGCGCGCTGGAAAGCGGTTCCCGGTGTTGAAACAGGAACGTCGAATTCGCGGCGCTTACCGGCGAAGTATTCATCCAGCTGCCGCCGAACTTTTGCCAGCAGCGGCGTGTCGCCCATTTCAAAGCGGCAACGCAGCAGGCTCGCGAGCCGTTTGAGCTGCGTCGGCACCATGCGGCGGTCGCCGAACTCCAACAGCACCAGCTCGTCGCCCGTGACCGCGGAAATCATCGGTCCGAGCGGTGTTTCAATGCGAGCCAGCGTAACGATCGGCGCGCCCGGAGCGGGACCTTTGCCGGGCTCGTGCAGCGGATGGCAACGCTTGCACGGCCGATAGCCCGCCAGCAGCGCCTCGGCGGCACTCGCCATGCGCGTCTTGTTCTCGGGGTTGGGCCGCGCGGGACATCCGTCGCGGCAGAAAATACGAGTGGTGCGGACAGCAATCACGGACTCGGCCATGGTAGATCCCTTTCTTCCGTTTCTCCCTTTTCTCCCCCTGCAATCAATAGAACCCCGCACCCATCCGTCTGTGAAATCGTACCCGAAGTATATTGCCGCGCATGATCGTCCAGTCCCGTGGCGCAATGCAGCTGCTCATCACCCAGCCGGATCACGCGGCGCTGGCCGCGCGCATCATGCGCGCCTGGCGCGCCGACGGCTTCCAGCAATCCGGACGCCGCGCCGACATTCTCATCGCGATCGAAGAGCACGACAGCGGCTGGCACGACGCCGACGCCGCGCCAACGCTCGATCCCGCCACCTTCAGGGTCCGCGATTTCATGACGGCATCCGACGACATCCGGCGCGGCGTCTGGCCTGTCAGCGTCCGCAGGCTCGCCGGATCGCCTTACGCCGCCGCGCTGGTCGCGTACCATGCCGTGCACGTCTACCGCCGGTACCGCGGCGAAAAGGGCTGGGACGGGTTCTTCGCCGAGATGGAGGCGGCGCGAGATCATCACCTTTCCGCCTCCGGGCATCGCAACCAGGACGAGCTGCGCCGCGACTACGTCTTTCTGCGCATCGCCGACCTGGCGTCGCTGGCCTTCTGTTGTGGCTGGACCGAAACGCAGACCGACGACTCGGGCTCGGGATACGCGGCGCGGGTGGACGGCTCGCGACTCATCATCACTCCGGACCCATTCGAAGGCCGAGACCTGCCGATCGCGGTGACGGCGCGCGAGCTGCCTTCGGCCCTGAAGACCCAGGAGGAGTTGAGCGCGGCGTTCGCGAAAGACCCGATCACGCTCAATGGCGTCGTCAGCGGGCGCTGACGAAACCGGGGGACTGACCCGGTGTAGCAGGGTCGTGCAGGCTGATCTGATCCCCGGCGCTACCCCAGGCGGACAACTCGTCAATCTTCTGCTGCTGGCGATTCCCGTCGCCTGTGTGTCGTGGACCGTCACCCACGAGCACATCTTCAGCGAAGTGCACGACTGGTGCGAGCGGAAAAGCCAGCGTAGCTCGAACGTCCTGGTGCGGAAGTTCTTCTATCTCTTCACCTGCGAATACTGCTTCAGCCACTACGTCACCGCCGCGGCGATCCTCCTCACGCGATTTACGCTGCTCTTTGGCGGCTGGCGTGGCTATATCCTGGCGGGTTTTTCGGTGATCTGGATCGCGAACGTCTACATGAGCCTCTACGGCCGGTTGCGCCTCAACATCAAGCACGAGCGGCACGAGATTGCCGTGGTCGAGAATGAGCTGGAGAAGCACGCGGCGCGCCGTCCCAAGGAGCGCGCGGCCGTCAAGGACTGAGCCAGCGGTCGAGATTCTCCTTCACAAACGCATCGTCATTGAGACTCGGGTATGACGCACACACCCGGTCGATCTCGCGCATCTGACCCGGCGACAACTCCTCATTCGGGTCGAGACACCAGCGGCCCGCCAGCAGTCCCTGACGGCGCAGGATTTCGTGAATCCCCGGAATGCAGCCCGCGAATCGGTTGACTGCGTCAAACATCGCCGAGTTGGCATCGGTAACCTGTGGGGCCAACCGCATCATCGACGAGGGAATCGAGCCGCCGCGTGCGATTCCGCGGCAGCGCCGGTGCAGCTCTACCGCGCGCAGCGTCCAGAACGCCCAGTGTCCGAGCAGACCGCCCACCATGCGGAGGGTCTGTCTCCCCGACCCATCGACTCTCGGTCCCCCATCGTACGTCGTCACCAGGTCCATCACGATGTTGTCGTCGTTGCCGGTGTAGAGCGCGATCTCGCCGGCGCGGCCGGACTCGGCAACCGCGCGAATCACCTCCAGCGTCCGGTAGCGATTGAAGGGCGCGATCTTGATGGCGACGACATTCTCGATCCGGGCAAAACGGCGCCAGAATCCGGCTGACAGAGTTCGTCCGCCGACAGCGGGCTGGAGATAGAATCCGAAGAGCGGAATGACATCAGCCACCTCTCGGGAATGCGCGATGAGCTCGGCGTCGGTCGCGCGCTTCAGCGCGCCGAGGCTCAACAGGCCGGCATCGTAGCCGCAATCCCGCGCGATGCGCGCCTCGCTCACCGCCTGGCGGGTCGGCCCCACGATGCCGGCGACGCGAACCGCGCGCGACCAGCGACGCTTCTCCTGCGTCGTCTCGGCGGCCAGCTCGAGGACCGGCCGGTACAATCCCGCGTTACGAATGGCGAACTGGGTCGTGTGCACGCCGACCGCCATTCCGCCGGCGCCCGCGTCCAGGTAGTAGCGGGTGAGTGCGCGTTGCCGGCGCTCGTCGAGCCGGCGCGCCGGCGTCAGCGCCAGCGGATGCGCGGGAATCACCAGTCCCCGCTTGAGCATCCGGCGGACCGCGGCCACGGACCTTCCGCGCGGGCTCAGAACTTCCCTTCCCGTTCTTCGAAATGGGTCGGCTTGCCTAACGCCCGGCCCCCGCCCTTCACCCAGCCGGCGACCATATCGAGCATGGCATCGAGCGATGTGCCGGGCGCGCCGAACATCTGGGCCATCTTCGCCGCCTTGCTGAGAAGCGCGCTCTTCCGTTCGGCGCCGCTGAACCGGGGCGCGAGGCCCAATCGCGTGCCGATGCGCGCCGCGAGATCCCGCACCGACAATACCTCGGGGCCGGTCACATTGAGCACCAGCGGCGGCGACTCGCAGCGCGCCAACGTCCGCAGCGCGACCGAATTCGCATCCCGCTGCCAGATCAGATTCACGTAGCCCATGCCGAGGTCGATGGGTTCGCCGCGGACGACCTTGTCGGCGATGTCGCGCAAAACGCCGTAGCGCGGCTCGACGGCATAGTTGAGCCGGATGATCGCCATCTTCGTGCCGCTGCGGCGTGAGGCATACTCGAGGATCCGCTCCCGGCCCAGCGTCGACTGCGCGTACTCGCCGATCGGGCCGGTGGGATCGGTTTCGCCCGGGCCTCCGCTCTGAGGGGACGTCAGCGGATAGACGTTGCCGGTCGAAAAGGCGACGATGCGGCTCTCCGCGAACCGCTCGGCGGCGAGCGCGGCCGCCTGGACATTGATCGCCCAGGTCGTCGCCTGGTCCGAGCTGGTGCCGAATTTCTGGCCCGCCATGTAGACCACATTCGGCAGGGTCGGCAGCGAGGCGAGCGCCGCCCGATCGAGCAAGTCGCACGCGGCGGTCTCGATACCGCTCTGCTCCAGTTCCGCGCGCACCTCGCGCGAGCTGAAACGGGCGACGCCGACGATCCGGCGCTTCATGCCGGCCCCATCCGACGCGCGGCGCGCCAGCCTCGCCAGGCTCGGGCCCATTTTCCCCGACACGCCGAGGACCAGGATATCGCCCGGCAGCTCGCGCATCGCCGCCACGTCGTGGGGCGACGGACGGGACAACAGCTCTTCGAGTTCGGCCTCGTTCATCGCCTTCAACCTTGCCGGAGGCGGCGCTCCGCGCCAGAGCCGGGAACTACTGCCTTGCGAGTTTGACGGGGGGCGCGTCCATTCAAGGTCAGGAGGCGCTCATGCGGATCACCGAAGCACTGACGGCATCCCTTGCCATCGAGCCGGGGCCAAAACCACGGGATGACGAGCTCGATCTGTTCGGGCTCACCCATCAGGGGTTGGTGCGCTCGGAGAACCAGGACCAATTCCTCCTCGGCACCGTGCACCAGCAGATCTACATCCACGGGACCAGTCTTCCGGAGCTGGAAAGAAATCCCCTTCGCTCGGAGCGGCTGGCGACCATCATGCTGGTCGCGGACGGCGTGGGCGGCGGGATCGCGGGCGCCGACGCCAGCCAGATCACGGCCGCGCGTATCGCTCACTACCTGACGTCGACGATGAACTGCTATCACGCCCGCGGCGCCGAGAAGGAATTCCTCGACGCACTCCAGAACGCGGCGATCGAGGCGCACCAGGCGGTGCGCGCCGAGGCCGCGGCGCGCGCCTCGGCCGAGATCAACCCGGGCAAGAAGAGCATGGCGAGCACGCTGACCGTCGGCCTCGCCGTCTGGCCCTGGCTCTATGTTCTCCAGGTGGGAGACAGCCGTTGCTATCGCTTCCTCGACGGGAAGCTGCGGCAGGTCACGCGCGACCAGACTCTCGCGCAGGACCTCGTCGACCGCGGCGCGCTGCCGGCGGAGACGGCGTCGGAGTCACCATTCAGCAACGTGCTGGCGAGCGCGATCGGAGGACGCGAAGCCCATCCTGTCGTCTCGCGGATCAATCTGCACAAGGCGGGCTGCATCGTCCTGCTCTGCAGCGACGGGCTGACCAAGCATGTGAACGACGAGGAAATCGCCGAGCACTGCGCCACGATGACGTCGGCGGAGCAGCTCTGCCAGAGCCTCCTCGACCTGGTCCTCGAGCGGGGCGGCAGCGACAACACGACGATCGTGGTGGGAAGGGCGAGACCACAATAGCGGGGAACGGGAACGGGGAACGGGGAACGGGAAGCGAACAGGCTGCCTAACGAATTGAGTCCGCGACGACTCGGCCCTGTTCCAGAGTGACGCTACGCTTCGAGACTGCGTCGACCAGCTTCAGGTCGTGCGACACCGCGATTACCGTGACGCCACCGCTGATCCTTCGATGCAACGCCGCGATCACCAGGGCTCGCAAGCCGCGATCGAATCCCGCCGTCGGCTCGTCGAGCACCAGCACCGCCGGTTCCATGGCGAACACCCCCGCCAGCGTTACCAGCTTCCGCACCGGTGCCGGCAGATCGTAGGGATGCCGGCCGGTGAACCCATCCAGCCCGAGCTCGGCCAGAACTTCAATCGCTCGGTGCACTGGGCGGCCCAGCCTCTGGGGGCCGAAACTCACATCGGCCAGAACCGTGCGCGCGAAGAGCTGCTGGTCGGCGTGCTGGAAAGCGTAGCCGACCCGCTGCGCCATCTGATCGGGCCGCCGCTTTGCCACCAGCCAGTCGCCGACCGAGACGGTGCCCGCTTTCGGCCGAACCAGGCCCATCAGCATTCTTGTGAGCGTCGTCTTTCCCGCGCCGTTATGACCCAGGAGCGCCACGGACTCACCGGCGCCGATGGCGAGCGTGACATCGCTCAGCACGTTGGCGGCGCCGTAGTCGTGTGACACCGCATCCCAGCGCAGATCGAGCCCGGCGCTCACCTGTGCCGCGCTCATGCCAACGCTCCCGCCGGCTCGCCGTCGTGGATGACTCGGCCCGCCTCGAGCACGATGGCGCGCGACGCAACCCGGGCGCCCCGCTCCACGTCCGGCGTCGCGACCAGCACACCCACGCCTTCGGCTGCGGTCTCTTTCAGCAGCCCGTAAAGAGCATCGGCCGCCGCCGGATCGAGCTCGGCGGCAGGATCGTCGAGCAACAGGAGGTCGGGCTCCAGCGCCAGCGCGGCGGCGACGATGACTCGTTGCAGCTCGCCGCCGGAGAGTGTTGCGGGATCGCGAGTGGACAGATGGGCAACACCCAGCCGCTCCAGCTGCAGCCCCACCAGCGCACGAATCCGCTCGCGCGGCAACGCGTGCGATGCCGGCCCGAAGGCCACTTCGGCGAAAACTGTCCGGCACAGCCCGGTGAGCTGGGTCCACGGCGTGGCGAAGACGATCGACGGACGCGAAGCTGAGATGCTCAGGCCGCCCTCGATCGCACCGCCGACCAGCCGGGGCGCGTAGGCTCCGGCGACGAGCAGCAACGTCGATGTCCCGCTTCCCGGCCGGCCGGCCACCAGCACCACTTCGCCCCGCTCAACCGAAAGCGTGACATCGGACAGGGCATACGTCGTCGACCCGGCGTAGCGGAACGAGAGCGCCTCCATCCCCACCAGCGCGCTCACCGGCACGCCACGTACAGATGAGGATGAATCAGCATCAGCAGGGGCCGCACTCGTTCGGCCCACGCACCGACGACGAGGCAGACGCAGATCCAGCGGATCGCCCACTGCGCCGCCGAGTCGGGGGGCGGGTCCATCGCGGTACGTACCCGGCCGCTAGTGACGCCCCGGGTATCGAGCGCCAGGACCTGCTCGTCCACTTCGGCGAGCGCGCCCAGGACCAGCGGCAGTACCAGCGGGCCCAGCGCCATGATGCGCGCCAGCGGCGAACCGCCTAACCGCAGACCGCGGCATTGCTGGGCCTCGAGAATCTGCGCGGCGCGCCGCCGCATCCGTGGCACCAGCGTCAGCGTCGAAACCAGGAGGTAGGTGGCGCCGAAGGAGACGCGGCGCTCGGTCATCGCCTCGACGAGACGGTCGGGGGAAACCGTCGCGAGGACGGTGAGAAAAGCGAACAGGATCGCCGTGATGCGCCCGCCCAGCACGATGGCCTCGGTGAGCCCTGAGTCGCTTACGTGCAAAGGCCCCAACGCGTGCCGCGGCTCCGGACCCAGCAATCCGTGAAGGATGAAAAGCAGCACCAGGGTCGGTATCGCGAGCATCAGCGCGGGTTTCGCGACATAGCCCAGCGACGACCCGGCGATCGCGAGCACGATTCCCGCGAGCACGAATATGCCGATCGCCGCGGGAGTCTGGGCCGCGAAAACGAGGCAGAGCAGCGCGGTGGCAATGGCCAGCGGCGTGTACGGGTGCGCCGCATGCAACGGCGAGCGGCCCGTCCGGAAACCGATCACCGCGCCAGTACCGGAAAACGCGCCGCCAGGTGCGACGGCACGTTGCGCAAAATCAGACAGACGAGCCCGAAGGCGATCGTCTTGTCGAGGAGATCGGTGCCCATCGACGCGATCGCGACCGCGACGGGGAGCGGCGTGCCGATTGCGCGTAGCGCCGTGGTGACCGCGGTGACGCCGCCTGCCGTGGCGCCGCCAAACATGAAGTAGGCGATTGGCGCCGCGGTGCCGCCCGCCAGCAACCCGAGTAGAAGACCGGCGGGGAGCGCGGTGCGTAGCCTCTTGAAAACGCCAACGCGAGCAGCCCCCGCCGCGTACACCGCGATGACGACCTGCACGATGCCGAAGGGAAGCCAGGAGAAATTGCCGGAGAGCACGGCTGCGAGCACTTGTGACGTGAGGCCCGCCGCGATCGCGGCGCGGGGACCGACCAATGCCGCGACCAGTATGGTGCCGAGACTGTCGAGGTAGACGGGCAGCAACAGCGCGGCGACGACCTGCCCCAGCACCAGGTTGATCGCGACGCCGAGGCGGACCAGCACGAGGTCGCGCAGAGACACGAGCCCAAGATACATTCCGTCTTCCACTTTTTCAGCGGAGTCAGCGATGCACCGAGTTCTGCGTTCGATCGCCGTTGCTCTTCTCATTGCGCCGACGGCACTGGCCGCGCAGCAGCAGCCCGCCGGCCCGCCTCCCGGGGGTCCAGGCGGACAGCGCCAGATGGCGCCCCTGCCGCCCAACGGCTGGCGCGTCGATCCCGGCCACAGCGCGGTGCATTTCCGCGTACGGCATCTGGGCATCACCTGGGTGAACGGCGAGTTCCAGAACTGGACCGCGGAGCTGGTCTACGATCCCGCCCATCCCGAGGCGTCCTCGGTGTCGGCGCACATCCAGACCGCCAGCGTGAACACCGACAACGATCGCCGCGACTCGGATATCAAGTCGGGCAATTACATGGCGGTGGACAGCTTTCCCGAAATGACCTTCGTCAGCCGCCAGGTCGAGAAGGTTGACTCAACCCATTTGCGCATCCACGGCGATCTCACTCTTCGTGGCATCACCAAGCCGGTCATCCTCGACACCGAGATCACCGGTATGCTGAACGGCAGCCGCGGCAAGCGCGTCGCCTTCACCGGCACGACGATGATCAACCGGCAGGACTACGGCGTGACGCTGACCCGGCTGATGGAAGGCGCGCAGGTGGTGGGAAATGAAATCCGGATCACCATCGACATCGAAGCGGTACAGCCGACGTCGACCTAGGCCAGCCGCAGGATCGTACCCCTGCACTTCGGTGCGCCGCAGGTGCAGGGGTACTTCCGCAGCGCTTCCTCGATACTCTCGCCATCCATGACGTAACCGTAGTCGTACGTCAGCTCTTCGCCCTTCTCGATCTTCCGCAGCGCCACGATCCAGATTTCCCGGTCCTCCGCCGAAAGAATCGCTTCGCAGTTCGGCTCGCAGGAATGGTTGATGAGCCGCGCCTCGTTGCCCCCGGAGGCGGCGTCGATGCAGGTCTTGCTGTCCACGATGAAAAGGAAAGTGTGGTGGCGGCTCATCGACTCGTCGTCATAGCGCATGTCCGCTTCGGCGTGGCTGATCCGCTCGCCGCTGTACTCGACGATCCAGTCGCCCTTCGCGATCGCCGCGGCAGCCCAGACACCGCGGCCCTGGATGGTCGATTCGCGGACCTCGATCTTCTTCTTGCGGGGCCGATTCCCCGCCGCGCGGCCGCGCGGCCGCGCGTTGCTGGTGCCCGTCATGGCACCACCGCCGTCGCCTCGATCTCGATCTTCGCGGCGGGCTCGAGCAACCCGGCCACGATCACCAGCGTCATCGCTGGATAGTGCGAGCCGAAGACTTCCCGGTACGCGCGCCCGATCTCGGCGAGGTTGCGCTGATAGGCGTCGCGGTCGGTGATGTACCAGGTGAGCCGCACGACTTCCGCCGGGGTCACCTGCGCCGCGCGCAGCACATCCACGATGTTGCGCAGCGCCTGCCGGACCTGGTGAACGAAATCGGTTGACTCGATCTGCAAGGTGCGGGGATTCCAGCCCACCTGCCCCGCCAGCGCGATCACCCGTCCGCGCGCGATGATGGCATTGGCATAGCCCGAGGGCCGCACCCAGCCCGGCGGCAGAACGCTCTCGCTCATCCCCGCTCCCGCAGCTTGAAGCGCTGCAGCTTGCCGGTCTCGGTGCGCGGCAGCGCGGCGACGAATTCGATCGCGCGCGGATACTTGTACGGCGCGATCTGCGCCTTCACGAAATCCTGGAGTGTCTTGATCATAGCCTCGCCGGAAGAATGGCCGGCCCTGAGCACCACGAATGCTTTCACCAGGTGGCCGCGCTCCTCATCGGGGACCCCGACGATGCCGCACTCCTGCACCGCCGGATGCTCGAGCAACACGTTTTCGATTTCCGCCGCCGCGATGTTGTATCCCGACGAGATGATCATGTCATCGGTGCGGGCCTGGTACCAGAAATAACCCTCGGTGTCCTCGTAAAAGGAATCGCCGGGATAGTTCCAGCCGTCGCTGACGTATCCGCGCTGGCGCTCCTCGTTGGCCAGGTAGCGGCACCCGGTCGGTCCGCGGACCGCCAACCGGCCCACCGTTCCGCGCGGCACTTCGCGTCCTGCGTCATCGACGATTCTGACGTCGTACCCGGGGACCGCTTTCCCGGTCGCGCCGGGGCGGATCGCGTCGTCCGCCGAGCCGGTGAACTGGTGGAGCATTTCGGTCGAGCCGATTCCGTCGATGATCGAGATGCCCGTCGCCTTCTTCCATGCCTCGAAGGTCGCGAGCGGGAGGTGCTCGCCGGCCGACACGCACTTGCGCAGGCTGCCGATATCGTGCTGCGCCAGCATGCCGAGCATCGCGCGATAGGCGGTCGGCGCGGTGAAGCAGACCGTGGCGCGATGATCCTGGATGCCCTTGAGGAGCAGGGGCGGCGAAGCCTGCTCGAGGAGCAGCGTCGAGGCGCCGATGCGCAGCGGGAAAAGCAGCAGACCGCCGAGGCCGAAGGTGAAGGCCAGCGGCGGCGACCCGCAGTAGATATCTGTCTCGTCCGCCTTGAGGCAGCTGACGGGAAAGAGATCGCAGACGGCGACGATGTCGGAGTGAAAATGCATCGTCCCCTTCGCCTGCCCGGTCGTCCCCGAGGTGAAGGCGATGATCGCCGTCTCATCCCGGGCGGTGGGGACATTCGTGAAGCTGGTGGAGGCCGCACGCATCAGCCCGTTCACCTCGCCGCCTTCCCCGAAAGTGGCAATGCGCTTGAGGTGTGACATGGTCTGCATTGCCGCTGTGAGACCCTCGGCGAAGCGCGCGTCGCAGAGGGCGAGACCGACTTCGGCTTTTTCGATCACCTGCGACAGCTCGCGCGGACGCAGCAGGGGCATCGTCGTGACGCAGATGCCGCCGACCTTGAGGACCGCGAGCCACGCCGCCGCCATCATCGGATTGTTCGGCCCGCGCAGCAGGACGCGGTTGCCCGGAATCAGGCCGAGGTCCTTCACCAGCACATTGGCGAGCCGGTTCGACTCCTCCAGCAGCCGCGTGTAGCTCCAGGCTCCCCCGGGGAAGCGGATCGCCGGCCGGTCGCCCCGGCCGCTCTCGACGATTCGATCAACCAGCTCGCCGGCGCAATTCAGCGTTGCGGGATAGTCCAGACCCGCGGCCCGGTAGTCCATCGTTGGCAGCTGCGCCGCAGGCGGTAAGTGGTCGCGCGCGAATGTATCGCGGTGGGCACTTACGATAGGCGGGATGCGGGACGCCACGCGCAAGCCGTCACGCTCGGGATTCGGTCCTGGGCAGCACCTGGCTGGCGATCACCAGCTTCTGGACCTCGCTGGTCCCTTCGTAGATCCGGAGCGCCCGAACCTCGCGGTACAATCGTTCGACTGTCTCGCCCTTCGCGACGCCGCGCCCGCCAAAAAGCTGCACCGCGCCGTCTACCACCCTCTGCGCCGCCTCGGTGGCGTAGAGCTTGGCCATCGCCGCCTCGCGGGTGATGCGAGCGCTGCCGGTGTCCTTGGCCCACGCCGCGCGATAGACGAGCAGCGCCGCGGCATCGATCTCGACCGCCATATCGGCGATGCGCGCCTGAGTCAGCTGCTGCTGGGAGAGGAGCTTGCCGAAGACCAGCCGCCGGCTCGACCATTCGATGGCTTCGTCGAGCGCACGGCGGGCGAAGCCCAGGGCCGCCGCGCCGACCGTCGGCCGGAAGGTGTCGAGGGTCTCGAGCGCGACGCGCAGTCCGTGACCCGGATCGCCCACCACGGCATCGGAGCCCACCCGGCAACCGGTGAAGGTGACGGTGCCTAACGGGTGTGGCGCGGTCACCTCCACGCGCTCGGTCACCTGGAGGCCGGGATTGTCCTTGTCCACCATGAGCGCGATGAATGAGCGTTCCGCTCCTCCTGATAGTCTACAGAAGACGATGTAGTGGTCGGCGATGCCGGCGTTCGAGATCCAGGTCTTCTCTCCGTCGATCACGTAGCTCTCGCCATCGAGCCGTGCCGAGGTCCGCATCGCCGTGACATCGCTCCCGGCATCGGCCTCCGAAATCGCAAAAGCGGCGATCTTCTCGCCGGCTGATACCCCAGGCAGATAGCGCTTTTTCAGGGCGTCGCTACCGGCGCTCGAAATCGGCCCGGTGCCGAGTCCCTGCATGGCGAAGGCGAAATCGGCGAGCCCGGCGTAGCGAGCGAGGGTTTCCCGGATGAGGCACAGCGAGCGCACATCGAGCCGCTCGTGCATCCCGCCCCACGCCTTCGGCACTACGTAACGCAGCCACCCGCCTTTCCCCAGCCGCCGCACGCACTCGGTCGCGACCTTGTCGGCATCGTCCTCGTCTTCGGCCAGGGGAGCGATTTCCTTCGCCGCCCACTCGTCGATGTCGCCCGCAAGCTTGCGATGCGCATCGTCGAAGAAGGGCCACGAGAGAAACGAGCGGTCAGGCACTCAGCGGCCCTCGAAAACCGGCGGTTGCCGCACCAGGAAGGCGCGATAGGCCCGCGCGAAATCCTCGGTGTTCATGCACCGGGCCTGCGCCTCGGCCTCGGCGTCGATCGCGGCATCGAGATCCATGTCCAGCTCGGCGTGCAGGCAAGCCTTGGTGGTGGCGTGCGCGCGGGTAGGGCCGTCGGCCAGCGAATGCGCGAGCGCGGCGGCTTCGATAGCGAGTCGCTCGGGAGTCACCAGGCGATTGAAGAATCCCCACCGCTCGGCGTCAGCGGCCTCGAGAAAACGGCCGGTATAGAGCAGCTCCGCGGCGCGGCCCAGCCCGATGATGCGTGGCAGCAGCGCGCACGCGCCCATGTCGGCACCCGAGAGGCCGACGCGGGTGAAGAGAAATGCGACCTTGGCGCGGGTTGAAGCAATTCTCAGATCGCTGGCCATCGCGAGGATCGCGCCGGCGCCGGCGCAGATACCGTCCACCGCCGCGATGATGGGTTGCGGACAGGCGCGCATCGCCTTCACCACCGCACCGGTCATCGTCGTGAACTTGAGGAGCCCGGCGGTATCGTTCTTCTCCTTCATGGCAACGAGCGGCCCGATGATATCGTGGACATCGCCGCCAGAAGAGAAATTCCCGCCCGCTCCGGTGATGACGACGCAACGGATGCCGGTCTCGCTCTGAAGCTTTTCGAAGGTGTCCTGGAGCTCGGCGTAGCTGTCGAAGGTGAGCGGATTCTTCTTTTCGGGACGGTTCAAGGTCAGCGTGGCGACGCGGCCATCGACCGACCAGGCGAAATGCTTCGGCGCGATGCTCACGCGCCCGTTCCGCCGGCGATCACGATCGCCTCGCCCGAGATTCCCGACGCTTCCGGCGAGCAGAGCCAGCCAACCGTGGTTGCGACCTCCTCGGGCGTGATGAGCGAGCCGCGCGGGATGGTCCGCAGAATCGCCCTCTCGGCGTCGGCGTGCGACTTTCCCGCCCGCTCCACCGCCGCGACCGCCTTCGCCGCCAGTGCGGTATCGGTGTACGCAGGGCAGACGGCATTCACGGTGATGCCGAGTTTCGCCGTCTCCAGCGCCACGACCTTCGTCAGCCCGATCACCCCGTGCTTCGACGCGGTGTATGCGGAGACGTTGGCCCAGGCCTTCAACCCCGAGACCGACGCGATGTTGATGATGCGGCCGTATTTCGCCTCGATCATCGCGGGGAGCACCTGCTGCATGCAGAGGTACGTACCGGTGAGGTTCACGGCGATCATCCGGTCCCACAGCTCGCGTCTGGTGCTCACGAATGGCGCGCCGTCGGCCTGCCCGGCATTGTTGACGAGCACCCGCGCCGGGCCGAAGGTCTCCCGCGCGATGCGGAAGGCATTGAAGACCTGGCCTTCGTCGGAGACGTCGCAGCCGACCACCGCGACTTCCACGCCATGCGCAGTGCCGATTCCTTCGGCATGCGCGTGCAGCTCGGCCTGGGTGCGTCCCATGAGGGTGAGGTTCGCGCCGGCCTTCGCCAGCTCGGTCGCGATCGCGGCGCCGATTCCCCGTCCGCCGCCGGTCACAATGGCGTGATGACCCTGAAGATGCCGCGTCATATCGTGCTGGTTCCCCGCATTTCCTGCTCCCGCTTGAGCAGCCGCTCGAGCTGCTTCTTCCCGTCGGCGTACTGGACCGGCCACCACTGGGACTCGTAGCCCTGCTCCGCCGCGGCGTGCAGCGTCCAGGCCGGATCCGCGAGGTGCGGCCTGCCTAACGCGACGAGATCGGCGCGACCCGCGGCCAGGATGGCGTTGAGCTGGTCGGCTTCGGTGATGTTGCCCACGGCAATGGTCGGCACACCGGCCTCCTGGCGGATCCGGTCACTGTAGGGCGTCTGGAACATGCGGCCGTACACCGGTTTCGCGTCGGGCGTCGTCTGACCGGTGGAGACGTGGATCAAGTCGGCGCCGGCATTCTTGAAGGCCCTGGCGATTTCCACCGCGTCGGCGCCGGTGATGCCGCCGTCGATCCAGTCGGTGGCCGAAATGCGGACCGACATCGGCTTTGCCGCGGGCCATATCGCGCGCATCGCGGCGAACACTTCCAACGGCCAGCGCACCCGGTTGGCGAGACTGCCGCCGTATTCATCGGTACGGCGGTTGCTGACCGGCGTGATGAAACTCGAAAGGAGATAGCCGTGGGCCGCGTGAACCTCGAGCATGTCGAAGCCGGCCAGCTCGCCCATCTTCGCCGCGCTGACGAACTCGGACGTTACCCGATCCATGTCGGCGCGGGTCATTTCGCGCGGCACCTGGTTCGTGGGGCCATACGGCAGCGGCGACGGAGCCATCACCGGCCAGTTGCCGGCATCGAGGGGCTGATCCATTCCCTCCCACATCAATTTCGTGGAAGCCTTCCGGCCCGCGTGGCCGAGCTGGAGGCAGAGCTTCGCGGGTGAGGAGGCGTGGACGAAATCGGCGATCCGCTTCCAGCCGTCGCGATGGGCCTCGGTATACATCCCGGCGCAGCCCGGGGTGATCCGGCCTTCGGCGGAGACGCAGGTCATCTCGGTGAAGACCAGCCCCGCGCCGCCTAACGCGCGCGCGCCGAGATGGACCAGATGAAAGTCACCGGGAAGGCCGTCGACGGCGGCGTATTGGTCCATCGGCGCCACGACGACGCGATTGACGACCGTCATGCCGCGGACGGTGTACGGGGTGAACATCGGCGGAATGCCGGGCTTTCCGGCGAACCACCGTTCGACGCCTTCGAGATAGCGACCGTCGCGCAGCCGCAGGTTCTCATGGCTCACGCGCTGGCTGCGGGTCAGCAGGCTGTAGGCCAGCTGCTCGGGGTCGAGTCGTATATAGCGGCGGACATTCTCGAACCACTCCATCGAGTTGCGGGCGGCATTCTGGAGCCGCAGCGCCTCGACCTGCCGCTCGTCCTGGTAACGCCGCAGCGCGCGGCTCCGATCCGGCTCGCCTTGCAGGGCCCGGGCCAGCGAAATGGCATCTTCGAGGGCCAGCTTGGTTCCGGAGCCGATCGAGAAATGCGCGGTGTGTGCGGCATCGCCGATCAGGACCACGTTGCGATGGAACCAATGCTTGTTGCTGACCCGGGCGAACTGGAGCCAGGGGTGCTCCCGCATGTGATCGGCGTTGAAGAGGAGCTTGTGACCGTTCAGCCACGGGCCAAAGGCCTGTTCGCACCACGCCACGGTGCCCGCCGCATCCATCTGGTCCAGCCCCTCGGCGCGCCAGCTCTGCTCGTCGCATTCGACGATGAAAGCGCTCAGGGAGTCGTCGAAACGGTAGGCGTGCGCCTGGAAGACACCGCACTCGGTCTCGACGAAGATGAAGGTGAAGGCGTCGAAGCGCCGCGAGGTGCCTAACCAGATGAACCGGGCCGGGCGGACGTCGATATCGGGCTGGAAGTCGGCCGCGTACCGGCGCCGCATCAGGCTGTTGACGCCGTCGGCGGCGACCACCAGGTCGGCATCGGCAAGTCCGAGGACGGCGAGATGCGCATCGTCGCGCACCTCGGTGTGGAAACGCAGATCCACGCCGAGCGCGGTGGCGCGGTCGCGGAGGATTTCCAACAGCCGTCGGCGCGCGATCCCCGCGAAGCCATGTCCGCCTGATGTGATGGTGCGGCCCCGCACGTGGACGTCGATGTCGTCCCAGTGGGCGAACGAGGATTCGATCGCCGCCAGCGATTCGGGGTCGGCGGCGCGCAGGCTTTCGAGGGTCTGATTGGAGAAGACGACGCCCCAGCCGAACGTGTCGTCGGGACCGTTCCGCTCGAGGACGACCACTTCGTGGCGGGAATCCGCCTTTTTCATGAGCAGCGCGAAATAGAGGCCGGCCGGCCCGCCGCCGATGCAAACGATCTTCAGGGAACCCCCGCGCGAGGATGCTCAGTGGGCTGCACAAGTGTATTCTTGGAAAGAACTCCACGCTACGGGAGCCGTCTCCTTGCGCCTGGCCGCTTCATGACCGCCATTCGCCGAAGCCGAGCAGCATTCATCGCCTTGGTCCTCAGCCTCGGCGCGGGCTCGGTCATGGCCCAGAAGCCGGGTGACATCCCTCGGCGTCCGAGATTGCCGGACGGCGCCGACTCCAACAGCGCCGCATCCTACCGGAGCCTCGCCCTTCAGAAGCTCCAGAGCGACCCCGACAAAGCCGCGGATGCGCTCTACTGGGCGACACGGCTCGAACCGACGACCGCCGAATTCATCTGGGGGTATCGCGCCGCTCTTCTGCTTGCCGACCGCCAGATGGCGCTCGACTACCTCACCGACGACCCCGGGATTCGCCACCGGCCACAGGCGCGATTGCTGGACTCCCTGAATAACCGGGCGCGGATGCTCGACCCCTTCCTGCGTCCCTGGCTCGACGACGTGGTGATTACCGAGCTGGTGAAGGACGAAGCCCGCCGGTCGGTCAGGCAGGCGCAGGGCGAGGAGTTCAGCGAGTCGGAGCTCGACTTCGAAGTGCGAGCCTATCTCAGCGGGACGGATTCCCCGCTCAGTCCGTACCTGGAATTCGCCCGCGGCCACCTTGCCCAGGCCATCGGCGGATGGCAGAACCGCGAGCGCCGCGAACCGCGAAACGCCGGGATTCACATCGAGCTGGCCCGCGCTTTCGCGACGGCGGGCCTGCTCGACAGCGCCCGCAACGAAATGACGAATGGATTGGAGCTGCTGCGGACATCGGACACCACGACGATGCGGCTCTTCTACAACTCGAAGGCGTCGCTCGAGTATTTTATCGGCCGCGTCGACGAGCGGCGCGGACAACCCGATAGCGCCCGGGCGGCGTACGAGCGGGCTTTGGTCGAAGACCTTTCCTACTATCCCGCCCACGTGCAGCTCGGCCGGCTTGCCTATATGCGCGGCGACACCGCGGCGAACCTGCAAGAGCTGGCCCGCGCCGTCGACGTCAAGGGCGACGACTACGTCTGCCGGCTGGTGTACGGCAGCGCACTGGCCGCCGCGCACCAGCTCGATTCCGCCGTGGTCCACCTGCGGCGCGCCATCGACCTCGAGCCTTGGGCCGCGCGGCCCCGCATCATTCTCGCAGTGGTTCTGGAAAATCAGGGCAATCACGCCGCCGCGACGGAGAGTTATCGCGCCTTTGCCGAGCGGGCGGCGCGCAACGATCCAATGCTTCCGACGGCACGAGCCCGGTCTCAGACACCGAGCCCCTGATCGTCAGAGTTGCAGCAGCGTTCCGAGCGGCTCCCGGATCCTCTGAACCACCTTGCATCGCCCGATCTGCGCCGGCGCATACCGCGCCGAGTGGATGGTGCGAAGGACTTCGTCGGCGAGATACCGGAACTCGGTGCGAATCGGCACGATCGAGGCCGGAATCACGAATCCGTTGGTATCCACGGTGAATTCGATGATCAGCCGCCGGGGCACTCCGGCGCGCACCGCGCTGTCGGGTAGCTGCGGCCGGTAGGCGATGCCGAGCAGCCGCGCGGCCGCCTGGGAGCCGACCACCCGAGGCTCGCTGTGCCGAAAAACGGCGATGGGGAGACTGACGGCATCCGGCTGGCGACCCAGCCCCGCGACTACCCAGAGATCGATCGCCTGGCCGGCGAGCGGGCGGGGAAGCGGCTGAAGGGTGCGCAGGCTGTCGGCCCGCACAATGGCGCGCTGCACCGTGGTGTCGAGCAGCGTCCATCCCGATGCGCCCTCGAGTCGCAGGCCGGCGAGCCGTCCATCATTGCGGACCTGGAACCAGACCACCAGCAGCGCGTCGGGAAAGTCCGGCGCGTTGTCGGCGGCGGCGCTGCGCATCGCCGCGCCGCGCCGACCAAGGCCGAGTAGAAACGGGTTCATGGCCCCGACCGCCGCTCGCGTCTGATCGGCCTGAAAATCCTGCTCGGCTTCCGGGCGAGCGCGCGACAGCGAGGGAATCCAGGCAAAGACGGTATCGGCGACGGTGTCGCTGCGCATCGACACGCCGCAGGAATCGGCTGGGATTACTTGCGCCGGGAGTGGTTCCGCCCCGAAGACCAACGCGGCAGCAAGCATTGCGGCAGCTGACGAACGGAACATCGGCACGCCGCTACCGGCGCGCGTACACCGACAACTTGCCGTCCCGGCCAATCGCCATGACGTCGTAGGCCGGATGAGCATTGCCCTGCTCCATCCCCGGCGATCCCATGACCATCCCCGGCACCGCGAGCCCCGCGATCGCCGGTTTCTCGGCCAGCAGCTTCCGGATCGCCTCCACCGGTACGTGTCCTTCGATCACGTAGCCGCCGACCTGCGCGGTATGACAGGATATTGCCGCGTCGGGAACGCCGGCGGCGCGCTTGATCGCCGTCAGATCGTCTTGATCGTGGACTTCAACGGTGAAGCCGTTGCTGCGCATATACTCGACCCACTTCGTGCAGCACCCGCAGGTCGGGCTCTTGTAGACGACCATATGAGGTGGCGGCGACGCTGCGGGTTGCGGCCGAGAGATATTGAACGCAGCAAAGGGAATGATGAGCGCGGCAAGAGCAAGAATGGGCTTACGCAAACTTCCTCCAATACCTGTGCACTACTGTGGCGACTGTGGCGACTGCGAACTCAGTTGTGATGAACGATAACCAGCCTGGTAATCCGCCCGCCCGGCCCCACCGCCCAGGCGCTGTTCCCGTAGGCTCCCACGCTCCAGTACGCGGCTCCGGCCAGCCCGCGCCAGTGTTGCGCGCCGTCGATCGAGTAGTCGAGCCCCTTGGGGCCGACGGCGACGAGCACTCCGCCGGCGATGGCGCCGCCATAAATCGCGCCGCTGAAGGTCGGCCGCGCGAGCACCGACCAGGTGACGCCGCCATCGTGCGTCACGGCAACCGCGCTGTCGCTCCGGTCCAGCGAATCGAGCAGGCGTCCGCCGAGGGCGAAGCCGTTGCGCGGGTCGGTGAAGACCAGCGAGCCGATGCCGGCGAAGTTTCCGCTCACGATCGGCGTCCGGATCACGCTCCAGCTCCGGCCGCGGTCGGTGGTGTGGTAGACGCGGGCGCCGGACACGGCGCCGGTCCCGATCCAGGCGTCAGCGCGGCCGCGCGCCACGACGCAGGTCCCGCTGGCGGCGTAGGCGCCCTCGCCGGCCAGCGCCGGCGGCAGCGACTCGTTAGGCACGCGGTCCCAGTGTCCGCCTCCGTCGGCGGTGGTGATCACGATGAGCTTGCCGTTGACCGCATCGCTGACCGCGACACCGTGGTCGGCGTCCCAGAAATCGAAGCAGTCGAAGAAGGCGCTCGAGTCGCGATTCATGAACTCGAGCTGCCAGGTCGCCCCGGCATCGGTGGTCTTGTAGATCCGCGACGCCGGGCCGTTGCCGGCCGACAACAGGTACGCAGTCGTGGCGCTGACCGCGTACACGTCGCGGAACTCCAACGTCGAATCGGCGCCGGTCATCTTCCCGGACTGCCAGGTGGCGCCGCCGTCGACGGTCCGCACCCACGTGGCACGGTGTCCGCCGATCCAGACGACGTTCTCGTCCACGGCGCTGACCGACTGGAGCAACGCCCGGGTGCCACTGGTCTGCTCGACCGGCAGCACCTCGACCGCCGGCGCCGGTGCTTCGACAGAGCGACGGTGAGCGCATGCGCCGAGCATCACCGCGACGCCAAGGAGCCCAACGCACGATGCACGACGTCCGACGCACATTGGGTTCATCACTGGAGCGCCAGCTCTTCGATCATGTCGAACAGCCGCGCAATGTCGCGAGCGTTCTGCGCCACATAGTGGTAGGTGTGATCGCCGGTCTTCTGGAAACCGGGGAACGAGCCGGCGAGCGCGTCCACTGCATCGACCATCCGCTGCGGATAACTGCGCCGCAGGACCAGGTCCACCTGGTAGGGCTTGGGGAGCGTGAACGGCCGGATCTGACCGCGCATCGCGCGCCGCACGCCTTCCGCCACGGAATCTCGTAGCATCTGCCGGACGATCGCGGGACTGAAAGTCACGCCGGCGTTGCTCCCGATCGCGATCTTGGTCGTCACCGTGATGACGCTCGGGCCCAGCTGATCGTGGGCCTGCTGCATCGCGATGTTGTCGCCCGAGGCGAGGACGATCGGCACGCCGAACTCGCCGGCGACCAGCGCGTTGAAACCGGTCTCGTTGAGCCAATGGCCGTCCACGATGATCGAATCGAAGGCGTAAGCGTGGGCGATGATACCCGGGGTGTGAGGCCCGGCATGGACGCCGGTCATCACCAGCGCGCCGAACGACGAATCGATGCCGGTGGACATCACCTCGGGCTTCGGCCAGCCGCGGATCAGCAGCGCGGCGGTATCGAGATCCCATGGGTAGATATTGCCGAACAGGTTGCCGCCGTGTCCCTCGTTGACCACAAAGGACCGCGCGCCGCCGCGCCGGGCGCCGGCAATTGCCGCATTCACTTCCTTCGTGACCAGATCGCGGAAATGATCCCAGTAGTCGGGATGGGTGAAGGGCGACTGCGGGTCGCTCCGGCCCGCCTGGGTCTCGTTCCCCGCAACGATCTCACGGTTGAACACCGCGCTCGCCATCCCCTCCATGTCGGGAATGATGAACACGCGGAATCCGTCGCCCCGCGGCAGCTGCGGATACGCCGGCATCGGGCGCGGCGGCTGGAGTGGCGGCAGTGGTGCGGCAGCCGGCTGCTGCGCGGCGAGCGGCGCTGCGATGAGCAGCGCACCGAGAACGGCGAGTGAATGTCTCATGCGGAGAATCTTCCTGCTATTACGCCCTGGCGCCAGAGAGCACAGTTTAGACCGATGATCAATCGCGGCATTCTGATGATTGCGGCAGTGACCCTGCTGGCGGCCTGCTCCCGCGGTCCTCGGCCGGGGCTCACTCCGGCGCCGATTCCGACGGCCGCCAACGCGACGACGGACTCAGCTGCCTTCGAGCAGTTCGTCACCCGATACCTCAACGGCTCGGCGCGGCCGCGGCGCCGGACCGAGCCCGCCGACAGCCTCGCCTGGCTCAAGAACTACGAAGCCGCCGCCGACACCCGCGCCGCCAACGAAGCCGCGGGAATGCTCGCCGAGCTGCGCACCATCGATACCACGCACCTCACCGTGCCGCAGCGCATCGACTGGCTCCTCGCCGAGTCGTGGCTCAAGCGGTCGGTCTACGACACCATCCTCCACAACGCCGAGCGCGTGCCGGGACGCTACCTGACCCTGGGCGACCTCTATTTCCGCGTCGCGGGCGATCGCCCGCCGACTACTGAAGTCTGGGCCGGCGTGCGCCAGGATCTCGAGCGCGCGCCGCGGATCATGGCTGTCGGCCATTCGCAGCTGAAATCTCCGCCGCCCCTCTGGATCCATCTCGCCGCAGGCACCGCCGCCAGTTACGCCGATTTCCTCGGCGGGGATTTCGTGCAGCGGGTCCATGCGGCGGCCCCCGATTCGATGCAGGCGGGGATTCTCGCCGCGGCCACCAATGCGCGCGCCGCGCTGATCGCCTGGCGCGCCTGGCTGACCGATACGCTCCAGGCTGGAGGCGAAGGCTCGTGGGCCTCAGGCGCCGACTACTACGACTGGGTGCTGCGTGAGGTGAATTTTCTCCCCTTCACCGCCGCGACGATGATCGACGAAGGACGCCGCATCCACGCCGCGACGAAGCTCGCGCTCGATTCCTTCGCCCAGCGCACTCGGCCCGGCACGTCATGGCACGTTCTCGCCGACGAGATGCGCACCAGGCATCCCGAGCCGGGGCACATCACCGAGGCCTATCGCACCCAGTCGCACAAGGTGCTGGCCCTGCTGATTCGCGATGATCTCATCCGCATTCCGCCCGGGCAGGAGCTGGTCTTCGTGCCGACGCCGCTCCAGCTGCGCGAGACCTACGCCTGGGGCGGCTACGGGGGCATCACCATGCGCGACAGCATCGCGACTGGACGATTCTTCGTCACCGACATCGTCCCGTCGATGACGCCGGCGCAGGTCGCCGAGAAACTGCG
Organism: Gemmatimonadales bacterium; assembly: GCA_036493755.1. Classification (GTDB taxonomy): domain Bacteria; phylum Gemmatimonadota; class Gemmatimonadetes; order Gemmatimonadales; family JACORV01; genus DASXPG01. The sequence continues at coordinate 37,033 of DASXPG010000131.1, forward strand.
CACCCAGAACAACGGCTGGATCAGCGTGATCGCGCTGCACGAGGGCTATCCCGGCCATCACCTCGCCGAGGCGTACGCGATCCGTAATGACCGGCGGCTGCGGCGCATCGGCGGCAACACCTACTACGGCGAAGGCTGGGCGCTCTACGCCGAGCACTGGATGGCGCGGCGCGGTCTCTTCGCCGACAATCCCGACGGCCAGCTCGGCCAGCTCCAGATGCGGCTCTGGCGCACCGCGCGAGTGATCATCGATCCGTCGCTCCACACCGGGAGAATGACCTACGAGGAGGCGGTACGCTTCTTCATGGACGAAGTCGGGCTCGAGCGCAGCGCCGCCGAGGCCGAGGTGAATCGTTTCACCACGTGGCCAACGCAGGCGCCGAGCTACATCGTCGGTTGGCTGGAGATCGAGCGGCTGGAGCGCGACGTGCAGCAGGCGCTGGGCCCGCGATTCACCGAGAAAGAGTTCGTCGAGAAGGTGTTGGAAGCCGGCCCGCTGCCGCCGGCGCTGATGCGCCGCGCGGTTCTCTTC
>DASXPG010000132.1:0-2817 GCA_036493755.1 Gemmatimonadales bacterium
GAGCGCGAATTGCAGGGTGATCTGGGTCGAGCCGAGGCTGCTGCTGGAGGTGATGTTGTCGATTCCGGCTATTGCCGAAAAGGACTTCTCCAGCGGCGTCGCCACCGTCGCGGCCATCGTCTCGGGACTCGCACCCGAAAGACTCGCACTGACGTTGATGGTCGGAAAGTCGACCGCCGGCAGATCGCTGACCGGCAGCTTCAAATAGGAAACCACGCCAAAGACCAGCAGCCCGATCATGAGCAGCGTCGTCATGACCGGGCGCTTGATGAACACCGCCGTGAAGCTCACCGGGCCGCGGCACCGCCGCGACGGCGGCCGCCGGCTCCGCGTCCCGCGGCGGCTGAGTCGCCGGCCAGCGTGACCGTCGCGCCGGGAGTCAGCCGCGACTGGCCTTCGGCGACCACCTTCTCACCATCGCGCAGCCCGCTCTGGATCACCGTCAAGGATCCCGCCGTGCGCTCGACGGTGACCTTCCGCTGCTGCGCGGTATTCGCCGAATCCACGACGTAGACGTACGAGCCCTGTTGTCCGCTCTGCACCGCCTGGGTTGGCAGAACGAGGGCCTGCTGCTCGGTGAAGAGATTCAGCTGGATCGAGACGAACTGTCCGGGCCACAGCGTGCGCATCGGATTATTGAAGGTCGCCTTCAGCATGACGGTGCCGGTCGTGGTGTCGACAGCATTGTCGATGAAGGAGAGCGTTCCCGGCTCCGGCGGGATCACCGGCGCGCCGGTCGGCACGGTGGAGTCGGCGCGCGACGGCGGTGGATCGTCAGCCGCACCCGGCCGGCCACCCCGCGCCGGTCCCGTCGTCTGGCCGCGCCGGCCGCCGCCCATCGAAGGCGCCGCCGGGGCGTTCTCCGCGGGTGTGCCGCGGGTCGAGTCGATGCTCGAATCGGATTGCGCCGGGCCGTGGCTGGCGAGCACGTGCAGCCCGCCCTTCGAGCTGTATTGCTGGATCAACGGCAGCTGCGACGCGGGAATCGCGAAGCGAACCAGGATCGGATGAAGCTGGGTGATCGTGACCAGCGCGCTCGCGCCGGCAGCATGGACGAGATTCCCCTCGTGGACCAGCAGGCTTCCGGTCCGGCCGCCGATCGGCGCGCGGATGATGGTCTTGTCGAGGTTGAAACGCGCCGTCGAGACCATGGCGCTGTCGGCCATGACCTGCGCGACCGCCGCGTCCGATACGGCGCGCTGCTGCTGCGCCTGCTCGGCGGTTCCCACGTTGTTCTGCGCCATCAGGATGTACCGCTCGGCTTCGAGTCGCGCGTTTTCGGCGGTGGCCTTGTCGCGCGCCAGAACGGCGACAGCCTGCTGATAGGCCGCCTGGTACTGCTGGGGCTCGATCCGGAACAGCGGCTGGCCCTGCTCGACGTCCTGGCCCTCGTGGAAGGCCACCTGGGTGATGATGCCGTCCACCTGCGGCGCCACCGCGGCCGTCTGGGACGGCGTCACGATGCCGCTCGCGACGATGGTATACGGCACCGCCTGGCGGCGCGCCGATGTCAATGTCACGGGAACCGGAGGCCGCTGCGGGCGGCTTGGGGCTTTGGAACAGGCGGCAACCGCAAACGCCGCGCAGATCGTGATCAGCCGACTGGTACACGCTGGTGCATCGCTGCTGCTGCCGTCCATCAAACCTCTCCGTGAGCCTCAGGTATCTGCTGCCCTAGATGTACGAAGTACGCATGGAAGTCGTTCAAACGCCAAGGGCTGCACCTGCCATAACGACGAAGGCCCCGCATCGCGGAGCCCCGTCATTGACCTGACATCATCGGCTGGCGCTAGCGTCCGCGCCGTCCGCCGCCTCCGCCACCGCTGCGGCCGCCACCACTCCGGCCACCGCCAGAGCTGTGCCCGCCGCCGCCCGATGAGCGACCGCCGCCGCCCGATGAGCGACCACCGCCGCCCGAGGACCTGCCACCGCCCCGGCTCTCGCTCGGCGCCGCCGACGATCCCCGGCTCTCTTCCACGCCCCGTGATTGCGGCGCTGCCTCAGCCCGGGTGCCGGTGGAAACGCGCCGTCCTTCGGGCCGCTCCTGGGGCGAATACGCCCGCGTACCGGTTTCCTGGGCGCGGCTGAAACCGCCGCGCGCGATGCCGCGATCGAACCCGTTGTTGGCCGCCGATGCGCGCACGCCGAGATGTGCCGCGCTCGTCGACGAGAAGGTCCGGGCACCGAACTCAGAACGGTTTCTGTAGCTGACGCCCGCGCTGAAAATGCCCGGCCGCACCGTCTGGCGCCCGATGCCCACACCCCATCCCAAGCCGCGGGGATAGCCATACGGACCGAAACGCCCGTAACCGCCGTAGCCCCCATAGCAGAGACGGAAGCAGCCGCGGCTACCGTAGCCATAGCCGAAACCGAAGCCAAAGCCGACGTTCAATCCCCAGCCGTAGTCGTACGGGTAATAGCCGTAGGGATAGAAGAAGGGATCGTAGGCATACGGTCCATAGCCGCCGTAGTACGCGGCATGATTCGCGTAGGCGCGATCGCCGATCGAGTAGGACGCCACGTCGTAATCGAAGTGCACGTCTCCGGCCATCTGCTGCACGATGTCGACCAGCCCCGACTCGGCATCATCGGTGCGCATCGAATCGAGCGCACGATAGTCCCAGTGATCGTTGCGGACAAAACGGTCGAAGTGGAATGCATCGTGCGACCACGCGGCGATGATCGTCCCGCTGCCGTCGGTGTGACCGGCCTGGAATGCCTCACGATTGTCGCGGCCGCGAATTTCGAAGCTATTACCGCCGTGCACGAAATCATCGTCGCCAGGATCCGCGGGATACAGGACGCGAACCCATCCGT
>DASXPG010000133.1:0-7568 GCA_036493755.1 Gemmatimonadales bacterium
CCGCTCCGGACGCCGCATCGGAGGCCGCTTTTCAGGCCGTCAAAGTGGCGAGGGAACGAATCGATCTGCGCCGTCACAAAGGCGAGCACCCCAGGATGGGCGCCGCCGACGTCATCCCTTTCATTCCGGTCACCGATATCACGATGGACGACTGCGTCGCGCTGGCGAAGAAGCTCGGCGCGCGCATCGGCGCCGAGCTCGGAATTCCGGTTTTTCTCTATGGTAAGGCAGCGGCGCGCCCCGATCGTGAGCGCCTGCCGGATGTTCGCAAGGGCGAGTTCGAAGGGTTGCGGGACCTGATCGGGAAAGATTCAGCGAAGGATCCTGATTTCGGGCCGAAGCAGATCCACGAATCGGCGGGCGCAACGGCTGTAGGTGCGCGCCCCTTCCTGGTGGCCTACAACATCTATCTCAAGGGCGGCGACGAGGCGCTCGCGAAGACCATAGCCAAGAAGATCCGCACGTCGGGTGGTGGACTCCCCGCCCTCCAGGCGATGGGACTCACCGCGGGCGGTGAGCCGCAGGTGTCGATGAACCTCATCGACATCGACGTCACGCCGATGCACGTCGCCTATGACGCGGTGGCGAAGGAAGCGCGCGCCGCGGGAGCGGATATCGCCTGGAGCGAGATCGTCGGCCTCGTGCCCGAGCGCTGCCTCGCGGGCGCCGCCGAGTCGATGTTCCGGCTCCGCGAGCCGATCAAGGCCCATATCCTCGAGGAACAGGTGCGTGCGGGCTCCGGCGTGTCGTTAGGCGGTTTCCTCGATGCGGTGGCGTCTGCCGAGCCGGCGCCAGGTGGCGGCACGGTAGCGGCCATCGCCGGCGCGATGGCGGCGGCGCTCGGCGCAATGGTCGGCCGATTGACGGTGGGCCGCAAGAAATACGTCGAAGTCGAGGCCGAATTCAGGGCACTGATCGACCAGGCGGAAGGGCTGCGAAGCCGGCTCACGCGCCTGGCCGATGAAGATGCGGCGGCCTACGGCGCGGTGATGAAGGCCTACGCGATCCCCAAGGACAAGGCCGACGAGCGGAAGGCCGCCCTCCAGTCGGCGATGCTGGCGGCCGCCGAGGTGCCGATGCGCACCTTGGAGGCGGCGCGTGATGTGGCGAAGCTCTGCGCCCGCGCCGCGGTCGCGGGGAACGTCAACGCCCGCTCAGATGGTGGTGTCGGCGGGATGCTGGCCGGCGCGGCGGCGCGCGGCGCTTACTACAATGTGCTCATCAACCTCCAGAGTCTTCCCGACAAGACGCCCGAGGCCTCCGCCCTCGGCCGCAAAGCGAAGGCCATCGCCGACGAAGCGGCCGGGTACGCCGAGCAGTCGGCGAGGACCGTCGAGTCCGCGCTCGCGCAATGAGCAAGACCATCGAGGTCACCCGCACCTATCTCGAGCTGAAGTCGCCGGGTCAGCTCACGCCGGCGCGGGTCGAGGACCACCTGCTCCGCTTCGCGCGGGTGCCGGTGCCGTCGGTGCCGCTGGTCCAGCGGCTCTACAAGGAAGTCGGCGAGGCGTACCACTGGGCCGATCGCTGGAAGTGGAGCGGCGAGGAATGGCAGCAGTGGGTCAGCGACTACGGCTACGGCATCTGGATCCTGAGCTACGACGGCGAGCTCGCGGGCTTCGTGGAGATGAAGAACGAGGACGACGGCTCGGTCGAGATCACGCTGTTCGGCTTGGTGAAGAAGTACCAGGGCCGAGGGCTGGGGAAGCACCTGCTGACCGTCTCGGTCGAGGTCGCCTGGGCGATCGGCGCCAACCGCGTCTGGCTGCATACCTGCACGCTGGACGACCCGAAGGCGCTGCCTAACTACAAGGCGCGGGGATTTATCGAGTTCAAGAAGGAGAATTACAGCACCACTCTGGAAGGTCCCTGACAAGGAGTCGGTAACAGATGGCCAATACACCGTGCGCCGGCCGACTATCCCGATGGCAAAGCGGGCGATGCCTTGACGGTCGAGTTTACCGTCGCCGGCATACCTGCATCGGCCTCAATGGGCGTTCGAGGCAATGATGCGGATGAAGAAGATCGACGTCGCCGCCATCGGGGCGGCTGTGCGCCGGTGACGCGCCTGCTGGCAATGGCAGCGTCCATTGTGCTCGCCGGCTGTACACCTGCCGTCGCACAGACCGCTTGGCAGCCCTCGCCGGGCCACACACAGATCCCCATCTGGGCGGGTGCCATTCCCGGGCCGCCGGTCACCGGACACGAAATGGCAGGGACGGTAGTGGATGATTCCGGCCAACCGCGGCTCGTCGGCGGCAGGCCGTGGATCTACGTCGACAGCGTCTCGCGACCAACCATCACCGTCTATTCGCCGGCAGGCCCTAACACCGGCGCGGCGGTCTTCGTGTACCCGGGCGGCGGCTACAACGTCCTGGCGATCGATCTCGAAGGCACCGAAGCCTGCGAGTGGCTGACGTCCGCGGGAATCACCTGCATCCTGCTGAAGTACCGCGTGCCCTGCGTGGTGTCCGGGCCGCATCGGGATTGCCTGACGGCGCTTCAGGACGCGCAGCGAGCCATGGGATTGGTGCGCCTGCGCGCCGCCGACTGGCACATCGACCCGCACAAGATCGGCGTCCTCGGCTTCTCGGCCGGCGGGCACATGGTCGCCGCGCTGAGCACGCACTTCGAGCGCCGTTTGTACCCGGCTGAAGATGCGGCCGACCGGCAGAGCTGCCGCCCCGACTTCGCGATTGCGCTCTATCCGGGCCATCTGGCAACACGCGAGAGCCGGGGTGCGTTGAACCCGGATATTCGAGTCACCAACAGGACGCCGCCGACCTTGCTGATCCAGGCGGAGGATGACCCCGTCGATCCGATGGAGAACTCGCTCTACTACGATGCGGCGCTGCGGCGAGCCGGAGTTCCCGCCGAGCTGCATCTGTATGTGAAAGGCGGACACGCGTTCGGACTGCGGCGGACCAGCTTGCCGATTACCGGGTGGCCGCAATTGGCCGAGACCTGGCTGAGCCAGATCGGTATGCTTCCGCCGCCGCCTTCCCCAGTGCGATGAGGCTAGCCGGCTCGCGCCACGATGTACTGCTCGATCTTCCCGTCCGGCATCGTCATGGTGGTCAGTTCCATGAGGGCGCTGCCCGCGCGTATGCGGTAGGTGCGGATGGCCATGCCGCCGCGCAGTGAGTAGCTGGTCGGCGTGAACTCGGCTGGTGTGCCGAGCGGGCCGAGGCTGGCCGCGTAGTCCTGGAGCGCGGTGGCATCGAAGTAGAAGTTGCAGTTGGGCGTGAACAGAGCGCGATCCACGCTGCCGTGCGTCAGTCCGTTGTAGATCGTCCTCGCCTCCTCCAGCGCCGCGGCGCGCGCCGTATCTGCCGGCGGCAGGATGATGCCGGCGATGCGGGCCGCGATCTGGTCCGGCGCGCCGGCCCCACCCGGATAAATGTTGGTGAGCACCACGACGGCCGCCGAGTCGTCGGGAAAGACCGTGTTGCGCGAGGTGTAGCCCGACACCGCGCCACCGTGGCTGAGTATGCGGTGACCGTTGAATCGGCCGACGCCGACGCCGAGGCCATAGCCGGTCGAGAGGCCGTCCGTCAGGCGCATGTCGGCCTGCTGCTCCCGGTAGGACGCCGGCCGAAGCAGCGACTGCGCGATCATCCCGACATCCCACAACGCCAGGTCGTGCGCCGTCATGGCCAGCTCGCCGGCGCCCCACATCCAGCCCGGGCCGCCGTCAGGTGCCGCCCGCAGCTCGCCCAGGCCGTTGCGCAGCAGCGGCTGCGCGTCGTGCGCATTCATCCAGTTTCCCTGGTCAAAATCGGCGACCGAGGTCATGTGCAGCGGTGTGAACACACGCCGGCGCAGGAACTCCATGAACCGCATCCCGCTGGCCTTCTCCACGATGGCGGCGGCGATGACGTAATTGGTGTTGCTGTATTGCCACTGTGACCCTGGCTCGAAGTCGAGCGGGATCATTGCCCAGCGCCGCATGACATCGTCCGCGCTCACCGGCTGGCGCATGTCGGGATCCACCATCATCACATAGTCCTGCGGCCAGAAGTCCTGGTAGCCGGCCGTCATCGACAGCAGCTCGCGTATGGTGACGTCGTTCGCGCGGGTGAGTCTCGGGAACCAGCGGCCCACGCGGTCGTCCAGCGAGAGCTTGTGTTCTTCAGCCAGCATGAGGATGGCCGTGGCGCAGAACTGCTTGCTGTTGGAGCCGATGGCGTAGCGCATCACCGGCGCGGCCGGCACCTCGGGATTGATCCGCGCGCGGCCATAGGCCTGCTCGTAAACGATCCGGCCGCCCCGCACCACGGCGATGGATGCGCTGGGCGCGCCCGTGCCTTGCAGCACCGCAAGCGCAGCGCTGTCCACCCGCGCCTGCTCGGTCGTTGTAAGCTGCGCCCGCAAGGGGGCGGCGAACACCAGGGCGGCAACCAGGGTGCAGCATGGGAAGCGGAGCATCGTCATGATCCACACTCTACGCCCGGATGCCGAAGGAGGCAAATTGGCTCCCAACGCTTGAATCAAACCTCCGCGCCCGCCGTACAGATGTCGGCTACTGCGGACGAAATGAGCGGCAGCGCCCTGGTCTCGCACGCACTCGAGGTATCTTCATGAAACTCCAGATTCCCCTGGCCGTCGCGCTGCTGCTGGCTCAGGCCGGTTGCGCCCGAGCCCAGACCTACGGCTTCGTGGCCGTCCTCGGCAACGATACGACCTCGGTGGAGCGGGTTACCCGGACCGGCAATCACATTGTCGGTGACGCGATCGGCCGCTCGCCGACCGTGACCCGCCGGCACTGGGAAGCCGACCTGGGGCCCACCGGCGTCATCACCAGCTGGCGGATGGACACCGACATCCCCAACGCGCCGTCCGCCCAGCAACACATCCACCACACGGCAACCTTCTCCGATCGGGCGACGTCGTTCACCCGCGGCACGTCGGCTGGATCGCGCTCCTGGGCATACCAGAAACAGTACGCGGAAACCGTTCCCTGGAACGCCTTCGTCTACGCTACCTGGGAATCATTGCTGGACGCGGCGCGCCGGCAGCCGGACAGCACCAAGGCGCAGATCGGGCAGTACTTCTTCGAGGGCTGGGACCAAGGTCACGTCGGTTACGCGGATCTGGTGCGCCGTCCCGACGGCTCCTGGGAAATCAGCAGCACCGGCCTGGCGGGAAGTGGCATCGCGCACCTGGACGCGAATGGCCGCCTGTCGTCCTACTCAGGACAAGGGACGACCTACAAGCAGGAGGTCCGCCGCACCACGGACGTCCCCGACATCGATGCCATCGCGGCGCGGTTCGCGGCCGACGAGAAACGGGCCGGCCTCGCGACCTCCCTCAGTCCCCGCGACACCGTGCACGCCACGGTCGGCGCCGCCGCGCTGACGATCGACTATAGCCGGCCGGTGCGGCGGGGGAGAACGCTGGTCGGCGATCTGCTTCCGTACGACGAGGTCTGGCGTACGGGAGCGAACGCGGCGACGCAGCTGGCCACCTCGGCGCCGATCGAACTTGCGGGCGTCAAGCTGCATCCCGGGACGTATACCCTCTGGACGCTACCGACGCGGCAGGGCGTCACGCTCATCATCAACGGTCAGTCCGGGCAGTGGGGCACGGAATACGATCCCGCCCATGACATTGCGCACAAGGCCATGACTGTGGATTCGCTGCCCGAGAACGTGGAGCGGTTCACCATTCGCGTCGATTCGACCGGTACGCCGAACGGCCACACGAGCCCGGGACGACTCATCATGGAATGGGGTACTTTCCACTGGAGCACTCCGCTCATGGCCTCTCACCGGGCGCGGTAGCAGGCCTCCCGTTGATCGCCGAACGGCGCATCATTGTCCTCTATGTAGTCTTGATGGCAGCCGTGATTGTCGTGATCGACGTGCTATTCTTCAAGAACCGGCTCTGGGAACGGCTCGCAGTGAATGCAGGAATCGTCCTGATATTCGGAGCCTTCTACTTCAGATTCCTGAAGCGTCCATGAATACGGAGGAGCTTCAAGCCCATACCAGGGGACCTGAAGGCCGCCTTGGTGCTCCATCATGTTTTCAGTGAGATCACCCCGACTGTGCCTAACGTCGCGATCGATCAGGCGCAGACCTACCTGCGTGACCGATTGGCCGATATCGAGGCCGTCGCGTCGGAGCTGGAGTCCGGGTATTGGCCGAAGAGCCCGCGCCGCGTACTGCCCGACTGACAGGTGCGCGATGTGATAGGAGCCGAGATGGCGTGAAACACCGTCCCACCGTGCGCCGTCTGAACAGCATGCATGCCAGCCAATCTCGCATCGCCCGGTGGCGCGATGCTCTCGCCAGCGACCTGCGCTTCGCCTTCCGGTACTTCGCGCGCCACAAGGCAACCACCGCGATCATCGTCACCGTACTTGCCCTCGGCACGGGCGCCAATGCGCTGATCTTCTCGACCTTCCAGGCCTGGTTTCTTCGGCCGGCTCCCGCGATGCCGAATGATGGCGCGCAGGAGCGGATCTGGGCTCAGCAACGCGACACGCGCTCGGGCGCCTGGCATCCGCGCGGGCTGTCCCAGCCGGAGCTTGAGAGGCTCGCCGGGCGGCGAGAAGTCTTCCAGGACGTCGCGGCCTGGATGCAGGAGGATGTCATCCTGGGCGGCGACAGCGTCCCGGTGCGCGCGGTCAGCGCGCAGTTCGTCACATCCAACTACTTCGCCGTACTGGGCGTTCCGCTGGCGGCCGGCGCCGGCTTCCCCAGCGAGGACGAGGCCGCCCCAGTCGCGGTCCTGTCGTACCTCGCGGCCCAGCGGCTGTTCGGCAGCGCCAGGGACGCCGTCGGGCGCGACACCCGCGTGAACGACGTCCTGGTACGGGTCGTCGGCGTGGCGCCGCCCCGCTTCCAGGGCCCGTTGCAGAACATGAATGAGCCGGCGGTGTGGATGCAGTTGCGCAGCCGCGCCGCGGTTGAGCGCGTTGCCCCGAGCTGGCTCACGGATGAGGCGGCGCTCTCCGCGATTACCCGCCTCGCCCCTGGCGCGAGCCGCGAACGCGCCACGTCCATTGCGCGGGAGGTTGTCTCGGGCACACTTCCGGACTCCGCGGCGCGGGTCGGCATGACGCGCACCGCCGACGTGCTGGGCATGCGCGAGCCGCCACCAGGGCCGGACCGGAACGAGATCATCATCGCCTTCACGATGATCCTGACCGTCGGCATCCTGATCCTGCTGGTCGCCTGGACCAACGTCAGCTCGCTGATGGTGGCCGCGGCCGTGGGTCGCCGGCACGAGGTCGCCGTGCGGCTCTCCCTCGGCGCGTCGCGGCTGCGCCTGGTCCGGCAGTTGGTGACGGAATCCACCCTGCTCGCGCTGGCCGGCGGCATCATCGGGCTGACGCTCGCCTGGCAGGTGCTCGCCTGGCAGATGCGGACCGAGATCGACGGCGTAAACCTCGCGCCGGACGCCGTCACCTTCGGGTTCGTCCTGGCGCTGGCGGTAGCCACGGGGATCCTGTTCGGGCTCTCGCCCGCGCTCCACGCGACGGGCGGCGGCGTCGCCACGGCGCTGCGCGATTCCGGCAGCGGCGGGGCGAGCAGGCGCTCGCGGCTCCAGCGCGGCTTCGT
>DASXPG010000134.1:0-4032 GCA_036493755.1 Gemmatimonadales bacterium
TGAAATGCGGAATGCGGAACTCGGAACGCGGAACGAAGTGCAGCGCTTCAATTCCGCCTTCCGCCTTCCGCATTCCGCGTTTCACAGGGGGCGGTTAGCTCAGTTGGTTAGAGCGCTACGTTGACATCGTAGAGGTCACAAGTTCGAATCTTGTACCGCCCATCCGCGCCCATAGCTCAACTGGATAGAGCGTCTGACTACGGATCAGAAGGTTGGGGGTTCGACTCCTCCTGGGCGCACCACTATTTCGTATGGCCGATTCTGATGTCACGGGGTGTAGCGTAGCCCGGTTAGCGCGCCTGGTTCGGGACCAGGAGGTCGGCGGTTCAAATCCGCCCACCCCGACTTTTCACTGCGCCGGTAGCTCAGCTGGATAGAGCGCCAGCCTCCGGAGCTGGAGGTCACAGGTTCGACTCCTGTCCGGCGCATGCGTGGCTTCTCGGCCCTGCGAATCGCGGGGCCGTTCGCGTTTTCCGCTGCATAACGAGTGAATCGCGTGATATTCGCGGGTTGCGGCGGCGCGCGCCGGGCCGGATATTCGGGCCGGCCCGAATTTCATCAACTCTCGTGTGGAGGTGGTATGCGTCATTGCTGGACAGGACTGATGGTCGGCGCGCTGGCAGTGGGCGTGTCCGGCAATCTTGCCGCGCAGCAGGGCGTGGCGCTCACACCCTACATCGGCTACCTGAGCCCGATGGGCAACCTGGTGGACCAGAACAACTCGAGCTGCTGCCTTACGGTGAAGGCCAAGCCGGGCATCCAGGTCGGCGCGATCGGCGAGCTGAACATGTCGAAGCACTTCGCCATCAGCGCCTTCGCCGCCAGCACCGTCGGACTGACCCAGACCGCCGAGTTCAACTTCAACACCGCCTCGACGACGGGTCTTCTCAAGCTCGGCCTCGCGACGACGCAGTTCGGCGGCACGTTCATCATCCGCCCGCTGGGCCGCAATCCGAACGGATCGCCCAAAGTCTTCTTCCTCGAAGCGGGCGCCGCCTACACCCGGCTCTCCTTCTCGGATGTGCAGGACCGCACCAACGGCAACACCGCCTCGCCTTCGTGGGGCTGGTCGGGCGGGATGGGCGTCTTCGGCGGCGGCTTCACCTTCCGCGTCGGGCCGCGCTCCACGCTGGTCCTCTTCGGCCGCTACAACATGATGCTCTCGACCTACTCGAGCGCCGGCCTCGACGACTGGAACAGCCAGCCGCCTCCGGACACACCCAAGAAGTCGAACATGCTCTTCTTCGGCGCGGGGCTGCGCACCGGCCGTTAGGCAGGAATCGAAGGAGACGAAAATCAGAAACAGCGAGAACAAAAAGGGGCGGCAGTGGCCGCCCCTTTTTCATGCGTAGCGCCCAGCCGGTCAGTGAACCATGAGCGTGTAGCGGCCCGTCTTCGGCGAATCTCCCGAACAGTTCACCACGATCTGGTATCGCCCCGCCTCGCGCGCCGTGAAGCTCAGGCGCGAGTTGCCGTGTCCGCCGCCGTCGTCGTTGTCGGCGAGCTTGCCGCCCCACGGATCGAGGAACTGCAGGTAGGCGTCGAACGATGTGGACATGAGGTCGACGGTGACGCGCTGGCCGGCGGCGAGGTTCAGATACCAGACATCGGCCCAGGTCGCGTCACCCATGGTGTAGTCGCCGATCTCGAGCATCCCGGCGCGCGTCTGGCCGACCAGGATGGTGCCGATTTCCTGGGGCGGCAGAATCGTGGTGTCGACCGCCGGAGCTGCGGACGGTGCCGCGGGCGGCGAGGCCGGGCGCGCCGCGGAGCCGGCCCCCGGCGCCGACTGGGGCGGCGGCGTCTTGTTCGGTGTGGTCTGCGCGGCCGCGCTGGTCGCGACCCCGACGAGCAGCAACACCGCGTTGATTCGGGTCATCGCGCCGATCCGACGGTGGGGGCGTTAGGCGGCAGGCCCGGCGGCACCGGGAATTGCCGCGCCGCCGGCAGGGCCGGCGCCAGGGCGCGCGCGAAATTCCGATCGGCCTCGTGCACCGCGCGCAGCTGGCTGTACCAGTCCCTGTAGAAGTTGCGCGCCGAGGTCTCGTAGTTGGTCTGCCAGGGCGCCCAGCGATCGGGCGCCTCGATCATCGAGCCGATGTTGTCGCACTCACCGGTGGCCACGAGGCCTTCGAAGGCCTGGGCCAGTCCCGCGGCGCCATGCTGTACCATCGGTCCGCCGGGAAGGCTGTCCTTCACCAATCCGACGGCCTCCGAAATCGTGCTGAGGTCGAGCTGGATCAACCGGCAGCGGGTCCAGCGGCCTTTTTCGCGTGCCGACAAAACGTTAGGTCCGGTGGCGCCGGCGAGCGGCGCACCCGACGTGTTCCGGAACACATCGACCAGCGCGACCACCGCCGAGTCGAGGCGGAGAATCAGGGCGCGGGCGTACTCGAGTTTGTCGGCGTCGGAATGGCCGGAATAGGCGGGCATCCAGAAGCCCGCCGTCATGGTGGGATCCGTGACCGCCGTGGGAACAGCGGGTCGCGCGGCCGCGGGCGGCGGCGCGGGAGCCGGAGCGGGACGGCTGCCGCCGGCCGGCACAGGAAGCGGCACCGTCGCGCCGGCGGGCGCGCTCACCGGGGCGGGCGTCGGCGCACTCGGCGGCGCGGAAGCCGGTGGGTGATTCGCCGGCGTGGTTGACTGTGTCGTGACCGGAGCCGGCGGAGGAGCGCCGCCTGGAGCGAGCGTCTTATTGGCGGCAGTGCCCCCCGGCGCCGCAGCGGGCGCGGAGGTCGGCGCGGCTACCGGCGCGGCAATGGGCGCCGCCGGCGGTGCTGCCGGAGGAGCCGGGGGCGGAGCTACGGTCACCGGCGCCGGACAGCCATTGGCGTCGACGTGGGTACCGATGGGTGTGCCGCGGCAGCGGTCGCGTGTATCGGGGACGCCGTCGTGGTCGGAGTCGCGGGTGACGGCGGGCGCCGTCTTCTGCGCCTCGGCCTTCGACACCAGGCCGCCCAGGCACAGCAGTGCGCCGATCAGAATCGGGATACGGGAAATGCCCGCGAATCGCGAAAGCATGAGCGTAAGATACCGCGTAACGGGGCCGGTGGCGATTAGATGGCAGCATCGCCCCGCACCGAGCCACCGCCGACCTTCCGCCAGATGAAGTAGACCGGCACGCCAATCAGCACGATGATCAGGCCCGGCCAGGTATAGAGCGGCTTCACGAACAGGAGGTTCACGCAGAATACCAGCGTCGCGAGCAGGTAAAATCCCGGCAGCCACGGATAGCCCGGCGCGCGAATCGGGCGCGGCAGATCGGGCTTCGACCGTCGCAGCGCGAAGAGTCCGATCGCCGTCAGCAGGTAGAAGAGCAGCGCGGCGATGATGACGTACTCCAACAGGTCGCCGTAACTCCCCGAGAGACAGAGCAGGCAAGTCCAGATCATCTGCGCAATCAGCGCGAACGACGGCGTGCGATGCACCGGATGCAGCGTCGCCGCCTTCCGGAAAAAAAGACCGTCGCCGGCCATCGCGTAGTAGACCCGGGCCCCCGCCAGGATCAGCCCGTTGTTGCAGCCGAAGGTCGAGATCATCACCGCGATCGCCATCAGCGTCAGGCCGGCCCTGCCGAACATCGCCTGGAGCGCCGCGGCTCCGATGGGAGGGTGGGTACCCGTCGACGCGGCCCGCACCGCACTCAGCGGCAGCACGCTGAGGTACGCGACGTTGGCGAGGAGATAGATCGTCACCACGATGACCACGCCCGCCCCCATCGCGAAGGGAAGATCCTTCTGTGGATTCTTCATTTCCGCGGCCGCAAAACCGACGTTGTTCCAGGCATCCATCGAGAAGAGCGAACCCACCATCGCGCCGCCGATGATCGGCAGCAGCGCGAGCGTCAGCCCGCCCGCGGGCCAGAAGGCCGAGCCGAAATTGACGGCCGCGACATCGGCGTGCCGCGCGACGGTCACGCCGAGCAGGACGAGCGCGGCCAGCGAGAGGGTCTTGATGGAGGTCAGCGTGGTCTGGATGATCGCCGCGGTCTTCACGCCGCGGACGTTGATCCAGGTCAGAAGCAGAACGGTG